>JBBSGA010000207.1:0-10979 GCA_038254585.1 Chloroflexales bacterium | reverse complement strand
CGGGCGAGCAGCCAGCTGTTGAGAGCGGTGTCTGCTGTGCATAAGCTCCGTCGAATCGACCTCGTAGCCGGGCCTTATCGGCGCAGACATCGCGCAGCGCCTAGCCGAGCCGGCCGGAGGTTCTCCGTGCTCGTCTGGCTCTGCGGAGGCAGATTGCTTTACGATGCGCTATCCGTGTATCCGTGTTGTATCCGTGGACGGCTGGTGCCCGCCAATTTGAACGGTAGTGGGCCGAGAGCCTGTCACAAACCGGCGCAACCGGCGCTAGAGCGACTCGCGTCAGTCCACATCGCGCCGGACCGGCGTCGAGATCATGGCGATCGTGTCGCATTACCGAGCGCGGTGGAACAGCCCGCGCGGTGCCGGAACGCCGAACAACGCCCCGATCATGAAGGCGCCCGAGGACAGGCCAAAGAGGGTGACGTCGTGCGGGTCGCCGCCGAGTGGCCCGATGTTCTCCCGGACCCATCGGCCCTTAGGCTGTCAAAGCCTCAGAACGTCTTCGGTTGGTCCGCGGGCCAGGCGAGCACCGCGTCGAGCCCCACGTCGTCCTTGAGGTTGGTGAAGATCGTGGGCCGGTCGCGGCGCATATCGTTGGCCATCCCGCCGGCGGCGCTGCCCGCGCGAAGTAGAGCATGGTGGCCGTGCACCCCTCGCCGACGGTGTAGGCCAACCCGAGGGGCAAATGCGCTCATCGCGATCTCCTGGCTTGGGCTGCGGGCCGCGCTATCCCGCGACCGGCTCGGACTCCGAAGCGAATCCAGCCGGAGCGAGCGCGGCCGGCGCATGTGGCTGGGCCCGGCGGTGGGTCACATACAGCGCCACGCCGGTAAAGACGAATCCGCCCGCGACGTTCCCGATCGTAACCGGAATCTGGTTCCACAGCCACCAGTCGGCGAGGGAGACCTTGGCGCCGAGGAGCATGCCCGCCGGGATCACAAACATGTTCACGACGGCGTGTTCGAAGCCCTGCGCGTAGAAGGTCAGGATCGGCAGCCACATCGCCGCGATCTTGCCGATCGTCGACTGCGACGTGAAGGCCATCACGACGCCCAGCGTGACCATCCAGTTGCACAAGATCGCTTTGACGATCATCACTTCCATCCCGTGCCAGCCGAGCGCCTGGTAGGCCAGCGTCTTGGCCTGGGCACTCTTCACAAGCTGCTGCGCGATCGGCGCGTCACGCGTCACCGTCATGCAGAACAGCAGCGCATAGACGACGCTGCCGAGGAGATTGCCTACGAAGACCCAGCCCCAGTTCGCCGTCAGCTTGCCCCAGCCGATCTTGCCGTCGAGGAGCGGAAAGGCCAGCACGGCAAAGTTGCCCGTGACGAGCTCCAGCCCGAGCAGGACGATCATCACGAAGCCGGCCGGAAAGATCAGCGCCCCGACGATCGGCAGCCCCGTCTGGCCGGTGGCAGTCAAGGCCAGCGTGGTGGCGAAACCTAACAGGGCGCCCGACAAGAATCCGCGGATGAGCCAGTCCTTAATCCCAAGGTTAGCTTTGCTCTCGCCGGCTTGAAGCAGCGTGTCGACGACGGCGTCCGGCTTGATATACGGCATGGTGGTAGCTCCTTTCTAATAGACGTCGCGCTGGTAGCGCTTCGCGCGTAGCAGTCCCGCCACGTAGGTCTTTGCCTCGGCGGCCGAGAGGCCGCCCTTTTCGGCCACGATCCGGTGCAGCGTCTCGTCCACGTCACGCGCCATACGCTTGGCGTCGCCGCAGACGTAGAAGTAGGCTCCCGCTTGCAGCCAGGCCCAGAGGCGCGCGGCCTGTTCGTGCAGGCGATGCTGGACGTAGATCTTCTCGGCCTGATCGCGCGAGAAGGCCGTGTCGAGGTGCGTCAGAACGCCCGAGCGGAGATACTCCTCGAGCTCGTGCCCGTAGAGAAAGTCGCACGCGCGGTGCTGGTCGCCGAAGAGCAGCCAGGCTTTACCGGGCGCCGCCTGGGCCTTGCGCTCTGCAGAAAGGCGCGGAAGGGCGCGATGCCTGTGCCGGGACCGACCATGATGATCGGTGTCTCTGGGCTGCGCGGCAGGCCGAAACCATGCGCAGGCTGCACGAAGATCCGCACCTTCTGCCCCGGTCGCAGGCGCTCTGCCAGGAAGGTCGAGGCGACGCCTTTGCGCACCCGGGGACAGCCGGCCCTCGTATAGCGCAGGACGCCCACCGTCAGGTGCGCTTCATCCGGGTGCGCCCGCGGTGACGAGGAGATCGAGTACAACCGTGGCTCGATCGGCGCCAGCGCCGCGATCAGATCGCCGAGCGCCGACCTGGCCGAGGGGAAGTGCTCCAGCAGATCGTGGAGATCCTGCCCGTCCAGGAAGCCGTCGGGGTCGTCGTCGGCCAATGCCCGGAGCCGCCGCGCTTCGCCGGGATCCCCGGCCGAGTCCGCGAGGAATGCGAGCAATCGATCGCCGCAGGCGGTGACCGCGTAATCCCGTGTCAGCGCCTCACGTGCCGCGACGGTCCGGCCGTCGGGCGCGGCTACCGGCTCGTCGCCAGTCGCGCCCAGCGCCGCCAAAATCAGCCCGACCAGCTCGGGGCAGTTCTCAGGATAGACGCCCAGCGAGTCGCCGGCATGGTAGGTCACGCCGCTGTTCCTGAGGTCGAATGCTACGCAGCGCACGTCCTTGGCCGAGCCGTTCCCGGTCAGCGCGTCGACGCGCAGCACCGCGGCCGCAAACGGGTGCTGCCGGTCGCCGATCGTCCTCGCCCGCGCGGCGTCCAGCGCCGACTGCCAGCTTGGTAAGTTCCGGTCCAGGCCGAGGGTTCCGGACAAAAAGCCGGTGAGCCAGCCGCGCTGCGCCGGCGTGAAAGGTGCGCTCTCTAATGCGTGGGATAGCTGCATCGGGGTTGGTCTCCTTGCTCTTCGTTCAGTTCATCGGTTGGCGGCTCGCGAGTGGGCTCGTCAGGCCGCCGCCCGCGCCATGATTTGCTTGAGCTTCCGGGCGGTTTCCTTGCCGCCCGGCGTGCATTTGGCCAGGCTCTGCTCTTCGCCGCGATCGATCGCCTCGGCGTAGGTCTTGCACGCGTATCCGCAGGTGCCACAGTCGAGCTGGGCCATCGCGGCCATCAGCTGCCGCGCACGCGGCTGGCCCTCGGCCAGCGCGAGGCGCACGTCGATCGGCAGGGTCGGATCGTGCCAGGGCAGCTCTTCCTCGGCCGCGGCGACGGCGATCGGTTCGCCGGCAGATGCCGGCGACTGTACGGCGCCGCCCATGGCTGTGCTCAGATCCAGGCTGAGCACTCCTGCCAGGAAGCCGTTGAGCCAGGCGCGCTGGGCCGGCGTGAACGGCGCGCTTTCGGGTAGAACAGGAATTGCCATGTCGCTCACCTCCGCGCTCACCGAGCCGCGACAAGCTGCTCTTCGAACAGCGCCTCGAGCTCGTCCGTGGCATAGCGCCTGGTCCACTCGACGAACGGCTCATCAGGATTGCTCCGGTGCGCCAGATAGGCCGCCAGCATGTTTTTGGCGACCGCGGGCGCCTCTGACGCCACGACGTCGCGGTAGATCTCCCGGCCCAGCTCCTGGTGCTCGCCGTAGCCTCCGCCCACGAAAATGTGGTAGCTCTCGACCATGTCGTCGTCTCCGGCCTCGACCTTGGTTCCGAGGAAGCCGATGTCGCCGATGTAGTGCTGCGCGCAGGAATGGGCACAGCCGGTCAGGTGCAGGTTGACCGGTTGGTCGAGCTCGAGGCCGGCTTCGAGGTGCGCCGCGAGCTCAAGCGCGTGGCGCTTGGTATCCGTCGCCGAGAATTTGCAGCCAGCGTTGCCCGTGCAGGCCACCAGCCCGCCGCGGAGCAGGCTGGCCTGCCACTCCAGGCCCAGGTTCTCGAGCTCCGCTTGCACGGCGAAAATCTGCTCTTCGGGAATGTCCGAGATCAGCAGATTCTGCCAGACCGTCAGGCGGATCGTGCCGCTGCCGTGACGGTCGGCAATCTCTGCCAGGCCGCGCAGCTGAACGACCCGCAGGCGGCCCACCGGGAGCACGACCCCTACGTAGAAGAGCCCTTCCTGGCGCTGGCGGTGGAAGCCGATGTGGGCATGCCGGCTTACCGGCGCCGCGGCCTCGCATTCCTCGAGCGGAAAGCGCACGGGGTCGTAGGCGAGGTGCCGCCGGACTTCCTCGATATACTGCTCCAGGCCCCAGCGATCCAACAGGTATTTGAGCCGCGCTTTCTTGCGGTCGGTGCGATCGCCATGGTCGATGAACATGCGCACGACCGCGGCCGCCAACGGCACACATTCGTCCGGCTCGAGCAGGATCCCGGCGTCGCGCGCGAAATCGCCGTGGCCGGTGATGCCGCCGAGCTGCATCCGGAAGTAGACTCCGGCCGGCACCGCTGCGCCTTCGCGCACGCGCACCGCCGCGAAGCCGACGTCGTTGGTCTCGGCCAGCGCGCTGATCCGGCCGCCGCCGTCGAAGGCGATGTTGAACTTGCGCGGCAGGCCGTACAGCTCGCGGTGGTTCAGGATGTAATGGTGCAGCTGGCCGGTCAGCGGCCGGGTGTCGATCAGTTCCTGCGGATCGATGCCGGCGGTGGGAGAGCCGGTGATGTTGCGAATGTTGTCCGCTCCGGCGCCGCGATTGACGATGCCGCAGTCTTGCAGCGCGTTGAGCACCGCGACGATATCCTCCGGGCGGATTTCGCGCAGCTGCAGGTTGGCGCGCGTCGTGACGTCCGCATAGCCGCCCGCGAGGTTTTCTGCGATGGCGGCCACCTGCCGCAGTTGGTAGGAGCTCAGCAGGCCCCCCGCAAACCGCAGCCGGCACATAAAGGCGTCTTGGGCGGGCGCGACGTAGAACAGGCCCCGAAACTTGAAGGCAAAGACGTCGGTGCCCTTGGGAAATGTGCCTTCCACGGCGTGTTGTTGGAGCTCGTCCCACATGTCGAGCGGATGCTTGCGGCGCTTGGCCTGCTCCTCCGGCGCCAGCGTTTTGCCTTCCGCCAGAAAGCGGTCCTGCGCCAGGTGGTGGATCGCGTCGGGACCGCTGGGACTCGGCTGCACGTCGCTTGGCCCGGCGGTTCCCGGCGCCTCTCCCGGTGGGAATGCGCCCTCGGATGCCTGGGCGCCGGTCATACCGCCAGGCGCCAGCCCGAGACTGGCGAGCGTGCCCGCGAACGTCGGCAAGCCCCGGCTGGTACGGGCTACCTCCGCGCCGCTGACGAAGCCCTGGAGATAGTATTTCTGCTCGTCTGTGAATGCTTGTCCAAAGCTGTCGGCAACTGCCTCAGCGCCTTGTTCCGCCATGGTCCCTTCCTCCCCTGGATGGCTTTCGTGCCATCGCATGCGCCGCCTTTCGGCGATGCACACGACCTAACGTCGACGTGTTGCGCTGCCATAGCGAGGAATCCCGTCGGGCCGGAGCCCCGTGGACTGAAGCGTCGTCCACCGGTCTAGCGCGTCGCCGCAAGAGGATGTGCGTAGGTGGACGATGAGGCGCTCACGCCGATCCACGCAGTGCCATCGAGCTAGACCCAGGCGTACCGTACCATAGCCCACTTCCGGTCCGCAATGGACAGTAAATATGAATTTACGGTATCGATATTTGTACAAAAGTGACAACCCGTTGCATCGATTTTCGTGGTTCCCGTCGCCAACTTATGGCAACCGTCCTGAGTGAAACGGTGTGAGAATCCACGTGCCGCCAAAATCGCCCTTCTACTCTTGCCATAGTGCGCATCACGGCACAACTCTCGACAAGCGGGAGCTGTGCTATACCTGCCCTGCAGCGGACAAAGCTACGATTACGGACTTGCGGCGCTGGAGATCTTGCAGGACGCCGCACGGTCCGATTCCACTTGGCACCCGGCTTGTGCAGTCTGAACGAAGTTTGCGGCCGAAACTCTGGCGGGATTGCCAATAGCGAAGGGAGCTCACGTCGACTACAATAGCTGCAGGACCGACCGTATAAGCCGTCGCCGGACCAGCGGGCCACGCCAGCCGTGGCAGCTCGCTACAGAGTTTCCCCAGGCCCCGCCACGCGTTGGAGCTCGATCCCGTCGACGATGGCCGCGGGGGCGCCTGCCAGAGGCGCCCCCGCGGCCCGTAGATGGCGCCAGAGCAAAGAAAGGGACGAGAGGCGCATGCTGCAGCAGCTAACCCGTGATGAAACCCCGCATCGTAGTGCCGTATCCCACCGAAGCGCCACCGCGCCGGAGCTCCAACGGGCGAACCTACGCCGATCCGATCTTCGAGGCGCCGATCTTGCCGGGGCCGACTTGCACGCGGCCGCCCTGGGCTTTGCCGACCTGCACGCTGCCTGCCTGGGGAACGCTTGTCTGCAGGGCGCCCAACTGCAATATGCTGACCTGCATGCTGCTGATCTGCGCGGGGCCGACCTGCGCCGCGCGTGTCTCCGCCGCGCCAATCTGCAAGCGGCCGACCTCTCAGGCGCCGATCTACGCTGTGCCGTGCTGGAGGGGGCCAACCTCACGCGATCTGTGCTCGAGCAGGCCGACCTCCAGGCTGCTTACCTGGGCTTTTGCTCGCTCGAGGGGGCGAACCTGGCGAGCGCAAACCTCTTCGGCGCCGATCTCAGCGGCGCCGTTCTCGTGGGCGCGAACCTGCGTGGTGCCGATTTGCGCGGCGCCCGCCTGCTGGGGACTGAGCTGCAGCGCGCCGACCTTCGGGGCGCCCTGCTCGACGACGCCTACCTGGAAAATGCTGCAGATAAAACAGAAGCGACCGGCGAGTGCCCGCCCGCGTCCCGGCGGCTTGGGTCGTCCGTCCGCGGCGTACAGTGGATCTGATGCATGTGGCCAGGAGACGGGTGTACGATCGAGGCAAGGATGAGGTGGCGCGATGACTGACCAGCTGTACGATCGTCTGGCCGGGGAGCTGGAGCAGCGCCTGCACGAGCGCTACCCCGGTATCGTGTGGCATGTGTCCCGCGCCAGCGAACGGGCGCGAGCAGCGGCTCGCTCCGCGACGCCCTATGACGTAACAAGGGTAGCAATCATGGGCCAGGTACACGGCGCGCACCGGCCTGCGCAGTGCAGCCGTCCCGACCTTTTTTGCCTCGACGCGGCCGATGATGGGGTGATTGACGGAATCGCGCGGGAGGTGGAACAGCACCTGCACAGCTAGATGGGCACCGATGGTCGCCAGTAACCGGAGGTGCGACGGCAGCTCCTGGAGTCATTTGCTCGGTTCGATGACCGTCACGCGCAGGAAACGAGCTTCAACCCAGCCGTTGCACGCACCGTGCTGCACGTTGTAGGATCGGTTGGCTTGGGGGCTCGTCGCGAGCACGAGCACGTCGCTGCCGGGCAGGAGCGCACAGGTTGGCGCGCCTGCCATCGAGCTGGGATCCGGCCAGACCGCGACGATCGATCCTGGGGCGGTGCTCGCATGCGGTCGGGTCCCGGCGGCGGATACCCGACCGCGTGCGCTCAGGATTCCGTTGCCGGCATTTGGCGTCGCCAGCGGTGAAACAGGCGTTCGGGACACCGCGGCGGGAGCCACGGCCGTTCGTGCTGCATCGCGTGCTGCTGCCTGCCGCTGCCCAAGGTCGCGCACCATAGCTGCTCCGAGCAGGATCGCGGTGAGCAGACTGTCAAAAACCGGGTGCGGCCGAAGGCCAAGTCGGTAGCAGTACGTCCGACTCTGTAGTAAGCGCTTTGCCAGCACCCTAACCGGGCAAGAGGCGGATCACCCGGTAGCCTCCCTCGAAGCCCGGCTGCGTCACGTACTGCACATGTCCCGCGCGAAACGCGTCGGCGTGCGCAAAATGTACGTGTCCGCAGAAGATGCCCACCAGGTTATCTACGGTTCCCTTCGCCAGCAGCTCGCGGCACTCCAGTGTGCTCTGATCCGCGTCGCGCACCTGCCACTCTGCCTGCGTCTCAGGCGTCCAGCCTGTCGCGGCCATCATGATCGGCGCCTGGAACCTCGCTACGACGTCGACCGCCAGCGACGGGACGAAGATCGGGATATGCATAAAAAGGAGGCAGGGCAGCCCTGTCGCCAGCTGCACACGGAGAAATGCGAGCTGCTCCGGGCTCACCTGATAATTGCTGTTGTCGATCGTGACCAGCCGTACCCCGCCGACGTCGCGCGTCTGGTAGGCCGGATTGCCCGCGGTCAGGCCATCAAACCGGGGATAGTAGCGCGCTCGCGTTGCGTCGCTCCATACGAGATGCGGCAAATACCAGTCATGGTTGCCGAGCGTGTAGAGGTACGGCAGCGCCGCTGCCGCCAGCTCGGTTTCGACCATCTCGAGATTGGCGGAGGAAGGGAAGTCGACGATGTCCCCGGTCAAGACGACACAGTCCGCGCCGAGCTCCGTGCTGCGTGCCAGCGCGCGGCGGAAATGGTCGCGGGTCGCGATGCCCACGGGCGAGAGCGCCGCGAAGGTGACGCGGCGCTGCTCTCCGGCTTCGAGCACATCGGGATCGCGATCATCGACTTCGGTCAGGTGGCTGTCCGTCAGGTGCAGGAGCGTGACAGCCTGCCGCAGCCCTTCGATCCGCATGGTGGCTTCGCCGGCGCTGCCGGTATCGACGTGCTCAATCCGCATCGAGCGTCCCTCCGTGATCGTCCCGCATGAGGATGTGCTTATTAAATGTGCGCATGCGGTTGTGTGGCATGATGACCTCGTGTCAGGTAAGCTGTTCCGGCGCGCCGGTGGCCCCGCCGGTCTTCCACAACCGCTGGGATGGGATGCGCAGCGCTCGGTTGAATTTGCTGGATGCGTTTTCCCAGGCGATCACCTCGGTCAGCTCCACCAGCGCATCGTCGTCGAAGAAACTGCGCAGGTGGGCGAAGAGCTCATCCGTGACATCGTGCCCGGTGATGGTCATACTATCAGCATATTCCAAGGCCGTCCGCTCGCGCTCGTCGTACCACTCGCTCGTCGCGTACTCAGGGAGCGCCCAAATCTTTTCGTCGGGAATGCCAAGCTTACTGCCCACGGCAGCGTTGATGTCTTGTCAAAAAGCGCAGCCGTTGATCATCGCTACACGGCGATTGACCAGCGCCTGCAGCTGTTCGTCGATCAGGCCGGAGGCAGCGATCCCACCCCACATCCCGCGCACGCCCCGAAAGATCGTGGGGCGACGCGCATACACGAGGTGATTGAGCAGCGGCGCGCCCCAGGTGCGCGCTTGCTGCTCGAAAACCCGCTTGATCTGACTGTCGACCTGATCAGGGTCTATCCCTTCGATGCGTGTCATAAACTTCCTTTCGGCCGAAACCCTGCGCTGCCCGCCCGCGCCTCCAACGTTACGGGCGAGAAGAACGTGCTATGCAGCCCGAATAATCCCAGCATTTTCCAGTAGCTGCAGCAGCTTGTCGACAATCACGTCAGGACTGTCGATGTCCGTTTCCACAACGATTTCGGCATTCGTCGGTTCCTCATACGGCGCAGTGATGCCGGTAACATGCTTGATGGCGCCGCTGGCCGCTTTGGCGTAGAGACCTTTAGGGTCGCGCCGTTTCAACACTTCGAGATCACACTTCGTGTAAATCTCAAAGAAGCGCCCTTCTGGCACGATGCTGCGCCCGTAATCACGCTCGCGCCGGTAGGGTGAAATAAAGCTACAGAGCACAACGCTGGCGTGTGAGAAACCGATCGATGCCACTTCCGCGACGCGGCGAATATGCTCCGCGCGATCTTCCGGAGCAAAGCCGAGGTCACCACTCAGGCCATGGCGGATACTGTCCCCGTCGAGGAACATGGTGTGGATGCCACGCGCGTAGAGCCTACGCTCAAGGTGTTTGGCAACGGTCGATTTTCCGGAGCCGGATAGACCAGTAAACCACAGGACTGCGCCTCTGTGCCCGTTTAGTGTCTCGCGCTCTTCCAGTGCCAGGGCCCCGGCGTCCCAGACCACCTGTTCCAACCGTTGGCGCCGCCGTTCTTGTTCGTCGCGACTCACATCCAGCAGATCATCGATATCGCGCGACTTGCCCCGAATCATGCCGGCCGCCACGGTATTATTGCTGGCCGGGTCGATCAGAATAAAGCTGCCGGTCATGCGGTTGAGGGCATAGCGATCGTAGAAGAGCGGCTGTGTCGTGGTGAGCTGGATGCGCCCGATTTCGTTTAACGCCAGCATGCTAACTTCTTCGCGGTGCATCGTATTCACATCGATCCGATAGTTGAGCTTCGTCACCATCGCCCGCACATGCCGCGTTGTGTGCTGCAACTGATACGTTTTGCTGGTGTCAAGCGGGTCTTCGCTCATCCAACACACGGTTGCATCGATGTCATTACTTTTCTGCGGCAGATTCCCCTTGCGCACAATCATGTCGCCACGGCTGATGTCGATTTCGTCTTCGAGCGTGAGCGTAACCGAATCACCTGCCCGTGCCTCGTCAAGGTTGCCCCCAAATGTGACAATTTCCTTGATCTTGCTTTCGAGACCAGCGGGCAAGACGACGACTTCGTCACCCGGACTGATGCGACCGGAGACGATTTGACCGGCGTAGCCACGAAAATGCTGATTCGGCCGCAGGACATACTGCACCGGATAGCGAAAATCAACAAAGTTCTGGCTGGCGCCCACGTTGACATGCTCTAAGTGATGCAACAGCGTCGGACCCTCATACCACGGCATGTTGGCACTCTTATCGACGACATTATCGCCGGCCAAAGCCGAGACCGGTATAAAGGTGACATCCTGCGCATTGAGCTTCGAGATAAAGCCCGCATATTCATCGACGATCTGGTCGTAGACCACTTCGTCATACTCCACCAGATCCATCTTGTTGACGGCGACGACAAGGTGGGGAATACGCAACAGCGTGGCGATAAAGCCGTGCCGCTTTGATTGGGTCTGCACTCCTTTGCGGGCATCGATTAGCACAATGGCTAACTCTGCTGTTGAAGCGCCGGTGACCATGTTCCGGGTGTATTGGATATGTCCCGGGGTGTCGGCAATGATAAATTTCCGGCGGGGGGTGGCGAAGTAGCGATAGGCGACGTCGATCGTGATCTTTTGCTCGCGCTCGGCACGCAACCCATCTG
>JBBSGA010000206.1:0-10987 GCA_038254585.1 Chloroflexales bacterium | reverse complement strand
TAGATTTCGCCGTCGATATATTCGAGCTCGTTCAGCTGCATGACCGGGCCGGCATCGTCACGGACGACGATGGATCGCGTCTCCTTGAAGGTCTGCGGGTCCAGCCAGTGGAGCGTCGCACTGCCGTCGCTCATGATCAGGTGTGTTCCGTCTTGGGTCAAGCCCCAGCCCTCGGTAGGATAGCCGAACTGGCGCTGGGGACCGAAGCTTGCGCGGTCGTAGACGAAGCCAATGTGGGATTGCCAGGTCAGCTGGATGATGCGGCCGCCGAAGACGGCGATCCCCTCGCCGAAGTACGCGGCGTCAAGATCGTGCTCCTGCAGGACCCGGCCGGTCGTCAGGTCCACGCGGCGCAGCGATGAGTCTCCGTTCAGCCCGGTGCCTTCATAGAGCTGATCGTCGACGTAGACCAGGCCCTCGGTGAAGGCGTCGCGATCGTGCGGGTATGCCTTGACCACCCGATAGCCGTAGACCGGGATGGTGGAGGTTGGACTCGAGCTTTCGGCCGGTGGCACGGCGAGCGCCGTCGCGGAAGATCGGGACTGCCCGCCGGGCGTTGCTTCGACTGCCGGTGACACCGGCAGTGCCGCCAGGCCACCCGGCACGGTCACAGATTGTCGTGGCATTACGGACGGAATCTGGGCTGTAGCGCCAGGGGACGCACAGCCACCCGTGATTCCGACGAGCAGCATCGACAGGAGGTAGCGGAGCGCAACGTGCAGACGCATGGCGGTATCGTACCGTACAGTACACGATCGCGCTGTAGAGGTCGGTCGTCTGATCGGCCGAAGCCTGCTGCTACTAGCGCGCGAGGAAGGCCGAGCGCACGCCCGGCCAGAGCAGATAGGCGGCGACGACAGCCAGAATAGTCCCGCCCACGAGTGTATTCTGCCCGCGCTCAGCTGCACCGAGGAGCAGATAGTAGGCATTCACCACGACAAAGGCGAGCGCGGCGAACCACGCCCAGCGCCGCCGCCGCAGCAGGCCGGTCGCGAGAATGGCGCA
The DNA here is from genome assembly GCA_038254585.1 of Chloroflexales bacterium. Taxonomy (GTDB): domain Bacteria; phylum Chloroflexota; class Chloroflexia; order Chloroflexales; family Kallotenuaceae; genus JBBSGA01. The sequence goes on along the minus strand of JBBSGA010000206.1, from coordinate 9,982 downwards.
GGCGAGCGCCCCGAAGAGCAGCACCCAGCGTGGCAGACCGGCAAGCACGGCGCCCGGGACGATGGCACCAGCCGCAAACGAAACGAACGCGCCGGCATAGAGCAGCGCCCCGAGGACGATGATCCCGCGCGGCAGCTTTCCGCGCGCCTCCCCACGATCGACAGGCTGGCCCATCTCAGCGCCCAATCCCGCTCTCCGCTGCGCGCACGATCAGTTGGTCGATAACCCGCTCGACCGGCGCCCAATCGTCGGTAAAAGGACGCTGCGCCATGTCTGCGGCCGTCCACTCGCGCAGCGGCAGCTTGCCGGTGGTCTCGTCGCCGCTCAGGCCCTCCTCCATGACGAAGGCGAGCGTCGGGTCGGGCATACGCCGCATATTCGCGCGGAAGTTGGCGACTCCATCGCCGACCAGCTGCTTCACCCCGATGACGACGCTGTTGCCGAAGGTTGGCACATCTAGAATAAAGACCTGCGGAAAGACCGATCTCATCGTCGTCGCGAGCGCATGCACGAGACGGTAGTCCGACCCGGGCTTGCCCGCGTTGACGACGGCGACGCCGCGATCGGAAAGATGATCGGAGACCTCAGAGAAGAACTCGCGCGTCGTGAGGTGAAATGGGATATAGGGCTGATGATAGGCATCCATGCCGACGATGTCATAGATCCCACTGCTGTGACGTAAAAAGACCCGGCCGTCGGCAACGTGGGTCGTATAGTGCGGCGCCTGCTGGTCTTCCATGGCGAAGAAGCGCCGCCCGACCTTGACGATGTCAGGATCGATCTCCACCGCGTCGATACGCGCATTCCAACCGTAGAACGCCAGGAATTGCTTGGGGATCGTGCCCGCCGCCGAGCCGATCAACAACATTCCGTCGACGTCCTGCTTGCTCCGTTCGGGGTAGACGTAGGGAGCAACATTGAAAAAGTCCCAGGGCCCGAGAGTAAGCAAATCGGCGGGGTTTTTGGTTTGAGCGTAGCGCGTGTTATAGATCGAGTGAATGGCCTGCCCCTCGTTGAGGATCAGCCCGATCTGCTCGGTGCCATCCGGTCCCCGATCGCTACGTGCTACCTGAATGTAGTTGTAAAAGCTCTCCTCTTCATAGAGTGAGGTACAGCCGGCGCAGAATGGCTCGCGAATGCCGTGAATGCCCAGCTGCAGAAATGCGAGCAGCAGTACGGCGGGAACGGCGAGTAAGGCTGCGACGCGGCGCATGCCGATCGCCCCGGTGACAACCAGCAACAGGGCGAAAACGTAAAAGGTGCGGCTCGTCCCCAGAACCGGGATCAGGAGCAGCACCGGAAGAAATGTCCCGACAATCGAGCCGACGGTCGAGAGGGCGTAGAGCGAGCCCGCGGTGCTGCCAGCCGACTCGACGTCGCGCACCGAAAGGCGAATGGCAAACGGCGAGACCATCCCGAGTAGGACGGTCGGCACCGAGAAGAGCAGCAGCACACCAAAGAGCGAGCCGGCAAAGACGCCGACCGAATAACTGCTGAAAGCACTCGAAGACCACAGCAAGATCGGCCGCGATAAGAGTGGAATGATTGACGTAAAGAGGCCGGCACAGAGCAGGATAAAGGCGAGCACCTGCTTGTCAGGGCGGCGATCGGCCAGCCGGCCGCCAAACCGGTAGCCGAGCGTGAGATAGATCAGCGTGAGGCCGATGACGTTGGCCCAGATCAGCTGCGACGTGCCGAAGAAAGGGGCCAGCAGCCGTGAAGCGGAAAGCTCTATGCCGAGCGAAGAAATGCCGCCGATCAGCACGGCGGCCAGTAAGAACCGGCGATGACGCAACAAAAGTCTCCTTAGCGCGTAGTCTCCTTAGCGCGCCAGCGCACCCACGATCAGGTTGCCAAGGAGCTGCAGCAGAATAATCGCCACCATCGGGGAAAGGTCGAGCATGCCTGTATTCGGCATGATGCGGCGAATCGGCAAGATGATCGGCTCTGTGATGTCGTACAAGATCCGGCTGATACGCATCTGGCCGCCCTGATCGATCCAGGAGAGGATAATCCGCGCGAAAATGGCGAAGAAGAGAATGCGAAACAACAGCTGGAAAAACGTTACTAAGAAACTGGCCATTCGAGTAGACCTTTATAAGCAAAACAACTAGATACCATTATAGCATGGTGCTCCCGCGGTCTTGGGCCGCGGCGCATCATTCTCATAGCTTAGGATTGTGGTGTGCAAAGCATTGACAAATCGATAACACACTGATAGACTCACGGGTATGAGGGAATGATGCGAACGACACGTTTCGGCGAAAACCTATCGACAGAGCCACGCTATAACACTAAGGTCGTCGTGCGTGAGACGGGCGTGCCGGCGGATACATTTCGGGCCTGGGAGCGGCGCTATCACGTTCCGCTGCCGCACCGGACGGCGACGGGCCAGCGGCTCTACTCGGAGCGTGATATCGCCACGATCCGTTGGCTGCGGGATCGGACGATCGACGGCCTGACGGTCAGTCAGGCGGTCCGGCTGCTCGACGCGGATGGAGGAGTGGAGCAGACCGACGAAAAGCCCGTGACCTGGGAGATGCTCCAGGAGCAGCTTGTCACGGCGCTGCTGCGGTTGGATGCACAGGGTGCCGAGGCGGTCCTCGGCCAGGCCTTCGCCCTCTACTCCCTTGACGACGTTTGCCTGAGGCTCATTTCGTCAGCACTGGAGACAATCGGAAACGGTTGGCACGACGGTACGGTCTCGGTCGGGCAGGAACATTTCGCCACACAGCTACTGCGGCGCAAGCTGCAGGCGCTGTTTTCGATCTACGACATCATCGCGGGTCATGCTACCGTCGTCGCCGCGTGCGCACCAGGCGAGCAGCATGACGTCGGGCTGGTGATCCTGGCACTGATCCTAGTACGACGCGGATACCGTGTAGTCTATCTCGGGGCAGATGTCCCGATTGGGGGGCTGTTGCCCGTCGTCGAGCAGGTCGGAGCGGATCTCGTCTGCATATCGACGATGACAGCTGGGACCGCGCAAGCTGCACAGGAAATGGCCGAAGCTCTGCAACGTCTCCCACACCCACCATTAGTCGTCGTCGGCGGCGCGGGTGCCGTCGAGATCGCGGACGACAAAGCGCCATATATGCGGGTCGACGGCGATGCGCGGGTTGCCGTCGAGCAGATCGCGGTGCTCATAGCTGCGCGCCGATCGACGCGCGGGGAAACCTAGCGGTTTGTCAATTTTATAGAACAGCTCTACAACCATTCACACGCCGCTTGACAGGCTACTAGCAAACGGTGACGTGGATGCACGTGCCAGGCGGCGGAAGGGCAAAGCAAGCCCGATCCGAGTGCATGGTACGGGCGGCATCCACGGCTGAGGAGAAGAAGAAGCACCATGGCGATCCTTTCGTCGCAATCAGGAACCCTGGCAAGACCGGGACTCGATGCAATCGTGCGGCCCGACCGAGAATTGGTGCGCGCCTATACGCACTGCCGCCAGGTGACCCGCGTAGCCTCGAAGAGCTTCTCACTTGCCACACGGCTCTTGCCCGCTCCCAAGCGGCAAGCGATGGAGGCGCTCTACGCTTTCGCGCGCACCTCGGACGACATCGTCGACGCGCAGGACGAGCCGGCTCACGCGCTCGAGACCTGGATCGCGCAGGTACACGGTGGCGCGGCGGGAGCCCATCCGGTGCTTCCAGCCTGGGCTGACGCCGCGGAGCGCTATAGGCTGCCTCGCGTGCTCGCAGACGAACTGCTGGCCGGTGTCGCCATGGATTTATCGATCAGCCGGTATGCGAGCTTTCGGGATCTCCAGGTCTACTGCTACCGGGTTGCCTCGGTGGTCGGCCTGCTCGCGATGCATATCATCGGCTTTAGTCCGGGGGCGGAGAGCTACGCGATTGAGATGGGCACGGCTCTGCAGCTCACTAACATCCTGCGTGATGTAGGGGAAGACGCCGCGCGCGGCCGGATCTATCTGCCGATCGAGGATCTGGAGCGCTTCCACGTTGGCGAGGATGAGATCCTCCAGGGTGTACAAAGCGAGCGCTTTCGGGCGCTAATGCGCTGGGAGATCGGGCGCGCGGAGGAGCTCTATCAGGCCAGCTGGCCGGGCATTGGATTGCTCCATCCCGACGGGCAAATGGCGGTAGCCGCCGCTGCGCTGCTCTACCGCGCGATCCTGCCCAGGATCGCCGCAAACAACTACGATGTCTTCGCCCAGCGCGCCTTCGTGCCGCTGGGCAAGAAGTTGCTATTATTGCCTGCTATCCGGTTGCGGCTCGCCGCGCTGAGGCGCGGCGACCAACGCCTGCCGGGGCTCCGATGGCCGGCCGGGCACAGCCCGCTAAGCAAGGAACGGCACATATGATTTTGCTCACAGGCGGAAGCGGATATGTAGGAAGCCACCTGTTGGGACGTCTTCGTAGGCGAGGTGAGCCGGTGCGCGTGCTCGTCCGCAACATGGATGAGGGCCAGCACCTAGCGACGGGGAACGTGGGCTTAGCCAAGGGTGATGTGACCGATCCGGAGAGTCTCACGCAGGCAATGCAAGGCATCGACACAGTCGTCCACCTCGTCGGGATTATCCGCGAGCGCCCCGGGGGTGTCACCTTCGAGCGCATCAACTACGGCGGGACCGTCAACGTCGTCGAGGCTGCCAAAGCAGCTGGCGTCAAGCGTATCCTCTACCAGAGTGCGCTCGGGGCACGACCTGATCCAAGCCTGCCCTATTTCGATACGAAATATCGAGCCGAGCAATACGTACAGCATAGCGGGCTGGAGTATTCGATTTTGCGGCCTTCGGTGATCTTTGGCGAGGGCGATGAGTTCGTGAACAAGCTCGCGGATCTGGTTCGAAAGCCGCTGCTGATCCTGCCTGGGCCGGTCATACCGGTGGTCGGGGACGGCTTGACGCCCTTCTCGCCCATATGGATCGGCGACTTCGACGATGCCGCCGCCGGCATTCTGGATCATCCCGAGCTGGACAGACAGATCTATGAGCTTGGCGGGCCACGCAGACTCGCCTATGAACAGATGATCGACCAGATCATGGATGTGGTCGGCATCAAGCGGGTCAAGGTGCACATACCGTTGGGACTCATGAAGCTTCCGGTTGCGGTCATGGATCGCCTCCTCCCCAATCCACCGGTCACGATCGAGCAGCTGAAAATGCTCCGGCTCGACAATTCGACCACGCCCGATGTGGCCGAGCGTCTCGCTGGACACGAGCTGAAGGACTTTCGGGACGGGATCGACTTCATCAAAACGCCGCTGAAGCAGCAGAAGCAGCACGTCATGGACCAGGCCGCGGGAAAAGCCTGACGCGGGAGATCGAGGGATGCGGGCGCCTGGGCTGAGCAAGAGGGAAAGAGCGGGACAGCCGTAGAGACCTTCTATGAACGTCCCTACTATCGTTCAGATGCTGCTTGACGGCCTGCTAAAGGACCGTCGGCACCGTCGGCAGCGGGCGGCCCGCGCGGCGAGCGAGAGCGCGGTCGTAGATTGCCTGGATCTGCAGCGCCCCGAGCTCCCACGAGTGCTCGCGCACGGCTTTGGCTCTGCCTGCTGCGCTCAGGATCTCCATCTCGCGGGGATCGTCGAGCAGCGCGATCATTTCTTCCGCTAGCGAGGCGACATCGCCTAAACGTGCGTAGCGCCCGACGTCGCCAAGGATCTCATGGCTAACCGGCGTATCGAAGGCGACGACCGGGAGCCCCATGGCGAGGTAGTTGGTGATCTTCCCGGCTCCCTCAGTCTCCGACATCTTGGGCGCAACCGCCACATCGCCCAGCGCCAGGTAGGCATGCAGATCCCGATACATAATCCGGCCGGGAAGCGTGACGTGGTCCTCGACGCCCAAGGAGGCTGCGAGAGTGTGGTAGGAGATGACGTCAGGATAGCCCATGACCAGGAAATGAACGTCCGGGCGGCGCTCTACGACGATGCGGGCAGCATCAAGCAGCTTGTTCGTGCCCTGGTAGGGCGCCAGCAAGCCCACGTAGACGACGAGGCGCCGATCCTGGGGAATGCCAAGCGCGGCTCGCAGGCGAACGCGCTCAGCCTGCCACTCGGGCGAGCCATCGAACGGGCGGAAGCGATCCGTATTGACCGAATCGGGCACCGTGTAGAGGTAATCGCGCGGATAATGCCATTTCCGATGGAGCGTCGCGGCGGCGTTGTAGGACGACGTAATCACCGCGTCCGGGAGGTAATTGATCAAGCGCTCGAGCGCGCGCCATGTCCCGAGCATCGAGTTCCCGGCTTTCAGGAAGCCATGGTCCAGCATTTCGCCCGTAAGGGAGCCCTGATAGTCGAAGATCAGAGGCACGCTTAAGAGCCGGCTTGCAGCCGAGCCGATGAGGGCTCCCTCGTGCAAGTGTGCATGAATAATATCGGGCTTGACCTCAAGCGCCACCCGGAGCGTCCGCCACAGAAGGGCGGCGTCGAGGTAGAGCTTATGCCGTGAGGAGCCCACCATTGCGCGCTTGATCCATGGCACGTCCCACGTGCGGCGGATCTCGAGATCAGGCATGTCGTCGCCATTGTGGTAGGTGGTCATGACGACGCGATGACCGAGGTTGCGCAGGGTCTTGACCTCCTCCCAGATGCGCACGTGGGCACCGTAGTCGGCGAAGAAGGAGGTAGGCGCAATTGTCAAAACGGTATACGGCATGTCTGTCGGGCGATCGGGCTGCGTGGCCTCCGCGCCGTGCCAACTGCTCCTCACTAGACAGCGCCGGCTCACGCCGGGCATGCCGCGACGGCCGGTATTCTACCGTGGAGTATGCGTTATGGCAATGAGAGGCCAAACTTTGACAACGCCGCACGGCCCTCCTACAATTCGGCGTGAAGCGTAGAAGGGAAATGGCTATCGTCAACCAAAAGATGGTCCGCAGGTTCATCCAGGGCCAGTATTGGAAGCATCCGATCCGTGCCTGGCGGATCTTTCGGGCCGAGACAGCGCGGAAAAACCGAGGCTATAAGGCGGCCTGGGAGGCCGTGGGCAAGGATGCCGGCTGGGCCTACACGATGATGAACGGCAGCCCAGACGAGACAACGCTGCAGCGGACGGGGGGCGAGATGGCCGAGCGGCTTCGCTCGGCACTCGGGCTGGACCGTGAGCAGCGGGTGCTCGAGCTCGGCTGCGGCGTGGCGCGCATCGGCCGTGAGCTGGCACCCATGGTGGGGCAATGGCACGGCGCGGATATTTCCGGCGCCTTGCTGAAGATCGCGCAACAGCGCACGGCGCACCTCCATAATGCTCATTTTCATGAGCTTGGCCGGCCGGCTCTGCCGTTCGCCGACGCGAGCTTCGACAGAGCCTACGCCCACCTCGTCTTCTTCCATCTCGACAAAGAGGACCTCTTCATCTATCTGAATGAGCTCCGGAGGGTGCTCATCCCGGGAGGATTGGTCTATTTCGACACCTGGAACCTGATGCATCCGGAGGGGTGGAACCGGTTTCTGTGGGAGCTGGAGCATCATCGCCACAAGCGTGTGAAGCCGGCGCATCGTAACCAATTCGCGACGGCCGAGGAGATTCGTCTCTACACTGAAAAAGCCGGGCTGGCACCGCTGCACGTGCTCTACGAGAGCTTTTGGATCCAAACCATCGCCGGGAAGCCTGGTCCGGGCGTCGACCTTGTCGCACTCAAAGCGCGTATCGCGAACCTAGATGAGCTTGTGCCGCATGGCCACTGGTATTACTAGGCTGTCGAGCCTGCTGGCCACGATCCTCTTGCTGGCCAGCTGTATCGGAAGGAGCGCGGCGACGGCACGTGACCAGCCCATCGCCTCCAGGCCAACGCCGCCGAGCAGCCCACTCCCCGCTATGCCGACGCCACGTCCGCCGGCGACGCCGACGCCGGACCCGGACGTGCGGCTCTTCCCCCAGACGAATCACACGCTGCGCGGGGTCTTCCGCCGCTTCTGGGAAAAACAGGGCGGGCTCGCGGCCTTCGGGCTGCCGCTGACGGAGCCGGTCCAAATCGACGGCACGACTGTCCAGTATTTCGAGCGGGCACGCTTCGATTTGGCTGATGGCACCACGGTCGCGCTTGGGCGTCTGGGGTACGAGGCGCGCCTCAGAATGCCAGCGCCGATCGTACCCACGGTCCCGCAGCCAAACTGCCGCTTCTTTCCTCAAACCGGCCATAATCTCTGCCCGCCGCTGCTTCAGTACTGGACGCACCTGGGAGGCGTTCCGATCCTGGGCTACCCCCTGGAGGATGCGGAGCAGACCGACGGCGTCCTCCGACAGTATTTTGAGCGCGCGCGGGTCGAGGCGCCAGACGGCCAGCCAGCACACCTGGCGCGGATCGGGGCCGAAGCGCTCGAACAGACGGCAGGCGGAAGAGTCTTGCAGACGCCGGGGCTCGGCGCTTCGCCCCTGCAGGCGATGGTTATCGGGCAGACGGCAGGCGTAGCGCCCCTCGATCAGGCTACGGTCCGCGTGCGGATCGACGGGTATACCGGCCCGGCCGAGATCATTATTGCCGACCGGCGGGGTGTCACGGGAAAATATCCCGTCCGGGTGGAGGGAGGCGCGGCCGAGGTACACGTCGCGGCGCTTGGGATGGCAGGCCCACAGGCGGCGGTCGTCACAATCGATGGCCAGATTGCCGGCATCGGATCGAATGCGCTCATCGTGCGCACCGCGACCACGATACGTACCGGCCAGCCTCGCTTCGACCAACTGCTGCCCACGGTGCAGCGTTTCATGGCTCAGGATACGTCGAGCTACGTCTTCGACGGCCACTATGCGCACGGATACCGCTCCCCGGACTCGGATCTGCTCTGGCTGCGCGATCATGTGTACCAAGCCAAGGGCTACGCCTACTGGGAGCATGACATGACCAGCCTCCTCGATCAGTTTCGGCGCTTTCAATATCCGGATGGCTCGTTCGACGATTACGTCGCGAACAAGCCCTGGGGGCTGATTCGGGGCCGGACACAAGTCGAGGCAGATCTCGAGTATCTGTTCATCGAGGGCGTCTACCGCGCCTGGCAGGCGACGGGCGACGACGACTGGCTGCGCGAGCAAGTGGATGCGATGGAGCGGGGCCTCCAGTACATCCGTACAAGCCCGCTCCGCTGGGATGACCAGCACCAGCTGGTGAAGCGCCCGTTTACGGTCGACACATGGGACTTCGAGTATGGACCTCCGACTGTCGCCCCAGACGGCAAACCGTCGCCGCGCCACTGGATCGACAAAAACACAAAGTGGTGCATCTTTTATGGTGACAACACCGGCTATGCCAACAGTATGGAGCTGCTGGCGCGTATGCTCGACCATCTCGGGAATGCGCCGCGCGCGGCATACTGGCGCCACGAGGCGGCGGGCATCACCGAACGCCTGAATGCGCTCGCCTGGAACGGCAGCTTCTACCGGCATATGGTGCACCTGACCTCGGTCGACGTTCCAGGAGTCGACGAGGCACGACAGCTATCGCTCTCGAACGCATACGCGCTGAACCGGTCCGGGATAACTGAGGCGCAGGCAGAGGCGATCATTCGGGAGTATCAGCGGCGCTATCAGGCTCGTGGAACGGCCTTCTCAGAATGGTATTCTATCGACCCTCCGTTCCCATCCGGCAGTCTCAGCACCAGCCAGCGCCCGGGATGGGGTAAGGAGCCCGGCGAGTACGTCAACGGCGGAATGATGCCGCTGGTAGGAGGAGAGCTTGCCCGCGGAGCCTTCAGCCATGGTGCGGAAGCCTATGGCTTCGACATCCTCCAGCGATACTATAGTCTCGTGGCCGGCACCGGGGGCAGCTACCTGTGGTATCACCCGGAGGGACAGCCGGGTATATCCGGCGCCGACTCACTGGCCACGGATGGATGGGGGTCGTCGGCGATGCTTGCCGCGCTGATCGAGGGTGCCGCCGGGGTCCGGGACGACGCGGTCCTCTTCGAGAAGGCGACGTTGACGCCGCGATGGGTCGCCGCAGGCGACGTCACGAACGCGAATGTGACTATCCGTTACGGGGCATCCGACAGCTATATCGCCTACCGTTGGAAGAAG
>JBBSGA010000205.1:0-11057 GCA_038254585.1 Chloroflexales bacterium | reverse complement strand
TTGACACCCCTCGTATTCCCGACCTATAATCGTCCAAGGCGCCAGAACCGCTATGCTTCTAGGCTCATCGCCGTAGCTGAATAGGAGTGCCTGCTATGTCCACCGGTAATTCCAACCCCGCAAGAGTTTCGCAGCTCGCGATCCACGAGGACGACCAGCAGAAGTTCTTTTATCCGCCCAAAGATCTCGCCGAGAACTCCAATATCATGGCCTATGCGCGTGAAAAAGGCTTCTCCAATACGGATCAGCTGTACGCGTGGACGGTCGAGCAGCCCGAGGAGTTCTGGAGCGATATGGCGACGCGCTTCCTTGACTGGTATCAGCCCTGGGATAAAGTGCTCGACGAGTCCGAGGCGCCCTTCTATAAATGGTTCACCGGGGGTAAGATCAACATCGTCCACAACGCCATCGATCGACACCTGACCGGACCCAATCGTGACAAGGTCGCGATCATCTGGGAATCCGAGCAGGGAGAGACGAAGACCTATACCTATGCCCAGCTTGCCGAAGAGGTCAACCGCTTCGCCAACGTCCTCAAGCAGGAGGGCGTCCAAAAAGGCGACCGGGTCACGATCTACATGTCCCGCGTTCCGCAGTTGGTCATCGCCATGCTGGCGGTTGCCAAGATCGGCGCAATGCACTCGGTCGTCTATGGCGGCTTCTCGACCGAAGCGCTCCACTCGCGCATCGTCGACGCCCAGTCGAAGGTCCTGATCACCGGCGACGGCGGCTGGATGAACAATAAGATCGTCGAGCTGAAGAAGATCAGCGACGAAGCGGTCGACCGCGCCTCTGACGTTGTCCAACGCGTGATTGTCTTCAAGCGGACGGGCCACGACATACCGATGAAGGAAGGCCGCGATAAGTGGTGGCACGAGCTTACCGCGCAGCCGGGCATGGATGAGCCCTGCCCGACCGAGCAGATGGACGCCGAGGATCCGCTCTACATGCTCTACACCTCCGGCACGACCGGCGCGCCCAAGGGCCTCGTGCATACCGGCGGCGGCTATCAGGTTCAGGTGGCGGCGACGTTGAGCTTCGTCTTCGACATCAAGCCCGACGACGTCTGGTGGTGCGCAGCCGACCCCGGCTGGGTGACCGGGCACTCCTACATCGTCTATGGTCCGTTGATCCTCGGTACCACGGAAGTGATGTACGAGGGCGCGCCGAGCTACCCCAATCCCGGCCGCTGGTGGGATATTGCCCAGAAGTACGGTGTCACCGTCCTCTATACGGCGCCAACCGCGATTCGTGGCCTGATGCGTTTCGGTGAGGAGTGGCCCGACAAGTACGACCTCAGTGAGCTGCGGCTGCTTGGATCGGTAGGCGAGCCGATCAACCCCGAGGCGTGGCGCTGGTATCACCGCGTGATCGGCAAGGGCCGCTGCCCGATCATGGACACCTGGTGGCAGACCGAGACCGGCGCCTTCATGATCACGCCCAATCCGACCACGCCGCTCAAGCCGGGGTCGGCCACTACGCCCTTCCTCGGCATCGTAGCGGATGTCCTGACCGAGGAGGGGGAGCCCGCCAGCCACGAAGACGACGGCCTGCTGGTGATCAAGCGTCCCTGGCCTTCGATGCTGCGCACGATCTACGGCGATCCCCAGCGCTACGTCGAGCAGTACTGGTCGCGCATTCCCGGTTACTACACCGCGGGCGACGCGGCGCGCAAGGACGACGACGGCTACTTCTGGGTCATCGGTCGCATCGACGACGTGCTCAAGGTCTCGGGCTATCGCCTTGGGACCGCCGAGGTCGAGTCGGCGCTGGTCTCACATCCGGCCGTGGCCGAGGCCGCGGCGATCGGTCTGCCGCATGAGGTCAAGGGCAACGCGATCCATACTTTCGTGATTCTGCGCCAGGGCCATGAGCCGACCCCTGAGCTGGAAAACGAGCTTCGGCAGCATGTCGGTAAGGAGATGGGCCCGATCGCCCGGCCCGAGGCGATCAACTTTGTCCCAGCCTTACCGAAGACGCGCTCCGGCAAGATCATGCGCCGCGTCCTCAAGTCGCGCGCTATGGGATTGCCGGAGGGCGACATAAGCACGCTGGAGGCGTAGCAGGAAGACGTCTGCTAAAAGGCACGTACGACGCCCCGGGCGTCGTACGTGCCGGCTTTGCTAGATTTCCCGCCTGTTTTCGAGCGCCCGCCCGAGTGTAATCTCGTCGGCGTACTCGAGATCGCTTCCTACCGGTAGGCCGCGTGCCAGGCGCGTCACCTTGACGCCGAGCGGGACGATCTCACGTGCAATGTAGGCTTGCGTAGCGTCACCTTCGAGGGTCGCGTTGGTCGCGATGATCACTTCCTCGATCGGCTCCGACTTGACGCGAACGACAAGCTCGCGAATCTTCAGATCTTCGGCGAGGATGCCTTCTACCGGCGAGATATGGCCGTGCAGCACGTGATACAGGCCGCGGTAATCGCCCGTTCGCTCGATTGCCAGGACGTCGAGCGGCTCTTCGACTGCACACACCATCGACATCTCGCGATTGGGATTCGTGCAAATCGCGCAGGGATCCTCGGTGGCGATGTTGAAACAGTGGCTGCAGTAGATCGTCTTGTCCTTGAGCTCGACGATCGCCTCAGCCAGTGCGTGCGCCTGTTCCTCGCTGGCGCGCAAGAGATGAAATGTAAGCCGCGACGCCGTCTTCGGCCCGATTCCCGGGAGCTTGTTGAGCTCCTCGATCAGTCGGGACACCGGCTCCACGGTCAGATGCTCGACGCCTGTTGGCACGCGCCCTCCTCCAGTAGCCGGAGTGAATGATTGCCGAAGGCTCATACGATCGACGAAAGGCTTCAGGCATCCGGCCGCCGGCTACCGACTTCTGATCCTTGCTCCTAAAAAAGCCCGGGAATGCTCATGCCGCCGGTGAGCCCGCCGAGCTTCGACTCCGAGAGGTCCTGAGCCTTTTTCGACGCGTCGTTGAACGCGGCTGTGATCATATCCTGCAGCGTCTCGACGTCGTCGGGATCGACCGCGTCCGGCAAGATTTGAATGTCCCGCAGCTCGCGATGGCCATTCATCGTGATCTTGACGGCGCCACCGCCCGCGCTGCCCTCGACCGTCAGCGTAGCAAGCTCTTCTTGCGCCTTCATCAGCTTATTTTGCATCTGCTGCAGCTGGGCCATCATCTTGCGATCCATGTAAAACTCCTCTAGCTCGTGGCCGATTGGCTACCGACTTCGGGTGTGTCGAGGCCGACGATCTCGGCTTCGAAAATATTCATCGCTTTGCGAACGCGTGGATCGCTGCGCGCGTGCTGAATCTGCTTGCGCACATCCGGCATCTCTTCCTGCTCATCCGCGGTCACGCGAATCTGTGCCGTATTCTTTAGCAATTTTGAGAGCACGCGCTCGAGCAGGCGGCGTGTTCTTTCCTGCTCGAGCTTGCTTCTCTGCCAGGCACCCTTGCTCGCCAGTAAGACGAGTGTCTGCTCCTCGATATTGATCGGTTTCACGCCGTCTAGCTGGGCGTAGACCAAAGGACTTTCAGCACGCACATCCTCTATGAATTGCGGCCAGAGCGCCTCGACTTCTCCCAGGAGGAAGGCCGCGTTATCCTCGACTTCGATCACCTCGGCCGGTGCTACCACCACTTCCGGGGAGGGTGCCACGGGCTCGAAGGCCGGCACCGGCTCCGCCGGTGCCGGCGGCGAAGCCAGGCGCTCAGGCTCAGTTGTCGAAGCTCCGTCCAGTTCCGAGGCGCGCGCCAGCTCTGGCGGAACGCGCTCTGGCGGCGAGGGCAGAGGCACGGTTGGGCGCTGCGGCGACGGTGCCCGCGGACGTGGAGCGCTTGCCGGCCGCGCGGATGACACCGTAATCGCCGGCACAGATACGGGAGTTGCGAGTAGCTCGACGACCGCTAGCTCGAGGGGAAGCTGGCCGTAGGGGCTGTTCTTAAGCTGGTAGTCGAGGTTGGAGAAGAGCTTCAGCCACTGCACCAGCCGGGCCAGATCCACTCGCGCCCCAACCGCCTGAAGCTCCCGGATCGTCTCCTCCGGAAGGTCGACTGCCGATGCGTCGCTCGTTGCCGCGAGGAGCATCAGGCTGCGCAGACGGTCGACGAGGTCCCGCGCAAACTGCCGCAGGTCGGCCCCTGCGTCCGCCACGGCGTTGATCACGGCGATCGCCACCTGCACGTCGCCGTCCGCCAGGGCCGCAATCAGCTGGACCACTTCGCCGCTCTCGGCAGTGCCGAGCAACGTCTGGACCTGTTCCAGCGTGACGCGGCCGTCGCCGCCTGCCATCAGCTGGTCGAGGACGCTCAAAGCATCGCGCATCGCCCCCGTGGCGGAGCGGGCAATCACCTCGGCTGCCGCCGGATCGAGCCCTACATGCTCGGCCGCGGCGACGTGAAGCAGATGGTCGGCGATGTCGCGTACACCATGCCTCGTGAAGACGAAGCGCTGGCAGCGCGAGACGATTGTCGCGGGAACCTTGTGGAACTCGGTCGTGGCCAGGATAAAGAGGACGTGCGGCGGGGGCTCTTCGAGCGTCTTCAGCAGAGCGTTGAAGGCCGCCGTCGAGAGCATGTGTGTCTCATCAATTACATAGACCTTCGTCCTGAGGGTTGTCGGTCGGTACTGGACCGCCTCGATGATCTCCCGGGCGTCGTCGACGCCCGTGTGCGAGGCCGCATCCATCTCGATCACGTCGACGGCACGCCCTTCTGCGATCGAGCGGCACGGCTCGCAGACGTCGCACGGCCGGGCCTCGACAGGTGCCTCACAGTTGACCGCTTTGGCAAGCAGTCGCGCGACCGTGGTCTTGCCGACGCCGCGCGGACCCGTGAAGAGGTACGCATGTCCGACTCTCCCGGCGCGGATCGCGTTGCGCAGTGTGCGCACGACATGATCCTGCCCGACCAATTCGTCGAAGGTCTGGGAACGCCATTTTCGATAGAGTACCTGGGACAAGCTTTTGCCTTATACGCGTCTTAGTATTATACCTGTTTCGTTAGCTCATCGGTTCGAACGCGGTACGGGTGGAAGCTCAGGCTGGCGCGTATGCCAGTCCGTCGCGGCCTGGTACCTATCGCCGACCTTGAGCAGCGTTGCCTCGTCGAACGGCCTGCCCAGGAGCTGCAGCCCTACCGGCTTGCCTCCATCGACGCCCGTCGTGAATCCGCAGGGCACCGACAGCCCCGGCACGCCGGCGAGGCTCGCCGGTAGCGTCAGGACGTCGTTCAGGTACATCTCGAGCGGGTCGGTGACCTTCTCGCCGATCCCGAAGGCGACGCTGGGCGCTGTCGCCGCGGCGAGCAGATCGACGCGCTCGAACGCCCTCTGAAAATCGCGGCGGATCAGCGTCCGCACCTGCTGCGCGCGCCGGTAATAGGCATCGTAGTAGCCACTCGAAAGCGCATACGTGCCGAGCATGATCCGTCTCCGCACCTCCGGCCCGAAGCCGAGGCCGCGCGTCATCTCCGTCTCATCTTCGAGTGTCTCTCCCTCGACGTGCAGGCCGTAGCGCACGCCGTTGAAGCGTGCGAGGTTCGCACTGGCTTCGGCCGGGGCGATGATGTAGTAGACAGGCAGCGCGTAGCGCGTGTGCGGCAGCGAAATCTCGACGATCTCGGCGCCCAGCTCTCGCAAGGTGTCGATGGCTAACATCACGCTGGCCGCGACGTTCGGGTCCATACCTTCGACGAAGTACTCGCCGGGTACCCCAATGCGCAACCCACGGATGTCACCGTCGAGCTGAGCGGCATAGTTCGGAACGACCGCGTTCGCCGCGGTGCCATCGTGCCCATCGGCGCCCGCGATTGCCTCCAGCAGCAGTGCGCAGTCATGTGCCGTATGTGCGAATGGCCCGATCTGATCGAGCGACGACGCGAAGGCCACGGCGCCATAGCGCGAGACCCGGCCATACGTTGGCTTGAGCCCGGTAACGCCGCAGAAGGCTGCCGGCTGCCGGATCGAGCCGCCCGTGTCGGTCCCGAGAGCGCCGAGTGCCTCGCCGGATGCCACCGCCACCGCCGAGCCTCCGGACGATCCGCCGGGCACGCAGTCGAGATCCCATGGGTTGGATGTAGGCGTGAACGCGCTGTTCTCGGTCGACGAGCCCATCGCGAACTCATCCATGTTGGTCTTTCCGAGAATGACCGCGCCGGCATCTCGCAGGCGCGCGACAGCTGTCGCATCATAGGGCGGCGCCCACTGCTGCAGCATCCGTGACGCGCAGGTGGTAGTCAGGCCACGCGTGCAGAGCACATCCTTGATCGCGATCGGGATACCGGTAAGCGGCGTCGCACTGCCGGCCGCGATCCGCCTGTCGGCAGCCTCGGCCTGTTCCAGCGCGCCTTGGCGATCCACCAGCAGAAATGCACGCAGCTCGCCGTCGAACGCCTCGATCCGATCCAGCGCGGCCTCGGCCAGATCGACGGCGCTGATCTCACGATTTACCAGCATCGCGTGTGCGGTGGCAATTGTCAGGTCCGCAAAATCCATCAAAGCTCCCGAAAATAAAAAGCTGGCAGCCGGAATGTCCTCCGACTACCTGCTACCGGCTGCGCTGCGGGCCAGAAAACGAAAGCCGGCGATCAGGCCTGTGAAGGTAGGCACGCTGATCCCGGCGAGCAGCGCCGCCAGAATCCAGTGGCGATCCCACAGCAGCAGGCCTACGAATGCAGCCATCATCGTTCCGGCTGCGATGTCGACCAGGGCTTGAAAGCGCAGCAGCAGTAGGTGCAGCCTGCGTGCCAGCCGTGGGGCGAGCCATTTGAGCAGAAATGGCAGGCCGCGCAGCAGCAGCAGCAGAGTCAGGGCGATCGCGAATAGATTATCCATCGTGCATCGTCCTCGCTAATACCCGTTATTGCCGCGTCTGAAGATCGTCGGGATCGTGCGGACGATGATCTTGATGTCGAAGAGCAGCGACCAGTTTTCGACGTAGTACAGATCGTAGCGTGTCCGTTCTTCGATCGATGTATCGCCGCGCAGACCGTTGACCTGCGCCCAACCCGTCAAACCGGCCTTCTCCTTGTGGCGTCCCATGTAGCGCGGGATCTTCTGCCTGAATTGCTCGACGAAATACGGCTGCTCGGCCCGCGGGCCTACCAGGCTCATCTCGCCCAGCACCACGTTAATCAGCTGCGGCAGCTCATCCAGCGAATAGCGCCGGATGAACCCACCTAACGCGGTTCTCCGCTCGTCGTCCGGCCGCGTCCAGCCCGGCCCGGCCGCCTCGGCTGTCGTTCGCATCGACCGGAACTTCAACATGGCGAATGGCTCACCATTGAAGCCCACACGCTGCTGCACGAACAGGGCCGGTCCGGCATCGTGGAGACGAACTAGGAGCGCAATCAGCAGCATCAGCGGCGAAAGAACGATCAGGCCAATCCCTGCCCCTAGCAGATCGAGCGCGCGCTTGAGCCCACGGTTGAACTGCTGGTCGAGCGGCGATCGCTTGATGCTCAACAGCGGCAGCCCTTCGAGGTCACCCAGGCCAACCTCGTTGTTGGTGATGATCTGAAAGGTATCCGGATAGACCTTGATCGACACCGGCTCGTCTTCGCAGGCTGCGACCAGTTCCAGGATACCATGTGATGGCACGCCCGAGAGCGCGACGAGGACTTCGTCGATCCGGCATGCCCGGACGACCCGCCGGATGTCGCGCGGGTGGCCAAGTATCGGCACGCCCGCGATCAAGGCCCCGACTGGGTCGTCGTCGGATAGAAAGCCCTGCAGATCGTAGCCTAGATGCTGCGCGCCGCAGATGATGCCGGCGATCATGCGCCCGATATCACCCGAGCCGACGACGATCACGCGTGCCGAATCGAAGCCGCGCGTCCGCGCATGGTAGACCAGCGAGCGGTAGATAATGCGCAGCAGGACGACGAGCATCAGCGCCAGCAGCCATGCTCCGACGAGATTCATCGGCGTAAACCGCAGGCCGAGCACGCTGCCGATCACCGAAGCCACCAGGGTGGCGATTGCCGTGGCGACGAAGACCTTGTACGCCTCGTCGACGCGCGAGGTCGCGCGCTTGATCGCATAGAGGCGGTAGGCCATAAAGATCGACGCGCAGGCGACGTTGAAGATCAGCATGAAGCTGATTGCCGTCTCGGGCCGCGGCGGCAGGAAGTCGTTACTGACGACCTGCGAGTTGTAGAGCAGCAGGTACGAGCCTACGAAGCCGAGGTTGACGCCGGCAGCATCGCAGGCGACCAGAGCTCCGGTTAGTAAGACTCGCGGGTTGATGCGCATGGCACATGCCGGGCGACAAGCCCTAGCCGACCCTCCGTCGCGCCCGTGGCCACCCAAGGTTGGTCACGAGCGCCCAGGTTTCCTTCGCCGCGATCCCGGTCTCGACGAGCAGATTCACCGGCGCACTTGTCCGGCTCGCATAGTGCTTGCGATGGAAGACACGCATAGCATCGTAGAAGGCACGGATCGAGGGAATGGCACGCTTGGTCGACGCGGCGCGCTTCTGGTGCCGCACGATCGCCCGTGGATAGTAGACGATCCGCCAGCCGTAGCTCTTGATCCGGAAGCACCAATCGAGATCTTCCCCGTACATGAAGAAGCACTCGTCGAGCATCCCGACCTCCCTCACGACCTCTTCGCGCACCAGCATCGCCGCGCCCGTCAGTGCGTCGACGTCGGTTTCCTGCTCCGGGTCAAGGAAGGTCATGTTGTAGCGGCCGAAGCGGCGTGATCGCGGAAAGAGCCGCGAGAGCCCGGTCATGCGATAGAACGACACCGCGGGCGTGGGAAACGAGCGCCGGCAGGCCAGATCGAGCGAGCCATCCGGGAGGACGACCCGCGGGCCCACAGCCCCGACTGCCGGGTGGTCGAGCAGGTATGCTACCAGCGTATCGATTGCCCCCGCCTCGAGGGCCGCGTCCGGGTTAAGCAGCATGATGAAGCCGGGCCCGGCGCTTGCGTCTCCGGCACGCGTTTTCGCCAGAATCTCGGCAAGCGCGAGATTGTTGCCGTAGGCGAATCCGCCGTTATGCGGGGCGCGAATCAGCCGCACCTCCGGAAACTCCTCTGCCACCATCTTCGCACTGCCGTCACTCGACGCATTGTCGACGACGTAGACATCGCAGCGCGTGCCGGGCCGTTGGAGATCGACCGAGCGGATCGCCTCGCGCAGCAAGTCGCGGGTATTGAAGTTGAGAATTACGACGGAAACGCCGATCATGCGCTGCAATCAGTAACTAACGGCCGCTAGGCCGGCTCCCGCCGTCGATTATACCATGTGGCCCTACAGGGCGGCCGATACACGGCTCAGCGACGAATGATAGACCGCTTACGGCTGCTCTGGCGAGTGCCGTGACATGCTCGGCTCGTTGATGTTCAGGCGGGCGACGGTCCCGTAGGCTAGCAGGCGGGAGCGAAGCTCGGAGCGGGAGACGGCTCCGCTCCACCATGCGCGCCAGGTCCCGAGCGCTGCCCAGGTCATGCCGAGGCGGATGATGCGGCTGTACCAGCGCCGGTGGGCCGGCGAACGCCACTTACGCTCGAAACGGGCTCGGGAGCGATGCAGCGCGATGAAGGAGCGGCTACGGAATTGGGCGGAGCTCGCGCCGCCCACGTGCACCACGCGCGCCGCGGGAACCTGCCAGATCGCCCATCCGGCTTCTCGGCAGCGGTAGCACCAGTCGACTTCCTCGGCGTACATCCAGTAGCCCTCGTCGAAGAGACCGACGTCGTCCAGCGTCTCGCGGCGGATCATCATCGCCGCGCCTAGAGGATGGTCGATCGGGAATGGCTCGTCGCCGCGTTCATCACGGTACCGCCCGTTCAGGCGTGAGCCGTAAAGACGCCCGAATACAGGTCCGCGAGGTGGAAAGAGATCGAACAACGCCATGAGCAGCGTCGGGAAATGCCATGCGCTTTCCTGTGGCCGGCCGTCAGGGTACAGCAGCCGGGCGCCGCAGGCTCCGACGCGTGGATGTCTCTGCATGAAAGCCGCCATCTCCTCCAGCGCGCCCGGACACAGGCGCGCGTCGGGATTGAGCAGCAACAGGAGATCCGCCCCGTTCCGAAGCGCCGTTAGACCCTGATTCGTCGCCGCGGCGAAGCCACGGTTTTCCGAGTTGGCGATCAATTGAACCGCCGGAAACTCTCGGGCAACCATCCCGGCGCTGCCGTCGTTCGAGGCGTTGTCGACGACGACAACCCGGACCGTATGCGCCGGATCGGTAGTCGAGGTCAGGCACGACCGCAGCAGTTCGCAGGTATTGTACGAGATGACGACGATGCCGATCGCTGGTGGCACGTGAACTAGTGATTCCATGCGGCGGCAAGTGTAGCAGGCCGTGTTCCTATGTCAACGTCCGTCGTCAGGTAGCATGCTTAGGACTATGCCTCAAACCGAACGCCGTACGGACGTAAAACGTGAAGTCGGTATGCGAGACCAGATTGGCGCTTTACCTTTTGCGCTCCTACACGTCGGCTATTATGCACCTTTGCATATGAGGCAGTAAAATAGCGTACCAGTAGAGTGTGCGGAGGTCAGGACAAAAGGAGGGAGACAGATGCGCGTGCCTGAATTGAGCGAGGCCGTCGGAACGGAGCACCAGGCGCTGGACGCGATCCTCCGGCGATTGAGCAGTGAGCAGATGCGCCAGAAAGTTGCCGGCGACTGGACGGTTAAGGATATCCTCGGCCATATTGCCGCCTATGAGGGGGTCCAGCGGGTGGACCTGGCGGCCGGGCTCGGACGTGGCAAAGAGGAGCCGGTCTACTTCGATAACTTCCAGCCGTGGAATGAGCAGCAGTACGCGCTCCGCCGCGACTGGACGCCGGGCCGGATCACGGCCGAGCTTCATGAAAATGGTGCTCGTTACCTATCGTTGATCAAGAGTCTGCATGAAGAGGATCTTATCAAACAGATCCGGTATCCATGGGGTGAACGAGGCACAGTGCATCAGATGATTGTCGAGGGATTGGACCACGTGCGCGAGCATCGCGAGCAGATCGCGGCCGCCGTGGGGCAGGCGCCGGGCTAAAGACCGCACGGCGAAGGGGCGCCCGGCACTGCCGAGAGCCCCCTCGCTGGGCTTGCGTTATTCGTCGTTGTTCTGGCCCGGCCGCGGTCCCAT
>JBBSGA010000204.1:0-11069 GCA_038254585.1 Chloroflexales bacterium | reverse complement strand
CGGTGAGACAGCGTGACTCACCGCCCTCCAGGTCGATGCTCCAGACTCCCACGTTGGTGGCATTGCCGCGGCGCTTCTTATGGCCGAGAAAAAGAAGACGGCCGCCGTCGGGATACCAGACCGGCGTCCCCACCGGACCCTCCGAACGCGTAAGCTGGCGCGGCGTCCCCCCGTCTGCCGGAACGACGAAGAGATCGGAGGTGTACTGCCGCTCGTGCTCCGGTAGTGCGTTGGAGATGAACGCGATCTCGCCGCCCCGCGGCGACCACCGCACGTCCAGGACATCGCCCTTCCACTCGGTCAGCTGCTGCAGACCGGTCCCATCCCGCTCGATACGCCAGAGCTGTGTGCGCCGGGCTTCGAAGAGCCCGACGCCGTCGTACTTGAAGGGCAGCCGCCCTTCGTAGACGCGCTCGTCGCGCTCCTCGTCGGCTTTGCGCTCCTCGTCGCTCTTATGTCCGGCCGAGGCGAAGCAAAACGCCACGCCCTCGGGATGCCAGTCGTACTGCTTGACGCCCTCCGAAAGATCGGTGGGCTTGGTAACCTGCCGCGCCTCGCCGCCGTCCAGATCGAGCACAAAGATGTGCGCCTTGTTCCCATCGCGGGTCGAGAGAAAGGCGATGGCTCTGCCGTCGGGCGACCAGCGCGGCATCCAATCGTCGGCGTCGACGCTCCGGGTGAGGCGCCGCGGCGCGGATTCCGGCCCGTCGCTCAGGTAGAGCGCCGTACGGTAGACCGGAGCACGCTTGCCGTCCTTTTCGCCTTCCTCGACCCAGTGTTCGACGTACGCGACGCGCCGTCCATCCGGCGCGATCTGGGGATCCGAGACCCAGCAGAGCTCGAAGAGCGACTCGGGCACAAGCGGCTTGCGATCCATTGGGACCGACCCTTTCATTGGTTGGGATCAGGCGTAAGCGGTTCAGGATTGGCTTCGAGGTAGAGCACGGCGATCCCGAGCCCGGCTACTCCCCAGAAGAGCGCGACCATATGGCTGAACTCGATGTTGAAATAGTAATGATCGAGCAGGCCGCCTGCGAGCGCCGCGATCAGGGCTGCCTGAGCTGCGACGAGCCAGGCTGCCCGCTCCTCGTCCAGCGAGCGCAGAGCGCCCAGCGAGCGCGAGAAGAAGAGCGCCATCGTGACCACAAACGTGCCGAGCCCAAGCAGGCCGATGCGCTCTGCCATGGCTAGATAGATCGATGAGACGCCGGTGATCAGCCCAAGCTCCGGACCGTCTCCAAAGCCGACGCCGAAGATTGGGTAGCGCCGGATGATCTCCAGCGCGTTCTGGTACTCGGCCAGCCGCATCTGGTTCGCCTGGTCTTGGAACTGCGCTCCCGCGACCGCCCGCGCGACGAAGCTGCCGCCGACGCCCAGTACCACGTAGGCGAGAAGGCCGGCCACGGCGCCCGCCCCGAGCACGTACCACATCCGGCGGTCCGAGACGATCGCGATATACACGGCCGCCACGACGAGACCGCCAAGTGCGCCGCGCGACTGTGTCAGGAGAATACAGACGGCCATGGCGCCGGTCATCAGCACGAGCGCCGCCCGCGGAAAGGGCGCTTCGCGGGCCCAGATGAAGGCGAGCGCCATGCCACAGATCAGCGACAACATTCCTCCAAACGAGTTCGGATCGACCGATGTGCCGATCGCCCGCTCGACGCCATTCGGATCGTCCTCGACATAGCGCAAGACCCGACCGGTCGTCGGATAGCCGATCCGCCCGAGCGAGGTGAGGAGCTTCAGTGCCGTCTGGTCGTTCAGGAGGTAGAGCCCGATGCCGATCAGCGCGGCACACGTCCCGCCCAGCAGAAGAATCCGGAGCATCCAGCGCAGCTCGAAGCGTGTGCGGACCGTATTCAGCACGGAAAAGAAAAGCAGCACGCCCAGCACAAACTTGACGTAGTTATGGAGCGTCAGATTGTCAGGTATGCCGTTGGCGCCGATCACGAGCGAAAAGACCGTAAACCCGAGGAACAGCAAAACCGGACCGCCCAGCAAGCTGAAGCGAAGCTCGTACTCGGGCGTCGCCAGCAGCCTGAGCAGCCAGACGCCGAGCAAGGCGAGCAGCGCGAGCTCCAGGAGCGTCGGAGTCAGCGCAAACTTGAACGGGAGCGCACCAAATGGGAGGAGCGTGACGACGAGCAGCACGCCGATCAGCCCGAAGAGCGTCGAGCGCAGGAGTGCATAGCCTGCCGCCAGCGCCAAGAGAAGCACCCAGCCGGCCCAGAACGGACCAATGCTAACGGACACCCCGGCTACCGCGCCCAACAGCACGGCGCCGAGCGCCAGGACAGCTGCCTGAAGACGGGGACGCCGGCCGATCGCCGACCGAAGACCTCTCTCCCGTGGCGAGGCAGAAGTATAGGAGGTGTTCAGCTCCAACCTTTCGTGCTCGATGCTCTCTGCGCTCAACCGTGAGCCCAGGGCCGGTCTCTCTCGACGCCGCAGTATACCATAACGACCGGATTCTACCCCGCACTCCGGCCCGTATATGCACAGTGCTATACTTGAAGGACGTGGAAAGGCTGGCTAATGCGGCGGGTAGTCATCATCATCTTAACGCTGGTGCTGCTCGTGCTCGCGGGCATCGGCGGCGGAGTCGCGTGGTGGATCCGGCGGGACGGTCCCGCGCCGGTGCTGCTGATCCAGCACGACGATGGCAACCTGATTCTGGCCGATGAGCAGGGCGAGCTCCGTCCGCTGACGACGGATGCCGATGGGCGCAGCCGCTTTTATGCCTTTCCGGTTCCGGCTCCCGACGGCCGCAGCGTCGCCTATGTCGAGACGCTGCACGGTACGGATGTCGTAACCTCGTCTCTCGTCGTGCAGCGTCTGCATGGCGATCCGCGGTCGGTCTTCGATAGCCCCACCAGCCGGCCGTTCTATCTCCACTGGTCCCCCGACGGTAAGCAGATCGCCTTCCTTGCCTCGGACCACGACACCATGCTGCTGCGGACGGTTAACACGATCGGTAATCCTGCGCCACAAGAGGTCATCCTCGGCCAGCCCTCCTATTTTTCGTGGACTCCGGATAGCCAGCGCTTATTGCTGCATACCAACGGGAGCACGCCCCAGGACTCGCTCGCCCTGTGGACGCTTGGCGACAAAACGCCGCGCCGGCTCGACACGCATCCGGCGCTTTTCCAGGCGCCTGCCTGGCTGTCCGACGGACACTCGGCCATCGCCGCGGTAGCCGACGGGCAGGGCGTTGCGCTGGCACGACTGGGCGAGGATGGCCGCATTCAGAAGCGCATGGCTTCGACCCAGGCCGGAATGCTCTTCGTCGTATCACCCGACGGTACACAGGTAGCATATGTCCCCGTGGGCGCCGGAAGCGCCGGGAACCTGCACCTCGTGGCCGTGGACGGGACGGGCGATCAGGAGATTGCAAGCGGCCCGGTCGTCACTTGTCTCTGGTCGCCGGGCGGCAAGCGCCTCGCCTTTATTACGCTCGCCGGCCATGCCGGCACCGGCACAGTGGCGCTGCGCCAGGAGGCGCCGCCTCGTCTGGTCTGGAACGTCTTTGATCTCGGCAGCCACAGTATCCGGCCGCTCAAAAGCTTCGTGCCGTCGACCGAGTTTCTGGGCCTGCTGCCGTTCTATGACCAGTATGCCCAATCGATTCGGCTCTGGGACAAGGCCGGTCGCCACCTCGTCTACGCGGACGAACGTGGTGTCTGGACGCTCGACGTCGAGAGCAGCGCGGCCGCGAGGGTCGACGCGGGGGTCGTCGGCATGTGGATCGAGCGCTAGGTGGAAGACGACGATGGGCTGGCCTGACATCACCGACAACCTCCAGATCGACCCGTCGGCGTTCGTCCACCCGCGGGCATACGTCGGAGGAACAGTCACGATCGGGGCCGATTCGAGCGTCTGGCCGATGGCCGTCCTGCGCGGCGACGAAGGCTCGATCACGATCGGCGCCCGCTGCAACGTCCAGGATGGGTGCATCCTCCACGCCGAGCCGGACTATCTGGTTGTCCTGGGTGACGACTGTACGCTTGGGCACGGCGCGATCGTCCACGGCGCGCGGCTCGAAAATCAGGTCCTGATCGGCATGGGTGCGACCGTGTTGAACGGCGCCTACATTGGGAGCGGCAGCATTGTCGCGGCCGGTGCTCTGGTCCCCGAAGGCCGCCAGATTCCGCCGGGATCGATCGTGGTCGGCGTCCCCGGCAAGGTACGACCGCTACGTCCCGAGCAGGCCGCGCGGCTGCGCACCCCGGCCGAGCATTACGTTGCGCTCAAGCGCCTCTACAAGGCTCGGGGCGACGATCGATCCGATGACGACGCTTGAAGGCTCGCTCGAGCGCATCACCTTCCATAACCCCGAGACCGGCTACACAGTTGCGCGCCTTCAGCCCAGCGGTAAGCGCCATCTCGTGACGATCGTAGGGAAGCTTCTCGGCGTGCAGGTCGGGGAGGCACTGCGGCTCGAAGGCGAGTGGACGAGCCATCCGAGCCATGGGCGCCAGTTCACGGCGACTTCGTGGCAGGCGATCTTACCCGCCGACGCGGAGGGCATTCGCAAATATCTTGGGTCCGGGCTGATTAAAGGTATCGGCCCGGTCATTGCCCAGCGGATCGTCGACGCCTTCGGAGCCGACACGCTCCAGATCATCGAAAGCCGCGCGAATCTGCTCTACGACGTTCCCGGCATCGGACGCAAAAAGGCCGACGCCATCATCCGCGCATGGAACGAGCAGCAGGGAATCAAGGATCTCATGGCCCTGCTCCAGCGCCATGGCATTACGCCGGCGCTTGCCGTGCGTATCTACCGAGCATACGGCGAGGCATCCGTGCGCGTCGTCGAGCAGTCCCCCTACCGCCTGGCGGATGAGATCGCGGGGGTAGGTTTCCTAACGGCCGATCAGGTTGCACGAACACAAGGAGTGCGCCACGACGACGAGTTTCGCATCCGGGCCGGACTGCGCCATGTCTTGCGAGAAGCGGCGGGCGACGGGAATTGCTACCTGCCGCTGCCTCTGCTCGTCGAGCGCACCGCCAGGCTGCTGGAAGTCGACACCCTGGCAGTCGACGCGACGATGCGCAAGATTGCCCTGGCCGCCGGGGAAGCTGCCGCCGAAGATGATCTGAAGGTAGACGAAACCGAGGATGGTCCGTGCGTTTACCTGCCCGAGTTTTACTACGCGGAGGTAGGTGTCGCAAGTGCGATCCGTGCCATCCAGCGCGCCCGGTCAACTGTCGCGCCGCTCTTCAGGCGCCTCAAATGGGAGCGGGTATGGGCCGGGGTTGAGCATACGCGTGGGCAGCATCTCACCGAAAAGCAGCGCGATGCCGTCCAGACTGCCCTGACGACCAAGCTCTGTGTGCTCACGGGAGGTCCTGGCACCGGCAAGACGACCACGCTGCGCACGCTGATCGATCTGCTGGAGACCCACCGCCGCCGCTATGTGCTCGCCTCACCGACCGGGCGAGCAGCCAAGCGCCTAAGTGAGGCGACCGGAGCCGAGGCCAAGACAATCCACCGTCTGCTCGAATACTCTCCTGTTGGAGGATCCCATTTCAAGCGCAACGAGGACAACCCGCTCGACGCCGACGTCGTCGTCGTCGACGAGGCAAGTATGCTCGACGTCTTCTTGTGCAACAATCTGCTCAAGGCCGTGCCGCGGGGCGCGCATATGCTCTTCGTCGGCGATGCCGATCAGCTGCCGTCGGTAGGGCCAGGGAATGTGCTCCTCGATCTGATCGAGAGCGCCGCGGTTCATACCGTCCACCTCGACCTGATCTTTCGGCAGCGCGAGGGCTCGGGCATCATCAGCAATGCACACCGCATCAACGCCGGCGAGATGCCGCAGACCGAGGGGCTCGACGATTTCTTCTTCTTTCCGCGCCCGGACCCCGAGAACTGCGCGACGATCGTCGTCGAGCTTGTCACCGAGCGTGTCCCGCGCCACTTCGGCGTCGGCCGGCAGGCGATCCAGGTCCTCTCGCCGACCCACCGCGGCCCGGCCGGGGTGCAGGCGTTGAATAAGCTGCTGCAGGCGGCGATCAATCCGGCCGAGCCGGGGCGCGCCGAGCGCGCGTGGGGTGACACGATCTACCGCGCCGGCGATCGCGTGATGCAGGTTCGGAACAACTACGACCTCGACGTCTATAACGGCGACGTCGGCGAGATCGTCCAAATCGACCGCGAAGCGCAGACGCTCACAGTGGCCTACGATGAGGTCGCCGGTCGTCGCGAGGTCACCTATGATTGGGCCTATCTCGACGAGCTCCAGCTGGCGTACGCGACGTCGATCCACAAAGCGCAGGGCGCGGAGTATCCGGTCGTCGTCGTACCGCTGTTGCAGCAGCACGCGATGCTCTTGCAGCGCAACCTGCTCTACACCGCGGTCACGCGGGCCAGGCAGGCCGTCGTGCTCGCCGGCGACCGGCGAGCGATAGCCACCGCCGTGCGCAACAATGAGGTCGCCGCGCGCTACACCGGACTTAAGCGGCGCCTCGCCGGACAGGGGGCCGACGAGCGCGAGCACGTCGCAGACTTTGAAGAGCAGGACGTCGAGGACGACGACTTCTAGTCGCGGCCGCCGGAGTGCACCGGCTACGGCTCATCGTCCCAGGCGGAAGGCCAGCACCACCCCGGCTATCGCGACCCCCCACCCGGCAATCACCTGGAGCGGCGTGTGGTTGCCCGTTCGCACGCGTGCCCACCCGACGATGATCGCGCAGAGCCAGAGGCCAGCGCCGAGCCCCTGGAAGAGCAGCGTCGCGAGGGTCGAGAGCGTCGCGATCGACGCCGAGTGCACGCTAATCTTCCAGCGGAAATTGATCAGCATCGAGATGCCGGTCACACTCAGGGCGGCGACCATCAAGCGCAAGAAGACGGAGGGCACACCCACCAGGTAGAGCAGGAGGCTCCCGGCCAGGGTGGACGCGATCGCCACCAGATAGAGGCCGTTGCGCTCCGAGCGGCGAGAGACGTCGTCGTCGGAGTAGGCGCCGTGGTTGAGGCGCATATAGAAGAAGAAGGCAGGCGGGCCGATCAGCGTCAGCATGCAGGCAGCCGCCCAGGCAAGCCCGGACCTCGGGCTCTGGATGCCCGGACCGCGCAGCCCGACCAGGATAAACGAGGCGATGCCATTGACGATCGGATGGAACACCTGCGAGATCAGGCGGCCGGCACGGTAGGCACGACCGCTCACAACCGGCTGACCATATTGATCGACTGCAGGCATCCTAAGCTCCCAGCGATGCGGTAGGCGTTTCCATCAGGGAACTATACACCTCGAGCAGCTGCCGCGCTGCCGCGGGCCAGGTGAACTGCGCGGCGCGCCCCGGTGCCGTCGCTCGCGCCGCGGCGGCGACAGAGGGGTCGTCCAGCGCGCGGCGCAGGGCAGCAGCCAGCGCCGCGGGATCCCGCGGATCGACCATCATGCCGGCGTCGCCGACGATCTCCGGCAGGCTGGACGTATTGGATGTGACGATCGGCGTGCCGCATGCCAGGGCTTCCAGTGGTGGGAAGCCGAAGCCCTCGTAGAGCGACGGGTAGACCAGGACGCCGGCAAGCGTGTAGAGCGCCGGCAGATCGTCGTCCGCCACGGCTCCGGTAAGCACCACGCCTCCGGTTGTCCGTGCCCGCTGCAGAATCGGGTCTGCCAGCCAGCCGGGCTTCCCGGCAAGGACGAGCCCGAGGCCGGCGCCATGCCGGCCGCTCTGCACCTCCTCGAAGGCCGCGATCAAGTGGACAAGGTTCTTGCGCGGCTCGATGGTTCCCACGTGGAGCAAGAAGCGCTCGGGCAGGCTGTACCGATCTTGCACGCGGCGCAGCACCAGCGGGTCTTCGACGCGGCGGAACTGGGAGCCGATGCCCGGATAGAGCACGCGGATCTTGTGTGAGGGAAGACCCATCAGACGCTCGAGATCCTGCGCCGTGCTCGACGAGTCTGCCAGCACGCACTGCGCCCGGCGCAGTGAGCGCGGGACGGCGCCCTCGAGGTAGCGCCGCAGGCGCTCGTGCGCCGCCTCGGGATGCAGCCGGAAGCTGAGATCATGGACCGTGACGAGCGTCCGGCGCGTCCACGCGGGAGGCAGCACGAAATCCGGAGCATGCAGCAGATCGATCCGGCCCGTCCAGCGCTCGACGGGGATCGGCAGCCGGGCGCGCTGCCACATGATCGTGAGCCATCGCTCCGAAAGGGGGATCGGCACGGCGCTGACACGAGGATTGATCGACTGCAGATCGAGCAGCCCGTCGAGGGCGGCGACGCGCTGTCGCAGGTCGTGGGCGGCGTAGAAGAGGACGATGTCGTCGCCGCTGCGTAGCTCGGCAAGCGCGCGTACAAGCTCACGGGTATAGCGGCCGATCCCCGCCACCTGCCGCAGCGCCGTGTTGTAGTCGATCGCTATCCGCATGCCTGAGCTGCGGCCTCCAGGCACGGGCTCGGCGAGCGCGGCACTACTTGCGCTTGCTGACCAGGAAGAGGATCAGCCCGAAGACGACGATACTCCAGAAATTGATCAGGCGGTCGAGGAACGCCGCGGCCGTCGCGGCGACCTTGGCGACGCCGAAGAGCGGGGAGATCAAGATCCCGATGATCCCGCCCTCGACCAGCCCCAGGCCGCCGGGAGTGGCGGGGATCGTCGTCAGAAGCGACGAGGTCAGCGCCACGAACATGATCGCCGGTAAAGCCAGGTGGAAGCCGCCCATCGCCTCGATCACCAGAAAGAGACGGAGCGATTCGGCCGTCCAGATCGACGCGGTCAGGAGCAGTAGTCCCGGTAGTGCCGCCGGCCGCAGCGATCCGAGCGTCCCCTCCTCGAAATGGCCGTACAGCGGCGCGAGCCGCGCGGGGACCAGGCGGCGAATAAAGGGGCTGAGATAGCGCATCGCGGCCAGGCCAACGACGATCGCCACGACGAGCAGCAGGCCCAGGACAAAAATGTAGCGCGTCGCGGGCGGCATATGCGCGCCGAAGACCTGCCAGCCCGATAGCACCAGGAGCCCGAAAAGGACGATCATATCCAGCAGCCGCTCGGCGAAGATCGTGCCGAAGGTGCGCGAGAACGAGACGTTGCCGTTGTGCTTGAGCAAATAGCCGCGGTAGGCGTCGCCCAGCTTGGCCGGCACGACACAGTTTACGAACCACGAGAGCCCGAGGTACTCCGTGAGCGCCGGCAGCGAGGCCCAGGAGTCGCGGCCCCGCGGGAGCTGAAAGCCGGCGTTGCGCAGCAGCAGGCGCCAGCGTAACGCGCGCAGTGGGAAGGTACCGTAGAAGATCACAAAGGCCAGCAGATAGAGGCCGGGCTTGACCTGCCGCATCTGGCGCAGCGTCTCGGCCGGGTTGATGTCGATGCCGCGGAAGATGAAGAGGATGATGGCCAGCGCGAGCCCAAACGAGATCAGCGTTCGAGGGCGCAGCAGCCAGGACTTGAGGGCGAACCCGCCCGCCTCGACCTTCTGCTCCTCCTCGTCTCCCAGCGCCGCTCCCTGCGCTCCCGCGGCGAGATCCTCCTCGTATGAAGACGTGGTCATGAGCTCCTTATCGCGCGAACGTCGCGCCGATACCAGTCCCAAAAATTCTGCAGGCCGGTCTCGGTGGTCGTGCGCGGATCGTAGCCCAGCAGCCGGCGTGCCTTGCCGACGTCCGCATAGGTCATCCGCGGCTCGCCCCTCGGCAGCGGCCGCTCCTCGACCCGCGCCGTCAATCCGGTCACCTGCTGCAGCAGATCGACAAAGTGGCAGACCTCGACGGGCCGCGAGTTGCCGAGATTCACGATCTCGAAGGGCAGCGCCTTCTCCAGTGCCCCCAGGACTCCCGCCACGAAGTCCCCGACGTAGGTGAAATCGCGAAAGATCTGCCGGCCGCCTTCGTAGAGTGTGATCGGCGCATCGCGCTCCATGGCGGCGACGAAGAGGTGGGGCGTCATATCCGGCCGGCCACGAGGGCCGAAGACGGTAAAGGGCCGCACCACGGTCGTCGGCACACCATAGAGATGGTGATAGGTGTACGCGAGCACCTCGCTCGCCTTTTTCGTTGCGCCGTATTGCGACAGCGGCCGGTTCACCGGGTCATCCTCACGAAACGGTACCGCCTCGGGGATACCGTAGACCGACGAGGTCGACGTTATGACAAAGACCTCGGCGCCATGATGTACGCCTGACTCCAGGATATTGAGCGTCCCGCCGACGTTGACCTCGGCGTAGGGGCGTGGATGCTGGATCGAGAAGCGCGGATTAGCCATGGCGGCGAAATGCGCGATATGGGTCGGGTGCTCGGCCGCGAAAATGCTTTCGATCGTCGCCGCGTCGCGAATATCGGCCTCGTAGAGCTTGAAGTTGCCGCGATCAAGCAATGGCTGAATGTTGCGGCGCTTGCGGTCGGGAGGGTAGTAATCGTTGAAGTTGTCGACGCAGATCACGGTCTCGCCGCGTGCGACGAGCGCATCACAGAGGTTGGAGCCGATGAAGCCGGCCCCACCTGTTACCAGGTAGGCCGTCATGCCGTGTCGTCTCCGACGAACCGTTCCGCCACTACCATCAGCCCCCAGATCCCGCTCAGCTGGATACCCAGATTGAGCACATGCAAGTCCTCGAACCCATTATGGCCCGCGACGGCGAGCATGATACCACAGCCGCCGAGCGCAAGGGCCTCCCAGACGGTGCCGCGACTCAGCCACCGCAGGCGCAGGGCCTGCGCGAAGATCGCCCCGATCAGGAGCAAGTAGAACGCGAGGCCAAGCGGCCCCGCCTCGGCCAGAATATGCAGGTAATAGTTGTGAGCATGGCCTTGCGAGATCGACCAGCGGCCGACAAAAAAGTGGGGATAGGCGCTGTCGAAGTTGCCGGGGCCGATCCCCAGGAAGGGATGGGCCTGCCACATACCCCACGCAGCCTGCCAGTGCGCCATACGCTCGACGACTGCAAAGTTCTCGTCGGTAACGGTTACCTTAGCCGCGTCGAAGATGCGTATGTTGTCGACGGGGGCCTGGGGGCGCTCGCCGCCCCCCGGCGGGAGCGCACGAAAGGCGCCCCCCCACCCCACCACAAACAACAGCGCTACCCCGGCCCCTGCGACGCCCGCGGGGGGCCGTCCGGCGCT
>JBBSGA010000203.1:0-11119 GCA_038254585.1 Chloroflexales bacterium | reverse complement strand
GCGCAGCGTGCGTTTGCCGGAGCGGTGCTGGTGCTGCGAGGGCAGCCGGTCTACCAGAGTGTCTTGCCCCTGTTCACGGTCGGTGCAACCACGCCGTGAGAGGTCATATGACCCGTGGTTGCACAAAACGTACGCTAGAGGAGGTCCTGGCCGCACAGCAGGCAGACCATGCACGCCTGGCCCAGCAGTACACGGACCAGGTGACGCGGGCCGAATACGAGGCCCGCCTCGCCCAGCGGCAGTATCAGGCGGTTGACCCGGATAACCGCCTGGTGGCCGCCGAACTCGAACGGCGCTGGGAGCTGGCGCTGCGGGCGGTGGTGGAAGCGCGGGAGGCAGCGGAGCACTTTGCGACGCAGCCGCCCGCCCCGCAGCTCCCTCCTTTATTACAGGAGCAGCTGCGGGACCTCGGTCACCACCTGCCCGCGCTGTGGGAGCGTGGGCAGCTGACGCCGGCGCAGCAATTCCTTTTGCTGCGCCGCCTGATCCGGCGCGTGATCGTGACGCGCCCGGTGCCGGATACGGTGGAGGCCCGAGTGGTGGGGGTGAGCGGGGCGGTGACGGCGCTGACCGTCCATCCGCCGATCCTACGGGCTGCGGATGTCAGCAACTACGAGGAGTTCGTCGCCGACGTCTTGCGGCTGGCGGCGGAGGGGTATCACGATGCGGAGATCGCGGAGCGCCTGACGGCGGCGGGCTTCCGGGTGCCACGGAGCGGTCAGATCACCGCCGCCCTCGTGGCCAGCATCCGGCAGGTCCGGGGGCAAATCTCGTTGACGGACCAGTTCAAGACGCAGGCGAAGGTTGACGGGCAGTGGACGGTGTACGGGCTGGCCCAGGAACTGTCGGTCCACCGTAACTGGCTCTATGCGCGCATCCGCAACGGGACGCTCCCGGCGACGCGGCATCCGGTGACGGGGCACTACCTGATTCCCGATGATCCCGACATCCTTGACCGGCTACGCACCCAACGCGAGCGATGCTGTTATCACTAGGAGGCACTCTCATGCCATCGCCAAGACGCATCTGCAACATGTGTTGACGGCCGCGGCGATGAATCTCACGCGTGCGATCTCCTGGATATGGAAGGTGCCACGGTCAAAAACACGCCGATCAGCTTTTGCTGCGCTTGCTGCGGCTTGATCGGCAATTCGCCAACAACATCTATCCTGGGGCTGCCCCTTCAACACAAACGAAGGGAGATTGGGGAGGCTTCGTCAGCACCCCGTGCGATGGCGTGGGAATCACAGGGCGAATCAGCTATGGGGCAAATGCCGTTATGTCGATTCAGGCGGGAGGCTGGAGAGGAAATCGTAGGATCGCTCCAAAGCCTCAATATACCTGACCGCGGTGACGTACTACAATCGTCAGTTCGTGAAGTGACGAGATACGTCAGACCAGTCTGTGGAACAATCGCCACCGTGATGCTTCTGGACTGCTCAGACTGCTTAGCCCTGTCTGTTCTCATGATGACGTGCGACGTGTTCACAATGCACCTGGTTCAGGGCGCGTGTGCTAGCGCTGCCGCTTCCGCCGGAACGAGGTCGGCCAGTCCTGTGAAGCATGCATGACCGCCAGGATTTCAATCCGGTTCTCCACTTCCACGTCACGATACGGCAGGATGTAGGGATGCTTTGGCACCACGATCTCTCGTGTTCCCTTGACACGACCTTCCCGACCGAGATTAGGAAAGGAAGCCAGATTGGCAGCAGTGGTCTGGATCGCCTGGTAGACACGTTGAGCGTAGTCTGGGTTCCTTTCTTCCAGGCGTGTCACGATCCGGTAGAGATCTTCCGCTGCAGGCTCGAGCCAGTAGATGTCTCTCAATCCGTCTGCCGCCGCCACGTCATCCAGAGGTCAAGATTGGCATGCGGAATAAGGGGAGTTGTGCCGCTCTCCGCTTCTTGCAGACGTTGCTCAAGCAAGGCAACTTGCTGTTCGTATGCATCTACACTGCTTTGGAGCATGTCGCTCACAACCCAGTTGCGCGAACGATCGAGTTTGGCGGCAAGCTCGTCGATACGCGCGAGTGTTTCAGCGTTGAGGCGAATGGAAATGTTCGGATCTGCCATATGTACGCACCTGTAATCAACTGTACTCACATGGAAGTATACCCCAGGATTGTTGCGGGTGTCTCTTTAGTTTTGTGAGCAGGCGTCGGTCAGTGCCTGATGGGCGGTAGCGAAGAAGTCCTGGCCCTGGCGCTCCCAGGTCATGATGATCGAGAGCATGCGGGCAAACGCATACGCCCCGCGCTTCGAGCGACTGCCAAACGAGGTCTTGCGGGTGACGACCGCACCGCGCAACGCGCGTTCGGCGGCGTTATTGGTCGCCTCGACGGCGGGATGGATCAGCCAGACGACCAGGTCATCCAGATACTTCGTGATTCGTTCGGCCAGTTGTCGACATTGCCAACTTCGCCAGTGTTGGGTCGCAAACCGCCAGAGTTTCTCTCGCATCTCATCATAGACCTGTGCGCGGCCCATCGGGTCGGCCTGCACCTGTTCGAGCGCCAGGCCCATTTCCAGAAACAGAGCGTGGAGGGTGCGATGGAACTGCGGGCG
Source organism: Chloroflexales bacterium (assembly GCA_038254585.1). GTDB lineage: Bacteria > Chloroflexota > Chloroflexia > Chloroflexales > Kallotenuaceae > JBBSGA01. The sequence continues at coordinate 8,555 of JBBSGA010000203.1, read as the reverse complement.
CTCGCTCTCAGCATCCTGCCCTTTGGCAGAGTCGTAGCTGTCGCCCAGCAGGTGCGCCCAGCATTTGGCCTTCTCTACATCCAGCGGCGAATAGGCGCTAAAGAAGTCGCTGATCACCACGCCGTCGAAGTCCGGCCCCAACAGCGCCTGCGGCACCTTGCTGCCCTGAGAGCGGCTGACAACATCGAGCGCGACGACTTCATTCACAAACACCCACAGCCAGTGCGGGACGCCATCGACGCGTCAGCTGGTCTCGTCAATATGGATGGCAGCCTGCTGCCGCATCAGTTAGAGCAGGCGGGCGTAGGCCGGGCCAAACATCGCGGCGATCTCGGCCAGCATGCTCGGCAATTCGCCGGCGCTGACACTCAGGCCGAAATAGGTGCGCAATTCGTGCTGGAGTTTCGAGTAGCTGAGGCCCAGCGCCACCTTTTGGTAGACGACGAACAATAGCACATGCAAGCCCAGGCGCTGGCGGGGGAGCGCGCAGCGCCCCAAGTAGCCTCCCGGTCCACAACTGCAAGCCCAGGCGCTGGCGGGGGAGCGCATCAGTCACCGCGTCTTCGTGATAGGCGCGACACTGCGGGCACCAGCGGCGCTCGATCACATATTTGGTGATCACGGTGGGCCGCACCAGTTCGATATCTTCGACGACCCGCTCACGAGCGGCGCCCAGGTCGCTGAACGGCGTGCCACAGTCCGGGCAGGTGTCGCCCACGCCAATGCGCTGGGTCCGGTCAATCCGAGTCGGTCGGGATCGCCCGGCACCCGGATGGCCCACCGGACGACCGCGCGGTTTGGTGGGGGTGTCGGAGGTGGTGGAGCGGCGAGCGACAAATGGTTGGCGCTTGAGATCGACGGCAGCCAATTGGGCCAGGACGTCCGCCAGTTGCGCCCGCAGTTGCACCTGTGCGGCAAGCAGGTCGGCAAGTGCGCCCCGGAGTTGATCACGCTCCGCACGCACGGTCGCCACCTCCGCGCGTACCGCGGCTAGGTTGGCTTGAAGCCGCGCGACGACCGGGGCCGGAGCAGCCGACGGGGCGGAGTGATCGGTTGTGGCGAAAGAACGCATCCGCGGTATGGTAGCATGCCCCGCATTAGCAGTGCATTGGAGCAATGCAAGCGTTCCGTTTGATCGTGGGGTTTAATCCAGCGCGCCCCGAAACGTTGCAGCGAACGCATTGAGAGGAGGAACATCCTATGGGTCTGACAGTCTGTCCCGCCGCCGTTGTCGCAGCCCCGATTGAGGTGGTCTGGGAGAATCTCGTACAATGGGAACGCTGGTCCGAGTGGGCCGATGTCCAGGCAGACCGTAGTGAGCCAGAAGGTCCAGCCACCCTAGGCCAGACCATCAACTTCACGGGAAAAGCCCTTGGCCGCACCTTGCACTTCATCTTCAAGGTCGAAGAGGTCAATCCCGAAAGATACCAGCTCGGCCTGTATGCGTTTTTCCCACTGGGCTTGCAAATGAAACCACACGTTGCTTGCTATCCCATCGACGCGACCACCTGTCGCGTCCAATATGGCTGAGACTTCATCTTCCCACCAGGCTGGTGGGGGTGGTTGCTCGAAACATTTGGCGCGAAACCACTCGCTGCCAGCGTAGAAGATGGCTTGCAGCGCCTCAAGCGTGCCTCTGAAAGACGGTATCAGCAAGCGCAGATGGAAGGGAAAGAGATGACACGTTCTCCTGCCTCCTGTGCATATCTTTAAGCGCAGGATTGATGAGCAGGCTCCTCGTTCAGGGTCTCGCGGAAGTCGACCGACCTGCGCATCTAGACCAGGAGTAAGTCACAGTGAAACGTACATCCGTTCGCTCCAAGTTTTCGGGGCGCGCTGGATGAAACCCGATCGTCGGTGCGCGGCCAACATCCCTACCTGCTCACAAAACTAAGGAGGTGTTGTTGCGGTTGTGTGGGGAGTTCGAAGACGAGGGCCTTCGCGGCAATGCAGAGGCTGAGAGTGCGGAGCCATCTGCGAAACCGGATACTGCTCTGAACGAGCGTGAGCGTACTTCCTGTGATCAAGCAATAGCAAGAAGGATCGACGTTCTGTCTCGCCACTCCAACAGCTTTCTTCGTCTTCGCGGACAGAGCCGCAATCGCCCAGAACTGCAGCGGACTCTGCATGTCAATTGGCAACAGTGGGTCTGAATTCTTTCACAGCGCTACTCACGGCAGACCAGTTCCCTCAAGCGCATAGTCGATTGCCTGCTCCTGTGTCATCGCCTGCCCCTCTGTCCATGCCGCTGTAAATGTCTTGCTGGTGAGCGTTGTGTGCGCCGCTGCCAGGCACTGATCCCGCCGTCGATGCACGACGGGACCGGCCAGCGTGCCCATCTGTTCGCGGAGCCGCGCGGCTGCACTTGCCAGACGCACAGCGCGTTCGGCCTGGCCTCTCTCGATCGCAAGGTGGGCGATAGCCTCCAGCGCCCACGGCGTTTCCAGATGCTCGCCGACCTCTGCCATGGTGGTCAGGCTCTCACGCAGCAGCTCGGAGGCGATCGCCCAGTTGCCTTGCGCGCGAGCACCATCACCCAGGCTGAGCAACACGAGAGCAACATTCCGCCGGAGGCCCAGCATCCGATAGAGTTCCAGGCTTTCCTCCAGCAGGGACCGCGCGGCGGGCCAAGCCACCTGGTCGTCTTCTGCGAGCATCCCAAGGTGATGCAGCGTCGCCGCGATCACCGCCGTCTCCCCGGTCGCGCGTGCGAGCGCCAGCCCTTCGTTCAGGAAAGCGTGTGCCGCCCCGTACTCCTCCTGCACGCGCGCCACAAATCCGGTCCACAGCAGCGCGTGCGCCGTGCCCCGCTGATCGCCCAGGGCACGGTACAGCGCGAGACTTTTCTCGAGGGCCATCCGTGCGGCCGCGTAGTCGCCCTGCGTGCGCGCCAGCTGACCGATGCCTAATAGCGCCTCGGCACGGGTTGCGTGCAGCGATGCAGCCTCAGGCACAGCGAGGAGTGCCGTCAAGTGCTTCCGCCCCTCGGGCACATACCCGCGGATATACCAGAACGTCCAGAGTGCGGCGGCCAGCCGCAGGCCCATCTCGGCGTTCCGTGTATCGGCGTACCACTGCAGGGCCGCGCGCAGATTGTCGTGCTCCTGCTCCAGGCGGTCCAGCCACAGCACCTGTCCTGCGCCATAGCGGTGGCGTGCGCCCTCTTCAGCCAGTTGAAGGTAATAAGTGGCGTGCTCCCTTCTCAGCGCCTCCTCTTCGTAGCTCTCCGCCAGGCGCTCGAATGCATACTCGCGGATCGTCTCCAGCATGACGAAGCGGGGCTCGCCCTCCGCAGCCTCCGCCAGAAGCAGCAGGCTGTTGCGCTGCAATGCCTCGATGCCATCCAGAACGTCCATCTGCAGATCACTGCCTGCGTTGCAGACCGCCGCAACCGCGGGAAGGCCACAGCTTCCGGCAAACACGGCCAACCGTCGGAACAGTGTCTGCTCCCCCGGATTGAGCAGGCTATCGCTCCAGGCCAGAACCTCCCGCAACGTACGCTGCCGCGCGGGGAGGTCGCTTGCGCCTCCCGTCAGGAGCATGAGCCGGTGCTCCAGGCGCGCAAGGAGCGCCGGCGGGGGCAGGACGCGCACGCGGGCTGCGGCCAGCTCGAGAGCAAGCGGCAATCCATCCACCCGCCGACAGATCGCCGCTACTGCTGCGGCGTTCGCCTCCGTGAGGATAAAATCTGGCCTGACCGCCCGTGCCCGGTCCAGGAACAGGGCGACAGCCGGGTTCCTGGCGAGTGCATCCAGGGAGAGCTGGTGGTGGGCGTCTGGTAACGACAAGGGGAAGACGGGAACCTCCTGTTCCCAGCGCAGACGGAGCGCGACGCGGCTGGTCACTAGGACCGTCAGCCGGGGGCATAGTGCGACGAGCGTGGAGACGACAGGTGCGGCCACGGCCACCTGCTCGAAGTTGTCCAGGACCAGCAGTACCTGCCGCTCACGGAGCGCGATCGTGAGGATCTCCGGGAGGGGCCGGGGGCCGGTCTCTATGACGCTGAGCGCCTGCGCAATGGTCGAGGGCACCAGAGCGGGGTCGACCACTGCGGCCAGGGAAACCCAGATCACGCCATCAGCGAAATCTGGCTGAACGTGTGCTGCCACCTGCAGGGCAAGACGGGTCTTGCCCACCCCACCTGGGCCGATCAGCGTCAGCACGCGGGTGTCCCCCTGGCGGAGCAGATGGGCGGTGGCAGTGACATCCTGCTCTCGACCGAACAGAGGCGAGGGCGGCAACGGCAGGCTGGAACTGTCGATCGAGCCAGCAGCGGGATCGGTGGAGGCATGCCGGGGCTGTGCCGCGGTGACGAAGGCCCGATGCTCCTGGGGTGCCAGAGCCAGCGCGTCCGCCAGGCGGCGTACGGTCTCCTTGTAGGGATGCCGCAGATCCTGTTCCAGGTAGCGCAGACCGCGAACACTCAGCTCAGCCTGTGCGGCCAGCTCTTCCTGGGTGAGCCCTGCGGCCTCGCGGTAGCCCCGGAGCAACGCGCCAAACGAGGGATGCCGGCCAAGCTTCTCTCGCGTCTCCATGCTGCGCGCCTCTGCACCCGCCTCAGTCAGCGTGCGGTCCGTTCCACGACGCTCATCTCCTGTGAGCCATCATAGCACCATCAGGTAGCCCTTGGCAGTCAACTGTGCCGGTGAGTATGCCGGTTGCCGTTCCTGGTCAGCGGCCAGGGCGTGGCCTAGACTGGCGAACAGGCAAGGAACGGCGCGCACGGGAGCCGATCCGTCATGACAAAGAGCGGAGGTGGACAATGGCGATCGCGATACAGGCAGAAATCCCTGGGTTGACGCAGGAGCAGTACGAAACGGTGGTGCGGAAGGTCAACGAATCCGGAACGCCGCCCGGCGCGCTCTTCCATGCCGGCGGCCCGATCGAAGGCGGCTACCGGACGGTGGAAGTGTGGGTATCGCAGGAGTCAGCGGACGCCTTCTACGGCTCGGCGCTCTACCAACAAGCGACGGCAGCGATCACCGCGCAACCGCAGATCAGCATCTGGCCGGTGACCGGGATGGACGATGGGTCAGGCTGGAGACGCATCTCCTGAGGAGCGAAGTGCCCTGCAGTGGCGGAGCATCCTCCGCCAGTGTACGGGCGAGGAGACCAGATATGACCACCACAGATTTCTTCAGCGAGCATCCGACGTGGCAGGTGATGCACCATCTGGTGACCAGCTTCTACCTTACGCAGGCGCTGGCCGTCGTTGCCGAGCTCGGTGTGGCGGACCTGCTGCAGGGTGGAGCGAAAAGCACCGAGGAACTTGCCTGCGCAATGGCGGTCGATGAAGCGGCGCTGTGGCGCCTCTGCGGGCTCTGACAGCATTTGAGGTGTTCGAGGAGATCGAATCCAGGCGTTTTGCACTCACGCCCCTCGGTGCATGGCTCCGTTCCGATGTTGCGGGCTCGCTGCGTCCTGCCGCACGGTTTTACGGCGGGGAGTACCCCTGGCGCACCTGGGGTGATCTCTTGCATTGCGTGCGGACTGGCGAGGCGGCTGCCCCGCATGCCCTGAGGATCGCGAGCCTGGAGGCGTACTTCGCCCAGCACGCCACAGAGCTGGCGATCTTCCAGGCCGCGATGACAACCTACGCTGTGTCGACCATGGCTGGCGTGGTTGCCCATGACTTCAGTGGTCTCGGTACCATCATCGATGTCGGCGGTGGACAGGGGATGATGTTGGCAGCCCTCGTGCAGGCGCATCCAGCGCTGCGCGGCATTCTGTTCGACCTGCCTGCGGTCGTACAGGGCGCGGCCCCGATCCTGGAGAGCGCAGGCGTGGCGCAGCGATGCGACGTTGTGGCTGGGGACGCGTTCGACGCTGTGCCAACGGGTGGCGACCTGTACCTGCTCTCGCGGGTGATCCATGACTGGGACGATGCGCATGCGACGGCCATCTTGCGGAACTGTCGCCGGGCAGCACGGCAGGGGACGAAGCTGCTCCTGGTCGAGTCGGTGCTGCCGACGCACGTCACCAGCTCGTGGACCTCCCAGACGCAGCTGCTCAGTGACCTCAACATGCTGGTGTTGGGCGGAGGCCGTGAGCGCACCACGGATGACTTCGGCGCCATCCTGGCCGCCTCGGGCTGGGAACTGACGCGGGTCACGCCGGCGGACGGCGTCATGAGCTTGGTCGAAGGTATCGCCGTCTAGCCGCGCACTCGCGCAAGCATACGACGGCATTGCCATCATGTCGCACGTATGCTGATACGCAGAGCATGCCTCTATCCTGCCCAGGCAAACCGGCGTTCCATTTCCATAGTGAACAGCAACAGAGACACGCATGCGAAACCGCTGCGCTATCGGCTGCTCGCCTGCCTTCCCTGGACGTCATCTGTGGGAGCTCCTCCAGCCGACGGAATATGCTTGAACCTCACGAACATTGATGGTTCTGCGTGGGATCGGGCGAACACCTCGTTGTGCATCAAGAGGACCTTTTGGAAGGCGCTTGCGTACTCTTGAGGACCGGTGATGACAACATATGCACCATCCGTCAGGTGGAGCGTCCTTGTCGCCTGCGACGGCCATGGAAAACGATCCAACCGTCGTGGCGGCGAAACGGAGGCTGTCCCTCCGTCGTTGGAGCACGCCACCGCGCAGACGTGTCTCACTGCCGCAATAGTTGTAGCCCCATGGAGGCATGAAGTTGATCCGATTCCGTGCGCACCTTGCCACTTGGGTATGATGCAGGTCGTTTTTGAGCCTAGATACTTCCTCTGCCTGTTTGATGAAGCGCTTACCTGAGCGCTTTTCATGGTACAGTCCGATCCGGTTCTGAAGCGTTATTACCTATTTTCCGCTACCCTTTGATTGAGGGTTTGTCGAACACTCGACTGAGCTACACTGTCCCCAGGAGGTTGATGTATGCTCGTCGAGACACAACCGGTGGAGTATCAGACGGTGGTCGTCGGGGCCGCACCCTTGCTGAAGGGCTGGCTGACCCGGCTGGGTGTGACCGAGGCCATTGACAGCGCCTTGCAGTTTCAGCCCGATGTCGCCACCACCTATGGAGCCTTGGCCCAGGTGATTATTGTCAACCGGATGACCTTTCAGCCCTGTCCCCTCTATGGGATGGCGGAGTGGGCTGCCCAGCACGGTATCGACCGCCTGTTTGACGTGCAGGCGGCCTGGTTGGATGACGACCGCTTGGGGGCGCTGTTGGACGGACTGGCCAAGCATCAAGTCACGATCTGGACCACCCTGCTCACCAATGCCGTCACGCACTGTCACCTCGACCTGGAGTGGCTGCACGCCGATACCACCAGCATCTACTTTGAAGGTGCCTACGAGCAAGGTGGCCAGCCACAGGACGGCGGGGAGCGCATCCCACGCTTGGTCGAAGGCTACAATAAAGACGGACAGCGCAACAAAGCCCAGTTCGTGCTCAGCTTGATCACCACGGGGCGCATTCCACTCTGGTTCCGACCCTGGGATGGGCATCAGAGCGCTGACGCGGTCTACTTGGCGGACATGAGCGAGCTGCGCACGACGCTGCTGGCCCCGGCCAATGCCGTGCTGATCGGTGACCGCAAAGTGTGCAACACGGCCACGCTGCTGGCCTTCAGCCGTCAGCACCAGCAGTTCTTGGCCGCGCATCCCTGGACGGTGCCGGCGCAGGAGACCTGGCGCGCGACCTGGCACGACCTGCAGGCAGGCGCACAGCAGTGGGTGGCTGTGGCGTACGTCAGCCAAAACAACGCGCGCAAACCACCGGCAGAGCGGCCGCACTATCGCGTCTGCGAAGTCGAGCATGCGCTGCCTGACCCGGAGACGGGACACCGCTATCTGCTGCGCTGGGTGTTCAGTTGGTCGAGTGACAAGGCCAGCAAGGACGCCGAGCAGCGCGCCAAGGTGCTGGTGGCGGGGGAGCACGCGCTCACGCGCATCAGCCGCTTGCTGGGCACATACCACTCCACCACCCGGGCACGGATCGAAGCGCGCGTGGAGCAGGCGCTGCGCAAAGCCAAAGCGCAGGAGTATCTGGATTATACCCTGACGGAGCCGACGGCAGACAGTGGCTGGCGCTTGCAGTGGGACGTGCGGCACGTGGCAGTGGCCGATGCGACCTGCTTCGATGGGGTCGCCTTGCTGTGCAGCAACGTGCCCCAAGCGCGGTTGCGTGCTGGGGCAGTGATGGTCAAGTACAAGGCGCAAGTCAACGTCGAGCAGACGATCGACTTCATTAAGCGTCCGGTGCAGATCCGGCCGCTGTGGCTGCATTCGCCGCAGCGGATTGCAGGGCTGACGCTGCTGATCATGATTGCGGTGGTGGTGGCGACGTTGCTGGAGCAGCAGGTCAGGCGTTGGATTGCGGAGACGGGGCAGCTGCTGCATGGATTGATGCCGGAGCAGCGCGACACCGCAACACCCACCGCGACCGCGTTGCTGCGCGCGTTCGCCGACTACGCGTTGGTGCTGGTGCGGCGTGGCGATGGTGTGGAGGAAGTGCATTATCCGCGCCTACGTCCAGTCCAACAGCAGATTTGGGACATCTTAGAACTCTCCCGTCCCTCTGGCTAACCCCAGGTCAGGGGTAGCGGAAAATAGGTT
>JBBSGA010000202.1:0-11135 GCA_038254585.1 Chloroflexales bacterium | reverse complement strand
CTCGACCGCGAGCGCGGCGAAGCGGTCGTCAGCATCATCGACTACTGCCACGACTACTTCTGGCCGACTCAGCGTCCCACCTCCGTCGCGGCATCCGAGGTGGTCGATCACTTCATCACTGTCGACGGCAGCGCGGGCCGGCTCGCCGATCTCGCCCAGACCGAGGGCTGGCTGATCTTCGTCTGCCACTGGCAGTCGCTCTACAGCGATGGCACGCGCGAGGGTCTGGCCGCGCTCGACGAGGTCGCAGCCCGCCTTGCACGCGTTTATGGCACGCGCCTCAACTGGCTCACTTTAGGGGAGATCGCCCGCTACCGCGCGGCGAGCGAGGGATGTGAGATCGCTGCGCGGCCGACGGATGGCGGCTTCGAGATCGAGCTTGATGCCGCGGTTGACTGCCCCGACTTCACTATCGCCGTCGACGCCCCCGCTCCTACGCGAGACGTAGGGGTGCTGCTGGAAAGCCCGGAAGTAACTAGCCGGGTCTTACGCCGTGACGGCGGCGCCGCTGGGCTGCTGGCAATCGGAAGCTGGCGAGAGACGAGCGCCGGAATGGCGTTCTGTTTTCCCCTCCGGCGTGGAAAGCAGGTTCTGAAGGTGCGCTAGAGGTGGCCTACTCCGGCCCTTTAGCGCATCTTCATGCGAAGCGCCCGGGTGTAAAGAGTGCAATCGCGTGCCGTGTGCTGCCATCGGTCGCGAGATCCGCCAGAATCTCGCCGACGACGCATGCGAACTTGTAGCCGTGGCCAGAAAAGCCTGCTGCGATCGCCACCTGCGAGTAGTCCGGATGAGTGGCGATGACGAAGTTCTGGTCCGGGGTGTTGGTGTACATGCACGTCACGGCTCGCAGGCACCGCCCGTCGAGCGCCGGAATGTGCGCGGCGAGGTAGCTTTGCATCCGCGCGATCTCGTATGGGTGTACCTCACGGTCGATCGTATCTGCGGTGGCGGCGGCTCCCATATGGTGGAAGGCGACCTTGACGCCGTCCGTGGCGCCGTCGATCGCCGGAAAACCGTAGACCGTGCTGCCGTCGCGGTTTTCCCAGATGTAGATCGGGAATCGGTCGGGCAGAAACGGCTCGACGCCGCCGGCCGGCTCGAACCAGTACTGGACCTGCCGCTCGACCTCTAGCGGCAGATGGAGGTCCGTCAGGACCGACGGCGCCCAGGCGCCCGGCGCAATGACGAGCCGCTCGGCTGCATAGGTCGCCCGGTCCGTCGCCACGCGCACGCCGTCGCCGGATGGCGCTGCCTCCCATCTCACGACCGGCTCTTCGAAATGGAGTTCGGCGCCGCGCGCTGCGGCCTGCTCGAGGTGTGCCCCGACGCTCTCCTCGGGACGGATGATCCCGGCCTCCTTCTCGTAGAGTGCGAGTGTGCCGGCGGCGGGGCTGAACGGCGAAAACCGCTTCCGTATATCCTCTGTGCTCAGGATCTCATGTGCGAGACCGTACGTTTGTGCGCTGTGAATACTGCCCGTGACCACCTCGCTATCGGCGCTGCCCAGCATCAGGCCGCCCGTGATCGAGAGCAGCCGCCGGCCCGACTCGGCTTCGAGCTTCCGCCACAGATCATAGGCATGCAGCACCAGCGGCACGTAGGCCGGGTCTTCGAAGTAGGCCTGCCGGATGATCCGGGATTGCCCGTGGCTCGATCCCCGGCTATGTACCGGCGTAAACCGCTCGAGCCCGAGCACGCGCTTGCCGCGGCCCGCCAGATGGTAGGTGGCCGCGCTGCCCATCCCCCCAAGCCCGACCACGATCGTATCGTATGCTGCCGCCATCTTTCGTTTCCGTGCTCTCTGCGTGCCGCGCCGGCTTAGTCCGGAATAACGATCTTATCCAGGCCCGCTTCCGCTTGGGGATACTGCGGGTTCATCGCGTCGAGCGTATCGGCGATCGTGCGCGCGATGACGAGGTTGCGGTACCACTTGTGATTGGCCGGCACGACGTACCACGGCGCGTACTCCGTCGAGCAATTGTTGATCGCATCCTCGAAGGCGGTCTGGTAATTGTCCCAGAAGGCGCGCTCTTTGATGTCGTTGCTGGAGAATTTCCAATGCTTGTTGGGATCTTCGAGCCGGCTTTCGAGGCGCCGCTTCTGCTCGTCCTTCGAAATATGGAGAAAAAACTTGATGATCGTCGTGTTGTTGAGCGTGAGCATATGCTCCCACTCGTTGATCATCTCGTAGCGATGCCGCCAGACGTCTTCCGTGATCATTTGCTTCACGCGCACGATCAACACATCCTCGTAGTGTGACCGGTTGAAGATCGTGATCATCCCGCGTGGCGGCGTTCTCCTGTGATAGCGCCACAGAAAATCATGCTCGAGTTCTTCCGTGCCCGGCGCCTTGAACGACCAGACCCGACATCCTTGTGGATTTACGCCGGCGAAGACGCCCCGGATCGTGCCGTCCTTGCCGCCTGTGTCCATCGCCTGCAGCACGATCAGCAGGCTCTGCCGCCCCTCCGCATACAGCCGGGCCTGGAGCTCCTCGATCCGCAGCCGCTGCGCCTTGAGCTCCTTTTTGACGTCCTTCTTGCCTTCGTAATGCGCTGACTCATTCGGATTCATGTCGGCAAGGTGGATCATCTCTCCCGGCTCGACCCGGTAGCGTGGGTAGTCGGGGTCAGGCGGAGGACTGGGAACCACACTGTGCTCTGGCTGGGCCACGGAGATACGCTCCGGCTCCACCTCGGGGGCTTGAGCGAGGGTTACGCCCGCATCGGTCGGCGAGTCGTCGTTATCGGGAGTGTGGCCGCGGCCCTTGTCGGATTTGTCGCTCTTGTGCTTCACGGGTGCTCCTCCTTCGGATCAGGGGTGCGAAGGGGTAAGCAAGATATGGGCCAGTGCGGCCGCCGCCAGTCTCCCCACGGGTGTGCCTAGCCGGTACCAAACTGGCGATCCCCCGCATCTCCCAACCCCGGAACGATGTAGGCTTGCTCGTTGAGACGATCGTCGAGCGCTGCGAGGTGGATCGGGACGTCGGGATGGGCCGCGGCCAGCCGGTCGATGCCTTCCGGCGCGGCAATTAGACCCAGGAACTTGATGCGAGCCGCGCCCCATGCTTTGAGCACTTCGACCGCTGCCGTTGCGGAGCCGCCCGTAGCGAGCATCGGGTCGAGAATTAGACAGAGATCGATATCCGGCCGGTGCGGAAGCTTGTTGTAGTAGGAGACCGGCTCGAGCGTCTTGTGGTCGCGGTAGAGGCCGAGGTGCCAGACGCGTGCCGTCGGGATCATCTCGAGCACCGCGTCGACCATCCCTAGGCCCGCCCGCAGGATCGGTACCAGCCCGATCCGGTCCCCGATCTCGGCGCCCTGATACTCCTCCAGCGGCGTCATAACGTTACGCGGGCTGAGCGTTAGATCGGCCGTCGCCTCGTAGATCAGGAATTGAGTTATCTCGCGGACAAGCTCACGGAATTTCTTCGGCTCGGTCTCGACCCGCCGCAAGAGCGTCTGTTTATGCCGCACCAGCGGATGCTGCGACACATAGATCTGTTTCACGGGCTGCTTCCTCCCTGAAGCATCTTAGTCTCCTGCCGCGCCCCGGAGCGGCCTGGAGCTCTCGGCTCTCGCCCGCTTGCCCCAGGATCGCTCGCTCGGGCGCAGCATCCGGATCGCCGCGGCGATCAGCACGATTGCGGCGAGACTCCCTTCGACGAGGAAACCGATCCACGGCGCGAGGATCTGGTATTCCCCCCCTGGGCCCCACTGGAACGGCACAGTCCAGCCTGTTTGCCCGCTGCTGATGAATCCCTCGGCTGCGCCCAGCGCGATGAACGGGTGCAGTGCGACGAGCGCGTTGGCGGTATGCACGAACGGCCGGCTCTGTACCCAGCTGGGCCAGGTGGCCTGGTTCCCCAACAGAAAAATCGCCGCGAAGACATACATCAGGAACGGCAGCCCGAGCAGCACCATCAGATTTGTTGCCTGGGCCATCACCGTCGCCGTTAGCGTGCGCGCGCTCATCACCGACCAGAGAATGCCGATCGCGCCGTAGAGCAGTGCAGTGACCAGCAGGCCCGCCAGGGCGATCGCGACTTCCGAGCCGGTGACCCCCCCAAAAAAGAAGGCCAGCGCCATGAAGGGCATGACCGCGACGATCAACATCACGGCGTATGCCAGCGCCGCCACCAGCTTTCCTAGGATGATCTTCCAGGCCGGCAGCAGCGTCGCGATCAGCAGGTCGAAGGTTTCTCGCTCGCGCTCGCCGGCTATAGCGCCGGCAGCCTGCGCCGGCACGATGATCATAATCTGCACCAGCGCCACCAGCGCGATCCCGATAAAAAGTGTCTTGCCGATCGTCCGGCCGGCGGTGAACGGATCGGATCGGACCGAGCTCCGTACCGCGAGATAGAGCAGCAACGCAAACGCGCTCAAGATTAGCAGGTAGGTTGTCAGGATCACGAAAGCTCGTGCGCCGCGCATGCGTCCCCGCAGCTCCTTGACCAGCACAGGCTGGCTATCCATGAGCCGGCTCATTGCGTCGCTCCGCGTGTGACCTGCATGAAGATGTCCTCCAGGTCGCTGGCCTGCTCGGCGAAGTGGATCACCGGCACGTCGGCGTACGTCAGCGCCTGAACCAGGACGCTCAGCCCCCACTCGTCGCCCACGAAATCCACGACAAGTGAGGCTGTAGACGAGCGAGATTGTACAATCCCCGAGCCGTTCTCGGAGACCGGTGTGTGTCCGTTGGCCAGTGCCGCACCGTCGCTCGCCACGCTGTCGTCGCGCACATCGCGCACACCCGGAAGCGGCCGCAAGATCTCCGCCGCGTGCTCCCGGTCGCCGAGCACACGCACTTCAACGATCTTGTGTGGCTGGAGCGAGTGCAGCACGTTGCCGACCTCGCCGCTGACCAGCAGCTTTCCGGTCTCGATGATACCGATATGCGTGCACATCTCGGCCAGTTCCGTCAGGATGTGTGACGAGATCATGATCGTCTTGCCGAGCGAGCCTAGCTCCTTGAGCAGCTCGCGCAGCTCGATGCGCGCACGCGGGTCAAGTCCTGAGGCGGGCTCGTCGAGGATCAGTAATTTCGGATCGTGCGCCATCGCGCGCGCCAGCGAGAGCCGCTGCTTCATGCCGCGGCTCAAGCCCATGACGTAGTCATCCTGCTTATGCTTGAGCTCAACCAGGTCGAGTAGCTCACCGATCAGCCTGGCCCTACGCTCTTCAGTCATCCCATAGGAAGCGGCGAAGAAATCGAGGTATTCCCAGGTCTTCATATTGTCATAGACGCCGAACGAATCCGGCATCCACCCGACCAGCTTGCGTACGGCTCGGGGCTCGCGGCGGACTTCGTGTCCCGCTATATATGCCTCGCCGCTGGTCGCCGCCAGCAGCCCGGTTAGTATACGCATCGTCGTCGTCTTGCCAGCGCCGTTGGGTCCGATGAAGCCGTAGATCGCCCCTTCCGGGATCGTTAGATCGAGGTCGTCGAGCGCCAGCGTCGTGCCGTAGCGCTTCGTAAGACCCCGCGTTTCCACAATCGGCGTCATGGGCTCAGCTTTCCGAGCGACCAGAGATAGACTGTATCGCCTTTAACGTCCGCGGGCGCGCCGTCGAGAGCTACCTGAATGTTGGGGTCCGACGACCAGGCCACCAGCTGCACCGTCTGCCCCGGCGCGGGTGCCGGTTGGACGGCGTCGCCCGGCCCTTTCTCGGGCGGCGGTCCTTCCGCGTCGAAGGCGAAGCTCTGGAGCGCGCGTAATGCTGCGCCGCGCTTGATCACGCCGCCGCTATGAAATCCCGCCTCGTCTGGGGTCCCCCCCATCTCGGGCTTGAACTGTACCGCGCGTCGCTCGCCGGGCCGGAGGTCCTCGAGTTTCTGCAGGCTCTGCCCGGCCACCAGCGCTACGTCGACAAGCGGCTGCGAGCTCCGGTTCTCGATCTCGATCGTCGACTGGCCGCCGCCGTGCTGTATCGAGGCACGCACGTCGGGCACGGGCGTCGTCTGCTGGACATTCAGCGGCCGCATCTCGCCAACGTCGATGAAGAGCGCGGGTACTTCCACGGCGGATTCGGTCCGGCGGGTCTCCATCGGCTGGCGCCCCAGGCCAACCATATCCAGGCCGTCTCGCACCAGGGCTTCCTGCCCCAGACCCACTCGGTAGCTCCTGCGTACCGGCGAGTAAATGCCCAGGTAGCTCAGCGCCTCGCCGGTCGTGCTTCCCGGTGCAGCGCGCGCGATGGTCAGTGCGGTCGCCGAGGCCGACCCGCCGCGGCCACGGGCGCCTACGCCATAGGCGCCCGCGGTGAAGAGTGCCACGGTCAGCGGCACGGTGACGTAGGCCCACTCCCGGCGATCGAGGCGGCGCAGGATCAGATAGTTCGCCGGACCAACTAGCCCGATGTACAGAGCGAGAAAGCCAAGCAGCTCCCAGATCGATGGAAGCCGCAGTGCAGGAAGGGCAATACTCTGCTGCAGCACCCACTGCGCATTCGACTGCAGCTGGCTCCACTCCGGTGGTGGTCCACCTCGTATAATCAGCCGCTCCCACAGGGGAACCGCGTTTCCCTGCGTATTCAACGCCTGAAGATCGAAGGTGGCCTGGATGACCTGCCCCCCACCGTATGACCGGCGGACGAGCAGCGGCATATCTCCGTCGGCGGCGAGCACCTGCGCGCCTGCCTGGGGCTTTAGCCGGAGTGCCTGCACGGAGGCAGCGGGATCGCGCGGCTTCCAGCCCAGCTTGGCCGAGAGAGCAGCCAGGCGAGCCGGGCGGGCCGGCTCCGTGACCGTTGCCGGCAGCAGGGCTCCGATACCGGCGGCGGTTCTCGTCCGGTCGCCGCCGACGATAAGCTGTCCCCCATCCGCGACCCATTGAGCCACGGCCGTACGCTGTGCATCGCTCCACGTGCTGCTGTCCGTATCGTGGACGAAGAGCACGTCGAAGCTTTGCAGCAGCTCCCATCGCTCGGGGAGATCAGCCTGGCCGAGGTGCAGCAGAGTCGTCGAGGAGCCCTGATTCGACGAGATGCCCGCAAGCTCGGCCAGGGCGTTGCTCATGTCGCTGAGTACGCCGATGACCAGCGTGTTTACGTCGACCTGATTGAAATGAATATGTTCTTCGCTCGCGACCGCCGTCGTTCCGCTGTAGAGCTCTACCGTGGCATCCCCGCCGCGGCTATTGGCAACCGCCGGCAGCACGATCTGTTTCTTCGCTCCGCGTGGGAGATCCACGCTCTGCGCGAAGCGCGACGCTCCCGTTTGCCAGCGCCACTCCACACGGCCGCGGAGGTCGCTGCCGCTGTTCGCGACCGTGATCGTGATCGGGATCCAGGCTCCGGCCTTGAAGGTCCCGTTGTAGCCGGGGATGACCGTCCACGTTACCGGGCTGTTCTGTGCCGCGACCCGCTGGGGGAGCAACAGGAGGAGCAGCAAGAGCATAAGACGTTTCTGCATGATGTCCTTGGTGGCCTACTCGCCTGCGGCTACGGCCGTGCCGAGGTCCCATCCGGCAGGCGTGCGACCGTCCAGGCGTCGAGGAAATCCTCGCAGGGATACTTTGCCGCGAGCTCTTCGTCGATATCAATTCCTAGCCCCGGCCGCTCGTTTGGGTACATATAGCCATCGCGGACCTCCGGGCACCCTGGGAAGACTTCCTGCAGCACCTCGGGGAACCCGCTCCATTCCTGGATGCCGAAGTTCGGACTGCTCAGGTCCAGGTGCAGGTTCGCGGCATGTCCCACCGGCGAAACGTCGCCGGGGCCATGCCACGCGGTGCGCACGCTGTAGAGCTCGCAGAAGGCCGCCATCTTACGGGCAGGTGTGAGACCGCCGATCTGGCTGATATGCACGCGCATGAAGTCGATCAATCCTTCCGCCACCAGCGGAAACCACTCGCGCTGATTGTTGAAGAGCTCGCCCATCGCAATCGGCGTCGAGGTCTGATTGCGGAGGATGCGGAACCACTCCGTCTGCTCCGGCGCAAGCGGATCCTCGAGAAAGAAAAGCTGGTAGGGCTCGACGGCTTTCGCAAGCTGTACCGCCTGGGACGGCTGGAGTCGCTCGTGAATATCGTGCAAGAGCTCGACCTCGAAGCCTACGACACTGCGCACGTGCTCCAGCATCGGCGGCACGCTCCGGGCGTAGCGCATGGGATCGTAGTACGCCCCCGGCAGCGCCCCTTCCGGCGAGCGCAGCGTCTGGCCGCGACCGCCGTAGCCTCCCATCTGGCAGCGAATATATTGATAGCCCTGCTCCTTGAGCGCCACGACATTCTCGGCAACGGCCTCGGGCGTCGCCCCATCCGCGTGCCGGTAGACCGCCGCCGCCTCGCGGCACCGGCCGCCAAAGAGCTCGTAGAGCGGCATATTGGCCAGTTTTGCCTTGATGTCCCACAGCGCGATGTCGACGCCCGAGATCGCATTATTGAGCACCGGCCCGTTGCGCCAGTACCCGTTGACCATCGAGGTCTGGAAGATGTCCTCGATGCGGTGCACCTCTTTGCCGATCAAGAAGGGCTTGAGGTGGTGCTCCAGCGCCGCGGCAACGACCTGGTGCCGCTGCGTAAATGTCGCACAGCCTAGCCCGTAGAGTTCAGGCTCCGACGTTTCGACTTTGACTACCACGAGGCGGATGCCGGCCGGGGCGGTGAGGATCGTCTTGACGTTCGTGATCGTGATCGGCTTCATGTGCTGCTCGGTCCTCCTATGACGTGCTCTTTGTGGCGGGTCGTTCTGCGCTCAGGGATGCTGCGGACCACGCCGCCGGCCCTGCTCGTACATTTCCATGATCGTAATCGCGTTGTTCCAGTCGTGCTCCCGGCTATTCCACTTGAAGCGCTCGACGTACTCGAAGACGATCCGCTGAATCTGGCCCGGATCGGGAACGTGGTCGAAAGTGAAATTACCACGCGCGCCTGCGGTCTCGACCATCACATTGCCGTAGCCAAAGATCCGCGCGATCAAGTTCGGCGATGTCGCGTTCACATTCTGGATCACCCCCAGCGGCGCCTCGCGCCGATCCTCGTAGAGCCCGAAAGGCAGCTTGGATAGGTCGGTTAAGCGTGTCGGCTCGAGAATATAGACGTCGTCATGCCAGTCCGCGTACTGCCAGTAGAAAGCCAGCCCAATCGCGAGGAGGCTGATGAAGAGTACCGTCACTGTGCCCGTGGCTCCGAAAAACCCCAGGCGCGGAAGCAAGACGAGTGCGGCGACCCACACGACCAGCGCAAGCGTTGGCCAGAGTAGGCCGCGCACCAGCACTACCCAATGGCGATGCCAAATGATCGTGCTGCCTTCTATGATCGGCCCGGTAGGTAGCAGAGATTGCCAGCGGTTGCTCGCCGTCCGCAGATCCTGCTCGACGGGCACGACTGGGATCGGCGGCGCGGGTGCATCCGGGTTGAGGCGTCGTTGGACGGCAGCCTGGAGCCGGATCCGCTCCTGCTCGCGCTTTTCGCGCTGCACCTCCTTCATCAGCTCGGCCTGGATCTCATTTGGGCAGCGCGCGCGGTCGAAGACCACCGGCGCCGACGGCCCGGCTGCCTGAATCTCGACCCGCCCGTATTTCAGCACATACTGCAGCAGGTTTTCGACGCGCGCGTTGACGTTCTGGATACGGCCCAACGTGATCGTCTCGTAGGCGAAGGAGAAAAGCCAGGTTTGATCTTCGAAGATGACACGCTTGTTGGAGATGATCAGATGGTCGTTGGACCAATCGACGTAGTTGTAGACCAGCGTGGCAGCTACGATGATCCCGACGGCGACCAGCACCACGTTGATCGTATCCAGAATCGGTGGCACCTGCCTGAGGAAGTCCGCCTGACGCCCGAGGATGCGCCAGATCAATGTTCCGCCGGCCAGCAGCCCAAGCGTGAACGGGATCGCCGAGCGGACGACGAGCGCCACCCAGTGCCGGTGGGCCACGTAGATCCACCGCTCGTCACCTTCGGGGCGAATCCGTGGCTGGCTCATAGAACCTTACGCCGCACGTTCGGCATAGACACCTCGATAGCGAGCAGGCAAGAGCGCCGCAACACGCGCCATCAGCGCGAACGCGAGCGCTTCTCGGTCGCTGCTTTCCGCCTCGCCGAGGTCGGCTAGGCGGAATGGCTCGCCGATGGTCATGCGAACGCGAGCGCGATGAAACCAGGGAAAACCCGGCCGAAAGATCCCTTCGGTACCGCTGATCGCGACCGGCACGATAATGGAGCCGGTTCGATGTGCCAGAAAGATCGCCCCGGAGCGCCCTTCCTGCGTTTCGCCGCTCTGGTTGCGCGTCCCTTCCGGATAGATGCCGACGATGCCCCCCGATTTCAGGATTGCCTCGGCTTTCCGCAGCGCCATCCGATCGGCTTTGCCGCGTTGAACAGGGATTGGATCACCCGGCGGCAGAATGATCCGGTAGACAAGGTGGTCGAGGAGCTCGACTTTGATGAAGAAGTGGATCTGGCGCTTCACGTAGCCGATCAGAATCGGCGGGTCCGCCATGCTGATATGATTGCTCACCAGGATTGCCGGGCCTTCGCTCGGAATGTGTTCGAGACCCGTGACCTCGATCCGTGTCAGAAAAGGAACCGTCGTGCGGAGCAGGTAACGCCAGGCTTGATAATAGAGGTTCATGCTTGCTCTAGGATAGCTCTACAGTTCCAGCTGCGCATACAAATACTCAAGGTTGATCTCGGGCGCAACCGTCTCGGGAGAGCGCAGCGTCAGCGTTGCCGCGATGACGCCAAGCCGGACACATTCTGCCACCGGGATGTCGTTGGCCAGCCCATAGATGATCGCCGCCGCCATAGCCTCGCCCGCGCCTGTCGGATCGAACACGGATTCGAGCGGGTAAGCGGGAATCGCAAAATATGAGTCCTCTGTAAAAAGTGCCGCGCCGTATTCGCCGCGCTTGACGACTAAGGCCTTCGGCCCCCATCGAAGAATTTTGCGCGCGGCTTTGATTAGATTCGGCTCGTCGGTTAAATGGCGCGCTTCAGCGTCGTTAATAATGACGACGTTAACGCCCTTGATTGTTTCGATAAGAGATTCGCGCGCACTCTCGATCCAGAAATTCATCGTGTCAAGCCCGACGAGTTCCGCGCACTTCACTTGCTCGCGCACTTCACGTTGCAGATCAGGTTGAATGTTAGCTAAAAAAACGAGCCGTGATTTTTTAGCGGCGTCGGATAG
>JBBSGA010000201.1:0-11197 GCA_038254585.1 Chloroflexales bacterium | reverse complement strand
CCGGTGTCGTCACCAAGATCGAGGCCTAATCTGATGCATAAACCGTGATGCGTGAGTTGTGCTCACGCATCACGGTTTATGCATCACGTTTCAAGCGTAAGAGGAATACATGGCCAAGCAGAAAGTCCGCATCCGTCTCAAGGCATTTGATCACAAGATCCTTGATCAATCGGCCAAGCAGATCGTCGAGGCGGCGGAGCGGACGGGCGCGCTCGTCGCCGGCCCGGTACCGCTACCGACCAAGATCGAGAAATACAGCGTTATGCGCTCGCCGTTTATCGACAAGGATTCGCAGGAACAGTTCGAGATACGGACACATAAGCGACTGATCGACGTACTCGATCCAAGCCAACAGACAATCAACGCGTTGATGAAACTTAACTTGCCGGCCGGTGTAGATATCGAGATTAAGCTTTAGACAGCGAACAAACGGCAACCGACGAATGCCCGAGATCGGGAAACGGCAGCTGTGCACGGACGAGGCCCGTACTGCGATCTAGGCTCGCGGTGGTCGGTGGTCAATGGTCGAAAAGCAAAATATAGCCGCTGCGGCAGCCACGTACGTAAGTCCGCACGCTATCGAGGTGCATGTATGACTCTTCATGGATTGCTCGGGCGCAAGCTTGGCATGACGACAGTTTTTACGGAGCGGGGCGAGGCCGTTCCGGTCACAGTGGTGCAGGCGGGGCCCAACGTGGTCACGCAGATCCGGACAAAAGAGCGCGACGGCTACGAGGCAGTGCAGATTGGCTTCGGCGAGGTTCCGCAGCACAAGCTCTCGAAGCCGGTCCAGGGACAGATGCAAAACAGCCAGTGGGTCCGTCATCTGCGCGAGATGCCCGCGGATAACGTCGCCGACCATACTCCCGGCGATATCGTCGACGTGGATCTTTTCAACGCCAACGATCTTGTGGACGTGACCGGCTGGTCGAAGGGTAAGGGCTTTCAGGGCGTGATGCGCCGCCACGGCTTCTCGGGTGGACCTCGGACCCACGGCCAGAGCGATCGGATGCGGGCGCCCGGCTCCATTGGCGCAGGCACGAGCCCGGGCCGCGTATGGAAGGGTATGCGCATGGCCGGCCGCATGGGCAATCAGCGCAACACGGTTCAGCGGCTGCGCGTGGTGCGTGTCGACACCGAGCGCCATCTGCTACTGATTCGTGGCTCGGTTCCCGGGGCAAAGAACGGTCTGCTGTATGTCCGCCGGACAGTGAAGCCGACGAAGTAGCTCTGAGCGTGGGGTGTTGAGCGACGAGCCTTGACACTCAGAACTCTGACGAGGAATAGAACAATGCAAGCGACACTGTATAACCAGGCGGGCAGCACGATAGGCACCCTGGATCTGAATGACTATATCTTCGGGATCAAGCCCAACGTGCCGGTAATGCACCAGATGATGGTGCTCCAACAAGCCAACGCTCGCCAAGGCACGTCGAACACGCGCACCCGCGGCCAGGTCCGTGGGTCGACACGCAAGCTCTACCGGCAAAAAGGTACCGGCCGCGCGCGGCAGGGCGCCATTCGCGCCCCGCATCACTCGGGCGGCGGCGTGGCCTTCGGCCCGCATCCTCGAAAATATACGCAGTCGATGCCAAAGAAGATGCGGCGTCTCGCGGTACGCTCGGCCCTCTCGGCCAAGCAGGCAGACGGACAGATCCGCTTTGTCGACGCGCTGACGATGGAGGTGCCGCGCACCAAGGCGATGATCGAGGTGCTCCAGAGCCTCCAAGTCGGCGATGCCAAGACATTGATCGTGCTGAGCACGAAGGATGAGAACATCCGCCGCTCGGCCAACAATCTTCCTAACGTCAAGACGCTCCTCGCGGGCTATCTCAACGTGATCGATCTGCTCAAGTATGACATCGTCATTCTGCCACAGGCGGCACTGGCACAGATCGAGAGCTGGTTAGGCGAGCGCAACGCTCAAGAAGACGGCACGACGGCCGCGGTGGAGAGCGAATCATGAATGCGTATCAAGTAATCATCCGGCCTTGGATCACCGAGCAAGCGACTTCGCTGAACGAGCAGAATCAGTACGTCTTCGAAGTCGCGATCGAGGCCAACAAGATCCAGATCCGGCAGGCCGTGGAAGAGATCTTCGGGGTGCAGGTCAAGACGGTCAATACGATCAACGTGAAGGGCAAGCTGCGCCGCCGGCGGACGCGCCGCGGGATCACGCAGGGCTACACCAAAGATCGAAAGAAGGCGATTGTGACGCTGACGCCGGAGAGCAAGCGCATAGAACTGTTTGAGGGAGCGTAATGGCAATCAAACGTTATAAGCCGACCTCGCCCGGCCGGCGCGGCATGAGCGTCTCGACCTTCGAGGAAATCACGAAGCTCGAGCCCGAGAAGTCTCTGCTCCGGCCGCTGCGCCGGACTGCCGGCCGGAACAATCAGGGCCGGATCACCTCCCGGCACCGTGGGGGAGGCGCCTATCACCATTACCGAGTGATCGACTTCAAGCGCAACAAGACCAACATCGCTGCAACGGTAGTCGGTATCGAGTACGATCCGAA
Source organism: Chloroflexales bacterium (assembly GCA_038254585.1). Lineage (GTDB taxonomy): Bacteria > Chloroflexota > Chloroflexia > Chloroflexales > Kallotenuaceae > JBBSGA01. The sequence continues at coordinate 8,679 of JBBSGA010000201.1, read as the reverse complement.
TCGCTCGGCTCGGATCGCCCTACTGCGCTATGAGGATGGCGAGAAGCGCTATATCCTGGCTCCGGTCGGTCTGAGCACCGGGGACCGCGTTATGTCCGGCAGCAACGCCGAAATACGCATCGGGCATGCACTGCCTCTGCGCGCCATCCCGCTGGGCACCCAGATCCACAATATCGAGCTGAAGCGCGGGCGCGGCGGCCAGATCGTGCGCTCGGCGGGCACCTCGGCTCAGCTGATGGCCAAGGAAGGCGACTACGTTACGGTGCGGCTGCCATCGGGCGAGATGCGGCGGGTGCATATGGAGTGCATGGCGACAATTGGTCAGGTTGGCAACGTGGATCACCAGAACGTGACGATCGGTAAGGCGGGGCGCTCGCGCTGGCTCGGCATCCGGCCCCACGTGCGAGGCTCGGCCATGAATCCGGTCGACCACCCGCACGGCGGCGGCGAAGGACATGCCCCGCGGGGCATGCCACCTAAGACGAAGTGGCGCAAGCCCGCTCACGGTGTGAAGACGCGCAACAATAAGCGCACGGACAAGTTTATCGTGCGCCGACGGACCAAGTAATCAATGTTGAGTGCAGAGGGGCGCGGCCGGGCGGCTGCCGGGAGATCGAAGCCGATGCTTCATCTTCTCCTTCTGCCCCTCGCCACGTGCGAAAGCGCACAAAAGGAAGGGTGCTAAGGCATGTCACGATCTTCCAAGAAGGGTCCATTTGTGGACCTGCGGCTTCTGGGCCGCGTCGAGACGATGAACCGGGCGAACGACAAGCGAGTACTTAAGACCTGGTCGCGCGCCTCGACGATCTTCCCGCAGATGGTCGGGCACACCATCGCCGTTCACGATGGCCGCCGCCATGTTCCGGTCTTCGTATCGGAGAACATGGTCGGGCATAAGCTGGGTGAGTTCGCGCCGACCCGCCTGTTTCGGGGGCACGGCGGCAAGAAGGCCGACAAGCGCGGCAAGATGAAATAAGGGGACGACGATGCAAGCGAAAGCGGTATTGCGCGGCGTCCGCATCTCGCCGCAAAAGGTTCGGCTAGTTGTGGATGTGGTGCGGGGCAAGCCGGTCGATATGGCCCTGGCAATCCTGCGCAACATGCCGCAGAAAGCGGCCGACGACGTCGCGCGTACGATCAAGTCGGCGGCGGCCAATGCCGAGAACAATTTCCATATGTCGCCGGAGGATCTGCGCGTCGCAACTATTTTCGCGGACGAGGGCCCGGCGATGAAGCGCTTCAGCCCACGGGCGCGCGGCCGGGCGAATGTCATTCGAAAGCGCTCCAGCCATATTACGGTGATCGTGGACGACGGAGAAGAGTATTAGGTGCTGAGCTTCATGCTCAACACCTAGGTGTGAGGCTACATGGGTCGCAAAGTACATCCGATCGGTTTTCGGCTCGGCTATATCAAAGACTGGCAGTCGAAGTGGTTCGCCGAGAAAAATTATACCGTGCAGCTGCACGAGGACCTGGCAATTCGCGAGATGATCTTCCGGGAGTTGGCGGGCGCGGCGGTTTCACGAATCGAGATCGAGCGCTCGGCCAATAAGGTCGAGGTTACGGTCTTCACGGCGAAGCCCGGGGTCGTGATTGGAAAGCGCGGAGCGAACGTCGACGTGCTGAAGAGCTCGCTCGAGAAGCTCTCCGGCAAGAAGATCAAGCTCAATATCAACGAAATCCATCAGCCCGAGCTCGACGCTCAGCTCGTCGCAGAAAGCATCGGCGAGCAGATCAGCAAGCGTGTCTCGTTCAAGCGGGCCATGAAGCAGGCAGCTCAGCGCGCGATGCGGCTGGGTGCCCAGGGCGTGATGATTAAGTGCTCGGGCCGCCTCGGCGGGTCAGAGATGGCCCGCACAGTCGGTGAAATGCAGGGGCGTGTGCCGCGCCATACGCTGCGGGCCGACATCGACTACGCCGTCTTCCATGCGCATACGACGTATGGAAGAATTGGGGTTAAGGTCTGGATCTACCGGGGCGAAATCTTCCCGGAAAAAGCGGGCGCGATCGAAGGACGCGAAGGCGTCCAGCAGCGCCGCCAGCTTCCGGTGGAGGCTGAGCGCCGCGCGCCGGCCGGCGGACCGCGACCCGGCGGAGACCGCGGTAGGAGTCAGGCCGGACGTGGCGCCGGGGGCCCGGGTACACCGCGCGCGCAATAGGCTAGATGCCCAAAGCCCGGTACTGCAGCGGCCCGGCCGTCCGGAGGAAGCCCGCCGCAGTCTGCGGGACAGGAGAAATAAGTATGTTGATGCCCAAGCGAACCAAGCATCGCAAGATGCATCGTGGAGTCGGCAAACGGACCCGCATTTCGGGCCGCGGCACTACGGTCGCTTTTGGTGAGTTTGGTTTGATGTCACTCGACTCAGGCTGGGTCAACAGCCGGCAGATCGAGGCAGCGCGTCGCGCGATTACACACTATGTAAAGCGCGGCGGCAAGGTGTGGATTCGCATCTTTCCTGACAAGCCGGTGACGACGAAGCCGGCCGAGACCCGTATGGGCTCAGGCAAAGGCGCGGTCGAATACTGGGTTGCCGTCGTCAAGCCAGGGCGGATCATGTTTGAGCTCGGCGGTGTGCGGCAGGATGTTGCCGACGAGGCACTGCGCAGGGCGGCCCAGAAGCTGCCGCTGAAATGTAAGATTGTGTATAAAGACACGGCGGGTGAGGTAACTCAAGATGAAGGTGAATGAGCTGCGCGAGCTGGATAACGCGCGCCTGTCGCAGCGCCTAACTGAGATCGACCAGGAGCTCTTCAACCTGCGCTTTCAGAAAGAGACCGGGCGTCTCACCAACACGGCACGCTTCAAGCAGCTGTTGAAAGAGATCGCTCAGGTCAAGACAATCTTGCGCGAACGCCAGCTCGCCCAGGAAGCAGCGAGGTCCTAATGGCCGAAGTAAATCACAAACAAAAGGTAGGGCGGGTCGTCTCTAACAAGATGGAGAAGACAGTGGTCGTCGCGGTCGACTATCTCCGGCCCCACCCGATCTACCGGAAGACGGTGCGTAAGACCAACAAGTTCTACGCTCACGATGAGGAAAATCGCTGCCAGATCGGCGATCGGGTGCGGATCGAAGAGACGAGACCTTTGAGCAAGCTCAAGCGGTGGCGCGTCGTCGAAGTCATCGGCGCCCCGCGGCGGGGTATTCCGGGGCTGGCTCTTCCCGGCGATGACCAGACAGGCGAGGTGACGGCATGATTCAGCCGCAGACGCGCCTCAAGGTTGCAGACAACACCGGTGCGAAAGAGATCATGTGTATTCGAGTCCTCGGCGGCTCACGGGTGCGCTGGGGCTCGGTCGGCGATGTGATCATCGCCTCGGTCAAGGATGCGAATCCTGGGGGGAACGCTAAGAAAGGGGAAGTCGTGCGGGCGGTTATCGTTCGGACGTCGAAGGAGTATCTTCGCTCGGACGGGTCGCATATTCGCTTCGACGACAATGCCGCCGTGCTGATCCGGCCGGATGGCAATCCGCGCGGAACGCGTATCTTTGGGCCGGTAGCGCGCGAGCTGCGCGATAAAGCGTTCATGAAGATCGTGTCGCTCGCACCTGAGACCTTATAGGATACATAGGGGAAAGCTATGCATGTGAGAACTGGCGACGAGGTCCTGGTGATCGCCGGTAAGAATAAGGGGCAGCGTGGCAAGATCACGCGGGCGATCCCGGAGAAGGACCGTGTAGTCGTCGAAAATGTCAACATGGTGAAGAAGCACTTGAAAGCGCGCGGACCGACGCAGCGGGGAGGCATCGTCGAAGTCGAGGCACCGCTGCATGTGTCGAACGTCATGTTGATCTGCCCGAACTGTGGCAAGGCGGCGCGCACCGGGGATCGAATCCTCGAAGGCGAGGGCAAGCTCAGCCGGCGCAAGGTTCGCTACTGCAAAGCATGTGATGCCAGCATTGCACCTGCTAATACCTAACGGGTGACGGTTTCGGTCGTCAGTCGTTGAAGATTAGGTACGCTATGACCGCGAGACTCCAAACCCGGTATCAGCAGGACGTTGTTCCGGCGCTGACGAAAGAGTTCAGCTATGGCAACGTCATGCAGGTGCCGCGAATCCAGAAAATTGTCCTGAACATCGGCCTCGGCGAGGCGCTTCAGAACGCCAAAGCGATCGACGCCGCCGTCGGCGATCTCACCGCGATTGCCGGGCAGAAGCCAGTTGTGACACGGGCCAAGAAATCGATCGCAAATTTCAAGCTGCGCGAGGGTCAGGCGATCGGAGCGATGGTAACGCTGCGTGGACCGCGCATGTACGAGTTCTTGGATCGGCTGATCAACGTTGCGCTGCCGCGCATCCGTGACTTTCGGGGCGTTAGTCGCCGCTCGTTCGACGGACGCGGCAACTACAGCGTCGGCCTCCGCGAGCAGATCGTCTTCCCGGAGATCGACTATGACAGGGTCGACAAGCTGCGAGGCTTAGAGATTTCGATTGTGACGTCGGCACGTAATGATGCCGAAGGGTACGCGTTGCTGAAGCAGTTCGGTATGCCGTTCCGTGATTAAAGCCGCCGGAGGCTAGCAACCCCGCGGGTTGAGCAGCCTGCGACAGGAGGAATTCAACATTGGCTCGTAAAGCGTTAATCGTCAAGTCCCAACAGCCACCAAAATTCAGCACACAGCAGCACAACCGCTGCAAGCTCTGTGGCCGCGGCCGGGCATACATGCGCCGTTTCGGCATGTGCCGGATTTGCTTCCGCGAGCGAGCACTCCGCGGCTTGCTTCCCGGTGTGACGAAGTCGAGCTGGTAATTACGCTGTGTGCGGGTGACGGGGTGTTGGGCTACAAGACAAGCCTCAGCTTAGGGCCCGGCGCGCCACACCCAAGGCTACTTAACAGGGGATTTGACTGTGAGCATGAATGATCCGATTGCCGATATGCTGACTCGTATTCGCAATGCCTGTATGCAACGGCATACAAGCGTGGCGATGCCGAAGTCCAAGCTGAAGCTGGCTATCGCAGAAATCCTGAAGCAAGAAGGCTTTATCAAGGATTTCAGCGTCCAGCCCACCGGCAAGCCCTTTGAGCACCTCGTTCTTGATCTCAAGTACACGACCGACCGCCAGCCGGTGATCACAGGACTGAAGCGAGTGAGCCGGCCAGGGCTGCGCATCTATACGAAGCATCAGGATATCCCGCGCGTGCGAGGTGGAATGGGCTTGTCGATCTTGTCGACGCCGCAGGGTGTGATGAGCGGATACGAGGCCTATCGCCAGAGCATCGGCGGGGAAGTCCTGTGCTACGTGTGGTAACCGGTAGTCAGGAGCCGCGCGCTATGGCAGGCTCCAAGATCACCGGCATCTGATGTCAGACTTCTGGGGGGAAGATATGTCTCGAATTGGACGAAAACCGATAACTGTTCCGAAGGCCGTAACAGTCACCGTCGCGGACGGCAATTTTGTAACCGTGAAAGGCCCGAAGGCCACGCTAGCGCGCCAGCTGCCTCCAGATATGAACATCGTCCAACAGGACGGTATAATCACGGTCGAGCGGCCGAGCGAGGCTAAGCAGCACAAAGCGCTACATGGCCTGACGCGCTCGTTGCTCGCCAATATGGTGACGGGCGTGAGCGACGGCTTCCAGAAAGTCCTCGAGATCAACGGCGTCGGCTACCGCGCGCAGAAGACGGGCAGGGATCTGACGCTGTCGCTCGGCTTCTCGCATCCCGTCGTCGTCTCGCCGCCAGAAGGCATCGATCTGAACACGGGCGAGCGCAATACGGTTGTCGTGAGCGGCGCCGATAAGGAGCTCGTAGGCGAGATCGCGGCTAATATTCGCGGCCTGCGTCCACCAGAGCCGTATAAGGGCAAGGGCGTCAAGTATCTTGACGAGCGCATCCGGCGCAAGGCCGGTAAGGCCGGCAAGGGCGCGAAGAAGTAAGCAACCGGCCGTTTCGCATGCGGTGAAACGGCGCGACATACCTTTCACGCGGCCGGGGATAGAATCTCGGCTGCCGGAGTGAGAAAGCGATCATGGGCAAAAACCTAGCACGAGAACAACGGGCCCGGCGCCAGCGCCGCATTCGCGCGCGCGTGTCGGGAACGCCGGAGCGGCCGCGGCTGAATGTTTTCCGCTCCAACGCGCATATTTATGCGCAGGTCATCGACGACACGCGCGGCCACACGCTGGCTGCTGCATCGACGATGGACGCGGGGCTGCGGCCTCAGATGGCCGAAAACACCAAGCAGGAAGAGGCTAAGCTGGTGGGCCGGCTGATCGCCGAGCGGGCGCTTGCAGCCGGGATCAACCTAGTTGTTTTCGATCGGGGCGGCTACAAATATCATGGCCGTATCCAGGCGCTGGCCGACGCCGCCCGCGAGGCGGGGTTGAAATTCTAAGGGGTTACAAGTGGCGAATGCATCAAGATCACGTGGCAGCTCCGATGACAACGAGTTCGAAGAGCGCGTCGTCCAGATTAACCGCGTCTCGAAGGTGGTTAAGGGCGGGCGGCGCTTTAATCTGAGCACGCTCGTCGTCGTAGGCGACGGGAAAGGCCATGTTGGCGTCGGCATGGGAAAAGCGGCAGAAGTGCCTGAAGCGATCCGAAAAGGCGTCGAGGCCGCCAAGAAGAATATGATCACGGTAACACTTCACGACCACACCATTCCGCACGAGATTCGCCATGCCTTCAAAACGGCGACGGTCGTGCTGCTCCCGGCAGCGCCCGGCACGGGCGTGATCGCGGGCGGTGGCGTGCGGGCGGTGCTCGAGGCGGCCGGCGTCAAGGACGTGTTGACCAAGGCAATCGGCTCGAATAACAAGGTCAACGTGGTCAAGGCAACCTTCGAGGCGCTCGGCCAGCTGCGCTCGATCGAGCAGGAAGCGCGCCGGCGCGATCTGACACCGGAGGAGCTCCGGCGGCGTATTTCGCGGCGCCGGCAGCCGGCTCCCGCGGCCGAACCGACGCAGGAGGAAGAAGGAGGCTCCGGTGGCACAGCTTAAGGTAACGTATAAGAAGAGCACAATCGGCTACGCTCACGACCAGAAGCGAACCGTCGAGTCGCTGGGTCTGCACAAGCTGAACCAGAGTGTGCTCCTACCCGATAACCAAGCCGTGCGTGGCATGGTCTTCAAAGTTCGCCATTTGGTAGCGGTCGAAGAGGTGGCCGGCGAGACCAGGACCCAGGGGACGCCTCACCGAGCGCGGACCTACGGTGAGGAGCAAGGATCGTGAAATTGAATGATCTGAAACCTGCTGACGGCGCACACAAGGAAGGCAAGCGCGTCGGCCGCGGCCATGGCTCGGGCAAAGGCAAAACCGCCGGCAAGGGCATGAATGGACAGAAAGCGCGCGCAGGCTCCGGGCCGCATAAAGCGTTCGAAGGCGGTCAAAACGAGCTCACACGACGCATGCCCTTCAAGCGGGGCGTTGGCTTCTTCAACCGCTACTCGGTCGACTATGAAGTCTTCAATATTGGAGACATCGCCGAGTCGCAGGCGGAGGAGATTACGCCGGAGGTGATGCAGCGGGCCGGCCTGATCAAGAACCTGAAGCGACCGGTCAAGATCCTGGGCGAAGGCGAAGTGAGCCGGCCGATCAGAATCACGGCCCATAAGTTTTCGTCCACGGCGCGAGCGAAGATCGAAGCTGCCGGCGGCTCGGTGACAGAGCTGCCGTGGACGGTGGTGCGCCGGCCACGCGGACGCTAGCGGAGTTATCAGTAGTCGGTGGGCGGTAGCCAGAGCGTTCGCGGGTCCGGCTATCGGGCTGCTGGCTACTGATTTCTTACTACCGGAATCAGGGAGATACCGAATGTTACAAGCCGTGGGCTCCGCGCTCAAGATTGTTGAACTCAGACGCAAAATCGTCTTTACGATAGGCCTTCTTCTGATCTACCGCGTGATCGCCCATGTTCCCGTACCCTATACAAATGCCGCGGGCCTTGCCAGCGTACTACAAAATAATCAGCTCCTGGGCATCCTGAACCTGTTCTCCGGCGGCGCACTGCAGAACTTTTCGATCGCGGCGATGGGTGTCTACCCATATATCACGGCCTCGATTATCGTCCAGCTTTTGCAGCCGCTGATCCCGCGTCTAGAAGAGTGGGCCAAGGAAGGGGAAGCGGGTCGCAACAAGATCAACCGCTTCCAGTACTACTTGACGGTGCCTCTGGCGCTGCTCCAGGCGTACGGCCAAACGCTGACCTTCGCGCGGGCGACTAGTGGCGGGAACAACGGACTCTTCGAGCCCGGCTTCAATTTTAGCCTCTTCTCGGCCCAGGACCTTCTGCCAACGTTTATGATCATTCTGTCGATGACTGCCGGCACGCTGCTGCTGGTGTGGATGGGCGAGCTCATCGACGAGAAGGGTATCGGCAACGGAATCTCGATGATCATCTTCGGCGGCATCGTCGCGCGGCTCTTTGCGACGATCGGGGGCTTCTTCCAGGCCGGCTCGACCTCGGCGAGCTTTATCGGCACGATCGCGTTCCTCGTGATCATGCTCCTGACGCTCTTTGCGATCGTCGTCGTCCAGGAAGGCGTGCGGCGCATCCCCGTCCAGTACATGCGGCGTATGAAAGGGAACAAGGTCTACGGCGGGCAGAGCACGCATATACCGCTGAAGGTCAACATGGCAGGCATGATCCCACTGATCTTCGCGCAGAGTATTCTGATCTTTCCGGGAACGGTCGCCTCATACTTTTGTAACCTGGGAGACCAGACCGGCGGCGGCATCGGG
>JBBSGA010000200.1:0-11198 GCA_038254585.1 Chloroflexales bacterium | reverse complement strand
CTCGTGGCGGCCAAGGCTGCGCCGGCTGCCAGCGGCGCGACGGCTGCACGGGCTTCCATGCCCGTGGCGCCGGTCGGCAAGAACATGTCGCCCGATAAGCTGGCCCGTCTCGAGGCGATCCGCGCGGCCAAACGCGCCGGGGGTGACATAATCGGCGAGCAGGTCGCCAAGGAGGCGCTCGGCATCGCGCCCGGCGACCCTGGCGCCGATCCGGTCGCGCAGGAGGCAGTCTCGGCTACCGCGCCCCAGACCCTGAGCGCGGCCGGTCCACGCGCCGCGACCGGCAAGAATATGTCGTCGGAAAAACTCGCGCGTCTCGAGGCGATCCGCGCCGCTAAACGAGGAGAGAGCTAGAGCATGGGAGCGCTCTGGAACTTCATCTTTGGCCAGAACTGGTTTTCAGCCCTGCTTGCCAATATTACCGTCACGACCGTCATCCTGGTCCTCGGCCCGCTCGGCATGATGCTCTTTACGTGGGTCGAGCGGCGCGGCATCGCCTTCATGCAGGACCGGCGCGGTCCCAACCGCGTCGGCCCGTTCGGACTCTTCCAGCCGCTCTCCGAGGCGATCAAGACGATGACCAAGGAGGATATCACGCCCGACGGAGCGGACCGGTGGGTTCACCTGCTGGCGCCGACGGTGATGATGTTCGCAACTGTGATGGTCTTCGCCGTCATCCCCTTGGGTGGGCTCTACCCCTCGGACATCAACGTCGGCGTGCTATGGATCGTCGCGGTCGGCGCGCTGCACACACTTGGTATGTTGATGGCTGGTTGGAGCTCCAACAACAAGTTCGCGCTCCTCGGCGGTATGCGCGCGGCCGCTCAGATGATTTCGTATGAGATTCCCCAGGTCATGTCGCTGGTCGCGATCGTAATGTGGGCCGGCTCGATGAGCGTGCGCGACGTCATCAACCACCAGACGGGCTACCTTGGGATGGGCTGGCATATCTTCACGCCCATCGGCTTTCTGGCCTTCGTCGTCTTCTGGATTGCTTCACTGGCCGAGGGCGAGCGCACGCCCTTTGATATTCCGGAGGCCGACTCCGAGATCGTCGCCGGCTATATGACCGAGTACTCGGGCATGAAGTTCGCGGTTTTCTACCTTGCGAACTATATGACCAACCTCGCAATCTGCTCCGTCACGGCGGCCGTCTTTTTGGGCGGCGGTAACGGGCCGGGGACGACGCTCGGCATTCCGCTGATCAGCCCGCTATTGTCGATCATTTACTTCATCGCCAAAGTCTTCGGGCTCTTCCTGTTCATGGTCTTCATTCGCGCGACCCTGCCGCGCCTGCGGGTGGATCAGATGATGAGCCTCGCCTGGAAGTTCCTCCTGCCGCTGGCGCTGGTCAATATCCTTACAACCGGGCTGTGGATCGCGATCACGCGCTGGGGCGCAGCGCAGGGCGTAGGCTTCCTCGAAGGGTTCGGCTATCCGATCCGGCTGGCGATCGCCTGGGGTGTCGCGCTCGTGCTCAACGGGGCTATGTTCCTCGCCATCCTGCGGCTCTACCAGGGCCGCCGCGACCAGGCATTCTTGCCGGCACCATACACGGTGTAGCAGACGCTTCGCTGGGCCAGAAGCATGCGCTTCTGGCCCAGCTGTGTGCCGGAAGGCTATTCAAGGCGCAAACGAGCGATCAATATCGAGTATCATAAGGCGGCTCTCACGGTTCCGACGCCCTCCTCTGAGGAGCAGCATGAATACGGTCATTCAGATTATTTTCGTTGTCTTGGCAGCATTAGTGCTGCTTTCTGGCATCATGGTCGTCGTGGCCAGAAATATCATCCATGCCGCCCTGTGGCTGATCACCTCCTTTGCCGGTGTGTCGGCACTCTACTTCCTGATGGAGGCGCCGTTCATCGGAGTGGTACAGGTCCTGGTCTACGCCGGCGCCGTGTCGATCTTAATGCTCTTTGCGATCATGCTGACGCGGCAGGTCATGGACGAGGGCACGCGCCAGCTCTTCGAGCGCTGGTGGGTCGCCGCGATCGCCGCTGCCGGCATCTTCTTGTTCGTCCTCGTTCCGACGATCTTACAGCCGGGCCTACCCGCGGCCGCCGGCAAGTCCGCGGGATGGCCACGGACCGATCCGGCGGCGGCCCCGAAGGCGGCGGGAGCTGCGGCGGCGCCCGCGATCGCCGGTGCGCTGGAGATCGGCCGCTCGTTCATGCAGGAATACCTGCTTCCGTTCGAGGTGGCGTCGATCCTCTTGCTCGTCGCGCTGATCGGCGCGGTTGTGATCGCCTACGAAGAGCGCAGCCGGCGGCGCCGGGTGCTCACGCTGGCGGAAGAGGCAGCGCTGCGACGCTCTCCGCAGGGTGCGGAGAGCGCGGCACCACTCGCGGCCTCGGGTCCCGACGTGCCTGGCCAGGCGGGCAATACGGCTCGCACGTACTGACGTAGCCGGCATTCGTCGGCTCAGATGGGGAACAGAGAATGGCGAGTATCGTGACCGCGGTCCCATTGGAATGGGTCCTGATCGTAGCGGCGGGCCTCTTCTGTATCGGGCTCTTTGGCGCGCTCTCGCGGCGTAACACCGTCGGGATCTTGATGGGCGTCGAGCTTATGCTCAACGCCGTCAACGTCAACCTCGTCGCTTTCTGGCGCTACCTCGAGCCGGCACATACGAGCGGTCTGATCTTCGCGATCTTCACCATCACCGTCGCCGCTGCCGAAGTTGCAGTCGGGCTGGCCATGGTTATCGCCGTCTATCGTACGCGGCTGACGATCAACGCGGACGAGATCGATACGTTGAAGGGCTAAGTCGCCGATGCACATCATCCAGGAAACGAGATGAGTCTTTTTGATCTGGCATGGCTGATACCGCTTCTGCCGCTCGCGGCTTTCGTCTTCATTACGATCCTGTCGCCGTTCTACCGGGCCAAGAATATAAGCTCGGGCGTGGCGATCGGCGCCATGGTACTGGCGACGATCCTCGCCTGGGGCGTCCTCTTTCAGGGAGCGTCGAGCGGATTCGGCGAGGCCGGGCGGGCGGCGGAGGCACCGGCCGCCGGGGAAAGCCATTTCGCCGGCTTCGGCGGCGCCTACGCTCGGTCGTTCGACTGGGCGGCGACGGGCGATACCGTCTTTCGCATGGGCTACCGGGTCGACGCGCCGGTGGCGGCGATGCTGGCGATGGTGACGCTCGCCTCGTTGTGCATTCATCTCTTCTCCGCGGGCTATATGGCCGAGGATGCGCGCTACAGCCGCTTCTTCTCGTTCATCGCGCTCTTCACTGCCTCGATGCTGGGGATGGTCCTGGCCGATAATCTTCTGCTCTTCTTCATCTGCTGGGAGCTGATGGGTCTCTGCTCGTACCTGCTGATCGGCTTCTGGTATTTCCGTGCTTCTGCCTACCGGGCCGCGCGCAAAGCTTTCATCACGACCCGTATTGGCGACGTCGGCATGATGCTCGGCCTTTTCTATCTCTACCGCGAGGCGGGCTCTCTGACCTTCGGGACAGGCCAGGGAGAAATCTTCAACGCCACCTTCCTCCAGCGTATCGGCTCGACGACCAATTCGCTCGGCATGCTGGTTGCGACGGCGATCGCTCTGTTGATTTTCCTTGGCACAGTCGGCAAATCGGCCCAGTTTCCGCTGCACGTCTGGCTGCCCGACGCGATGGAAGGCCCCACGCCCGTGTCGGCACTGATCCACGCGGCGACGATGGTCGCGGCGGGCGTCTTCCTGGTCGCGCGCACCTATCCGATCTTCCTGGCCGGCCACGCGCTCACGGTTGTCGCCATCGTCGGAACGTTCACGGCGGTCTTCGCGGCGCTGATCGCCGTGGCGCAGTTCGACATCAAGCGCATCCTGGCGTATTCGACGCTCTCGCAGCTGGGCTTCATGGTAGCGGCGCTCGGCATCGGCGGCTGGGTCGCGGGTCTCTTTCACTTGCTGATGCATGCCTTCTTCAAGGCGCTGCTTTTCCTCGGCTCCGGCTCGGTGATCCACGGCATGGAGGCCGCGGTGGGGCACGATCCCAACAAAGCCCAGGACATTCGCAACATGGGCAACCTGCGCCGCTACATGCCGGCGACGTGGCTGACCTATATGGTCGGATACCTTGCGCTGGCAGGCTTCCCGCTCTTTTCCGGCTTCTGGTCGAAGGACGAGATCCTGGCCGACGCCTTTAGCCTCGGCTTCGGTGGGCGAAGCACGCTCGGGATCGTGGTCTACGTGGCGCTGTCGTTCGCGGCTTTCTTGACGGCCTTCTATATGACGCGCCAGGTGGCGGTCGTCTTCTGGGGACCCTTCCGCGGTATGGATCCGCGCCGGACCGACATCACTCATTCCGAGGAAGTCCCGGTCGTGAAGGCAAGCCCGGATGCCGCCGCGCTCGACCATGGCACGCACCCCGCGGCGATGCACGAGGCTCCCGGCAACGAGCAACATCGGGCAACCGTCTACACAACAGACGAGGCAGGCGGGGCACGCGGGGAGCACGTGACTCACGATCCGCACGAGTCCCCCTGGACGATGACGCTTCCGCTGGTCATCCTGGCGGCTTTCGCGCTCCTCGGCGGCTTCGTCAACGCCGCGCCCTTCGGCATCCACTGGCTCTCGCACTTCCTTGGCCAGGAGGCCGCCGGGTTCAACTACATAACTGCCGGAATTGCGACGGTGCTGGCCCTAGCGGGAATTGCCCTCGGCTGGGTCATGTACAGCGGCGCCTTTGTGCATTCCACGGATGTCGATCCGCTTGAGCGTATGATGCCGGGTATCTTCGCCGTTTTGCACAACAAGTTCGGGATCGACGAGCTCTATGGGGCGACAGTCGGCTCGCTGACCGATTTGCTAGGGGTAGCTCTCTCGGGCCTCGACCGGGCGGTCGACGCGGTCGTCAATGGCGTAGGCAGCCTGAGCCTCGTGTGGGCCAAGATCAACTTCATCATCGACGACCTCTTCCTGAATCAAGGCGCCGATACGCTGGCAGAGGCGACGACGTACACCGGCGACGGGATGCGCCAGACGACGACCGGCAAAATCCAGGACTACGGATCGCTCATTTTCGTGGGTGCGCTGATCATCGGGATCATTTACCTCTACGCGTTTCGGTAAGGCGTAAGGCCTATCACGGGGTGCTATGAACTACCTGGCATCGACAGGCGGGTTTCCCTGGCTCAGCACACTCATCTTTCTGCCGCTGCTCGGCGCCGTGCTCGCGGCAGCCGGCCCCGAGGGCAAGGATGGTACCCTGACCAAGTGGGGCAGCTTCGCCCTGAGTCTCGCGCCGCTCGGCATCGCCATCTATCTGTGGGCGGCCTATCACGGCGGCAGCGTGGCCGGTGAGCCGCAGCAGCAGCTGTTCCAATTCGGCGAGCGCCTGCCCTGGATTACCGTCCTCGGCGTCGAGTACAAGCTCGGCCTCGACGGCATCTCGCTGCCGCTGGTGCTGCTGGCGACGTTCATGACGCCGATCGCGATCCTGGCCTCGTTCAACCTCAAGCTCCGGCCGCGCTTCTTCTTCGCCATGCTCCTGCTGATGGAGACGGCGATGCTCGGCGTCTTCCTATCGCTGAACTTCTTCCTCTTCTTCATTTTCTGGGAAGTGAGCCTGATCCCCGGCTACTACCTGATCTCCGCGTGGGGCCGCGAGCAGCGGCGCTACGCCGCGCTCAAGTTCTTTGTCTACACGATGGCCGGCTCGGTCGGCATGCTGCTGGCCTTCGAGCTGCTGTACCTGGCTACGCAGGCGGCCGGTCGCGGCACCTTCGACCTGGTCGAGCTCACGCGCCTGGCCCAGGGACTTCCCGTGGACGTGGGCAACGGTACTCAGTTCAGCGGCAACCTCCAGACGATCGTCTTCAACTATCTGAGCCAGCTCGGCGTTGTCGGCTCGGCCGGCGGCTCGCCTTTCTACTGGATGAGCATCGTCTTTGCGATGGTCTTCATCGCGCTCGCGGTCAAGCTCGCGGTCTGGCCGCTCCATACCTGGCTGCCCGATGCCTATAGCGAGGCTCCGACCTCGGCCTCGATGCTGATCGCGGCCGTGCTTACCAAGATGGGCGCCTTCGCGATGCTGCGCCTGATGCTGCCGATCTTTCCGGACCAAATGCGCGCCTTCGCGCCTGTGCTGGGCTTCCTGGCCTTCGCCTCGATCATCGTGGGCGCCTGGGTCGCCTACAACTACCGTAACGGCGACATCAAGCGCCTGATCTCGTACCTGTCGATCAACCACATGGGCTACGTGATGCTGGCGATTGCCGCGGCGGGCGCGGCAAAAGCAACCGGCTCGGACGGAGCGCTTGCGTCGCGCGCGACCGCCATCAACGGTGCCGTGATGCAGATGGTGGCTCACGGGCTGTCGACCGGAGCACTCTTCTACCTGGCCGGGATCCTGGCCGAGCGCACCGGCAGCTACGTGCTCGCCGACTTCGGCGGCCTGCTCAGGCTGATGCCGGTCTTTGCCGGTCTGATGGGCGTCGCGATGTTCGCCAATCTTGGCCTGCCCGGCATGTTGGGCTTCGTCGGCGAGTTCTTCATCTTCAGCGGTGCCTGGAGCACTCTGCCGCTCCTGACGATTCTTTCGATGCTTGGTCTGGTGATCTCGGCCCTCGCGCTGTTGCTGATGTACCAGCGGATCTTCTTCGGAGTCGCGAGCCAGCGGTGGGCAGGGCTTCCCGATATCACGGGGCGCGAGTGGGGCGTCCTGGCGCCGCTCCTGGCCCTGTTGATCGTCTTTGGGGTCTACCCACTGCCGTTGATGAGCATCGCCAACCAGACCGCCGTCGCAGTCGTGCGCTTCTTCGCGGGGTAATGCTGGAGTACACATGAATCTTTTCAGACTGCCCGAGGGCGTTCCGTATCTCAGCCTGATCTGGCTCTCGATCCTGGCGGGCGCGATCATCTGTGCGCTGCTGCCGCGCGATGCCAAAAACCTGATTCGCTGGACGGCGACGATCGTCTCGTTCATCTCGCTAGGCATCGGGCTGCTGCTCTACATGGCCTACGATCCGCACGGCAAGACCTTCCAGTTCGTCGAGCAGCTCAACTGGGTGCCGCAGATTGGAACGTCGTATTTCGTGGGCGCCGACGGCATCAACCTACCGATGCTCATTTTGAACGGCTTCATTATCTCGACTGGCTCGTTGATCTCGTGGAACATCGAAGAGCGAGTCAAGGAGTACTACGTTTTACTCCTGCTGCTGGTGGTGGGCGTCTACGGCGTCTTCATGTCGCTGGATATGCTCATGCTCTTCGTCTTCTACGAGCTGGCCGTGCTGCCGATGTACCTGCTGATCGGCATCTGGGGCTCGACGCGCAAAGAGTACGGCGCCATGAAGCTGACGCTGTACCTGATGGGCGGCTCGGTCTTCGTGATCATCGGCATGCTGGCAGTCTACTTCGCCGGCGGACGTACCTTCAATCTGCTCGACCTGGCCCAGAATGCTCAGCTCAGCACGTCCTTCCAGCTTGCCTTCTTTATGCCGATGTTCGTCGGCTTCGCCGTGCTTGCCGGCATGTTCCCGTTCCATACGTGGTCGCCAACTGGCCACGTCGCAGCACCCACGGCGGTCTCGATGCTGCATGCCGGCGTGCTGATGAAGCTCGGCTCCTACGGCGCGCTGCGGGTCGCGATGTGGCTGATGCCGGAGGGTGCCCA
This sequence comes from Chloroflexales bacterium, assembly GCA_038254585.1. Classification (GTDB taxonomy): domain Bacteria; phylum Chloroflexota; class Chloroflexia; order Chloroflexales; family Kallotenuaceae; genus JBBSGA01. The sequence goes on along the minus strand of JBBSGA010000200.1, from coordinate 3,586 downwards.
GATGTGGGCTCCCGTGATCGTCACGCTGACCCTGGTCAACGTCGTCTACGGCGCGACGATTGCCATGGCGCAAAAAGACTTCAAATACGTCATCGGCTACTCGTCGGTCTCACACATGGGGCTGGTCGTGATGGGCCTCTCGACGCTCAACCAGACGGGTGTCAACGGAGCGGTGCTCCAGATGTTCGCGCATGGCATCATGACCGCGCTCTTCTTCGCCGTCGTCGGCCGCATGGTCTATGAGCGAACGCACACGCGGCAGCTGCCCGAGCTCGGCGGGCTCGCCCATATCATGCCCTTCGCCGCGGGGATGCTGATCATCGGCGGCTTCTCGTCGATGGGTATGCCGGGCTTCGCCGGCTTCTTCGCCGAGTTCAACATCTTCGTCGGCGTGTGGGAGCGCTTTCCGATCGTCGCCCTGCTGGCTGCGATCTCGATCCCGATTACGGCCGCCTATATTCTGCGCGTCACGCGTCAGGTCTTCTTCGGCGAGGTCAAGGACCGCCATTTCTTTCAGCTGCCCAAGCTGACGTGGCAGGAGTACACGTCCGGTGCGATCCTCGCGACGCTGATCCTCGCGGTCGGCATCTTTCCCGACCTGATGCACCCACTCGTCAATAGCGGCGTGTCGCCGATCGTACAGCGCTTCGATGCCGCGCGCTCGGTTGTCCAGGCAGCCGGCAATCCGCTCTTCGGTAGATAAGGGGTCCTTACCGTGCAGTTCAGTTTCAACGACGTCCTGAAGCTATTGCCGGAGCTCATGCTCACGCTGCTGGCGGTGCTGGTCGTCCTGGGCGATCTCTTCGCCGGGGATGTTAGCGACGAGCAGCGCTTCCTCGACGCGGCCAGCACCACGGCGCTCGGCCTTGGCATGATTTTCGTCGTGGTGCTGCTCCAGGGCGGCTACCTGATCAACCATCTTGTCCCGCCCGACCTCGATCCAACCCAGGTCGGCAATGCAATCGGGCGCGTTGCCCTTGGCCTTCTGCGCAACCTCCAGAGCGCCAACGGTACGACCCTCCTGAACGGCGGGCTGCTCGTCGATAACCTGACGATGATCTCGCGGCTGATCTTCATCGGGGCCGGCATGCTGGTGGCACTGCTGATCCGTGACTATGAGCGGGCGCCGAATCCGGCAGAGTTCTTCGGGCTGCTCGTCTTCTCGATCGTGGGCATGGATCTCATGGCGGGAGCTGGCGAGCTGATCTCGATGTACCTGTCGCTGGAGCTCGCGTCGATCTCGCTGTACATCATGGCCGGCTACCTCAAGAGCGAGCCGCGTTCCTCCGAGGCCGGCATCAAATACTACATCTTCGGCGCCCTCTCGTCCGGCATTCTGCTCTACGGCTTCAGCCTGCTCTACGGCTATACGGCGATGACTGGCGCCGCGAACCCCACTAGCATCAGTACGATCGTTCAGGCGGTCGCCCAGGGCCGGGCATCGCCGCTGCTCATCGTCTCGATGATCTTCATCATCGCGGGTATGGGCTACAAGGTGGCGATCGTGCCCTTCCACTCATGGTCGCCGGACGTCTACCAGGGTGCGCCGACCCCTGTCACCGCCTTCCTGTCGACCGCCTCGAAGACGGCCGGATTCATCCTGCTCTTCCGGATCCTGGCACAGGGCCTACAGCCGCTCGTCGGCTCCGCGGCGGTCGCGCCGGGTTTCGGCGGGTGGTCGAGTATTCTGGCTTTTATCGCGCTCCTGAGCATGTTTCTCGGCAATCTCGCGGCGATTACGCAGAGCAACGTCAAGCGTATGCTCGCCTACTCCTCGATCGCTCACGCGGGTTTTCTGCTGATCGGCCTCGCGGCGATCTACACCAGTGGTCCGGGTGGCCCGACCGGCTTCTCCGAGTTCGGTATGATGTCGCTGGTCTACTACCTCGTGGCCTACACGGTCACGAACCTGGGAGCCTTCGGATCGCTGGCGGTGGTGGGCCGCGCGCTGGGCGGCGAGGAGATCAGCGACCTGAATGGGCTGCACCGCCGCAACCTTGGCCTGGCCGTACTCTTCGTCTTCTTCGTGCTGTCGCTGGCCGGTATTCCACCTCTGGCCGGGTTCTGGGCCAAGTGGCTCATCTTCTCGGCCGGGTGGGAGAGTGGAGCGCTCTGGCTCGTCATAGCGGCTGTTGTCAACACGCTGATCAGTCTCTACTACTACCTGCGCCTGCTGAAAGCGATGTTCCTGACCGAGCCGCTCGACGACCGGCGTGTGAGCGTGCCCTCCGGCTCGGGCTTCACGCTGATCGTCACCGCGCTGGCCGTACTCATCCTCGGTCTCTTCCCGAACTGGTTCCTTCCGGCTATTCAGGCGACCACCCAGCTGGCGGGCCTGGGAGCACAGCGCTAGCCCCGCCTACCCCGTGATCGCCTGCCAGGCCGCCATAACCTGCCGCTCGGTCTCGGCCGGCGTGCCGCTGTTGTCGATGACAACGTCGGCGACGGCGGCTTTTTCAGACTGCGGTGGCTGAGCGGCGATGCGCTGCCGGGCGTCCACGAGCGACATACCGCGGCTCTCCACGAGCCGCCGTAGCTGCTCGCGCTCGTCGCAGACGACAACCCAAACCGTGTCGCAGATGGCGGGATACCCGCCTTCGATCAGCTTAATCGCGTCCACGACCGCAACATGACGCTCCCGCTGCGCGGCCGCCTGGCGCTCCTGCGCTGCGAGCCATTTCTGGATATTCGTGCGGGTTGCCGGATGGACGATCTCCTCCAGACGGCGCAAGGCACCGGGATCCCCAAAGACGATCGTCCCGAGCGCCGTCCGGTCGATCGGCCCACCAGGCGCTGATAAAATGGCCGGACCAAAGCTGTCGACGATGGCACGATAGGCCGGCTGGCCCGGCTGCATGACGGCGCGTGTTACCTGGTCGGCGTCACAGATAGCCGTGCCGCGCGCGGCCAGGAGCGCGACGACCGTCGACTTGCCACAGCCGATATTCCCGGTGAGGCCGATCAAATACAGGTGCGGATAGGCCGTCGACACGCTCAGGCCTCCGCCGCCGCCGCGGCTGCCCAGACGTCATACTTGGTGAGAAGCTGCTCCTCGACCTCGCTGTAGGCCTGCCCCAGCCGGGTTACGGCCCCGGCATCCTGCTGGCGGCTGGCAGCCTCGATCTCGCACGTAAGCGTCTCTTTGCGTGCCTCGAGGTCGGCGATCTCGCGCTCGATCGTCACGAGCCGCTTCTCACGGCTCCGTGCTTCACGTCCATCGTGCGTGCCGTCCCGGCGATCGGCGCTGGGCGAGGTCTCCTTCGCTGCGGCCACAGCCCGTTTCTTACGCACTTCTTCGGCCTCGAGATGGGCCACGTAGTCCGAGTAACCCCCGTCGAACTGCGAGACTGTACCGTGTTCGACGATCCAGAGCTTGTCGGCCAGCGCATCTACAAAGTAGCGGTCATGTGAGACGAAGAGGATCGAGCCGGTGAACTCCTGCAGCACGCTTTCCAGCGCCTCGCGGGCGGCGATGTCGAGATGGTTCGTCGGCTCGTCGAGCAGCAGGAGGTTCGGCGACTGAAGAGTGAGCTGCGCCAGGGCAACGCGGCTGCGCTCGCCGCCCGAGAGGTCGGCGATATGTTTG
>JBBSGA010000199.1:0-11198 GCA_038254585.1 Chloroflexales bacterium | reverse complement strand
GAGATCTTCGGATCGACAGGAACAGATGGCCGTGGCGAGACGACCGCTAAATGTTCGGCAGGCACGGGCAAGGTGGACGCCGGGGACGTCTGGGCAATGGTTACATCCTCGCGCCACCAGCCGGGTCCCTCGTAGGCCGGCAGGAGATAGCGCTTCACGGCTTTGCCGGTCACGGTCGCAATAACAGCCGCGGCCGGAATAGCAAAGAGGATTCCGGCTACACCGTAGATTTTGCCGCCAAGCAGCACCGCGAACAGTACCAGGAGCGGATTGATCCCCAGTTCGCGGCTCATGACGCGAGGCATGAGCATATTGGTAAGAACGACCTGGCCTGTGATAACCAAGCCGACAGCGAAAATACTGGAGGCAAGCGGTAGCTGAAAGAAGAAAATCAGGGACAGCAGCACATCCGCCAACGTCCCGCCGATGAACGGCAGCAGGCGCAGGACGAGCACCAGCATCAACCAGATGATGGCGCCAGGCATCCGAAAGCCAAAGAGCAGCGCGGCACTCATAAGTGTGCCCAGGGCCACCACGTAGAAATAGCCACGAATATACGAAGAGTAGGCGGTATTGACCTCGTGGACGAAGGCATCGTACTCGTCCCGCCAGCGCGGCGGCACGACGGGGCGAACCACGTTGGTCATGCGGCCGTGGGTGAGACACATATAGATGCTGACCGTAATGACGAGGGCGATGCGGCCGAGCAAGCCAAGCAGGCTCTGGGCAGCTTGAACAGCGCGGCCTGCGATCGTACGCCCAAACTCGGTCGCGAGGCCGGCGATCTGATTGGTGAGGGCCTGGGGGTCGATCTGCACACCCCGCTGCTGAAGCCAGATCGCGCTGCGCTCCGCGCGCAGGGAAATCTGATCGACCAGAACCGGGAGGTTCTGGGTGATCGCGCTGATCTGAGGCGTCAGGGCTAGAATGGCTCCGATGAGGCTGCCGACGGTAAGCAGGTAGGCGATAGCGATTGCCACGCCTCGAGGAACTCGGGCATGCTCGAGGCGCCGGATGAGCGGATCGAGGAGCAGCTTCAACAGCCAGGCCAGACCGAAGAGCAAAAGGATATCGGCCATACGATAGACGAGGCCGAAAACCTGCTCGATCAGCCACAGGCCGCCAATAATGGCGACCAAGATGACCAGGAAACGGGGAACACTCATTCGAGTCATGGTGAGCTGCTCTGGTCGCGGCGACGAGCACCGCCTATGATAGCCCATCGCCAAAGCGCCGCTCATCGGGCGGCCCGGCTATAGTATACGATATAGGGCCAGACAGAACCGGACCTGGCTTCGGTGTTTCAATACGACCGGGCGAAAACCACCTGGCAGCGGGTGGGACGGCCGGTCAGGATACAGCGGCCCTCGACATCGGGCTGGTCGAAGGGAATCACCCGGATGGTTGCCCGCGTCTCCTCCTTGACGCGTGCCTCATCGTCGTCGCTGCCATCCCAGTAGCAGCGAACAAAGTTGCCTTCGATACGCTCGCAGAACTCCTCGTAGCTCGCCACGACGACCGTATGCTCGTTTAGGAAGCGCAGCGCCCGGTCGTAGAGCGCCTGCTGGATTTCGTCGAGCAACCCGGCGATACGCTCGTCCAGCCCCTCCTGCGGTACGAACGACTTACCTTCACGCCCGGGCCGGTCGCGCCGTGCAATAGCCACTGTACCCTTCTGCACATCCTTAGGCCCAACCTCGACCCGTACGGGTACGCCCTTGACCTCCCATTCGCTGTATTTGAAGCCAGGAGTGAGATTGTCGCGGGTATCGACACGGAAGAGGAAGCGGCCTTTCCAGCCAGCTGTGATACGCGCGACGGCCTCCATAACGGCCACGCGCTCGTCTTCGGTCTTCCAGATCGGAACGACGACGACCTGGATTGGCGCGAGTCGGGGAGGGAGAACGAGCCCATCGTCGTCGGAATGCGCCATGATCAGCCCTCCGATCAGCCGCGTCGACGCTCCCCACGAGGTCGTCCAAGCCAGCTCTTCGCGATTGTCAGGCGTGGTGTACTTGATGTCGAAGGTGCGCGCGAAGTTCTGTCCGAGGTTATGGCTGGTGGCCACCTGGAGTGCCCTGCCATCTTGCATCATGGCCTCGAGCGAATAGGTTCGCAGAGCGCCCGGGAACTTCTCACACTCGGTCTTCTGGCCGCGCAAGACAGGTAGGGCCATAACGTTTTCGACGAAGTCTGCGTAGACCTCGTTCAGGATCTTCAGCGTTTCCTCCTCGGCCTCCGCCTCCGTGGCGTGAACCGTGTGCCCTTCCTGCCAGAGGAACTCGACCGTTCGCAGGAAGGGTCGCGGCCGCAGCTCCCAGCGCACGACGTTGGCCCACTGGTTGATCAGCACGGGCAGATCGCGCCAGGAGCGGACCCACTTGGCGAAGGTCACGCCGATGATGGTCTCGGATGTGGGGCGAACCACGAGAGGCTCAGCGAGCTCCTCGTTGCCGGCGCGCGTCACCTCGGCTACCTCGGGCGCGAAGCCCGCGACGTGCTCAGCCTCTTTCATCAGGTAGCTCTTAGGAATGAAGAGCGGAAAATACGCGTTCTCGTGGCCGGTCTCCTTGATGCGCCGGTCGAGCTCACGCTGGATCCCCTCCCAGATCGCATAGCCATGCGGCTTGATGATCATACATCCCCGCACGGGCGAATACTCGCTGAGACCCGCCTGGTCGACGATGTCGAGGTACCACTGCGAATAATCTGCAGCCCGCGTGGTTATACCCTCTTTCGCCATTGCTCTGTTCCTTATCCGCCACCGGCCAATACCTCGCGGGACGATCTCGTCCGGGCCGGCGGCGTGTATCCGGGCGAGGCCCGGGCACCTCTTGGGCAAACAAAAACCCATCCCGAGCGATCTGCTCAAGGACGGGCCAACCTGGCGCGCGGTACCACCTCGCTTGGGACGCACAGCGTCCCCACTCTGCCGCTACGGCCCCGCACAGGGCGATAGCGCGTCCCGATCACGGTGGACTTTCCGGCACACCTCCGGCGAGCTTGGCTGCTCTCTAGGCAGCACCCACTTGCGGTGGCAACTCAGGGGTGGGTTCGAACGTACACGTCAGGGCCGGCTCGCACCATCTCCGGCTCGCTGTGCCCTCAGGCACCTACGCGTTACGCCTACTAGTCCCCTTCACAGTCGTTATGCTATGAAGTTATGTCGCTATGATACCAACCGTAGGAGAGCTTTGTCAATCAGGACTTTGCCGATCGAGCGGCTTCAGGGCTCCGGAAAGTGGGCACTCTAAAAACAGGGCGTCGGTGAGCACGGCCATCTGATCGTGATATACTCGCCCTAGACCCCTGCGCGCACTCATTTACAGCACCATAAGGAGGACGAAGGTGTCCGAGGCCCAGGTTTACAAGAATCTCATCGGCGGCGAGTGGGTCGCCAGCTGGAGCGGTAATACGTATGCGAACGTCAATCCGGCCGACACACGCGACGTAGTCGGGCTATTCCAGGATTCGCAGGCCGAGGATATAGACGCGGCGGTTAGAGCGGCGGCGGAGGCTTATGAGGGCTGGCGGCTGACGCCCGCCCCGAAGCGAGGCGAGATCCTCTTCAGAGCCGCCCAACTGCTCGTCGAGCGCAAGGAGCAGTACGCGCGGGAGATGACCCGGGAGATGGGTAAGGTCATCAAGGAGGCACGTGGCGACGTTCAGGAAGCGATCGACATGTGCTATTTCATGGCCGGCGAAGGCCGCCGTCTGCACGGCCAGACGACGCCCTCCGAGATGCCCGACAAGTTCCAGATGGCCATACGCGTGCCGCTTGGCGTCTGCGGGCTGATCACGCCGTGGAATTTCCCGATGGCGATCCCTTCGTGGAAAATCCTGCCTGCGCTGATTCTCGGCAACACGATTGTGATCAAGCCAGCCGAAGATACACCGCTCTCGACGATCAACCTGGTCCAGACGCTGGTCGACGCCGGCCTGCCGGCGGGGGTGGCTAACATCGTAACAGGCGACGGGCCACGGGCGGGTGAGCCCCTGGTGCGCCACCCGGATGTGAAGGTCGTCTCGTTCACGGGCTCGACCGAGATCGGGCATCATATCACGAAGGTTGCCGCGGAGACGCTCAAGCGCGTCTCGCTGGAGATGGGCGGAAAGAATGCGATCATCGCCATGGACGACGCCGATCTCGATCTGGTGGTCGAGGGAGCACTCTGGGGTGCGTTCGGGACGACGGGTCAGCGCTGCACGGCTTCGAGCCGGATCATCGCCCATCGATCCATAGCGGATGATCTTGGCCGCCGACTGGCGCAGCGCACGCAAGAGGTTACCGTCGGCAGCGGGCTGGACGAGCAGGTGACGATGGGCCCGTCGATCAACCAGCAGCAGTATGAGACAGTTCTGAAGTACGTGGAGATCGGCAAGCAGGAGGGCGCAAAAGTGCTCGCGGGAGGCGAGCGCCTCGACGATGGCGACTACGCCCACGGCTACTTCCACGAGCCGACGATCTTCGCGGAGGTCCGACCGGAGATGCGGATCGCGCAGGAGGAGATTTTCGGGCCGGTCGCGGCGATCATCCCGGTCGACTCGCTCGACGAGGCGATCGAGGTGGCCAACGGCGTGAAGTACGGGCTCTCGTCGTCGATCTACACCCGCAACGTTCACAGCGCTTTCCGCGCCATGCGCGATCTCGACACCGGCATCGTCTACGTCAACGCGCCGACGATCGGAGCTGAAATCCACCTGCCCTTCGGCGGCACAAAGGCCACCGGTAACGGACACCGCGAGGGCGGCATCCAGAGCCTGGATATTTTCTCCGAGTGGAAAGCGCTCTACATCGACTTCTCAGGCCATCTCCAGCGCGCACAGATCGACAATGCGGAGTAGCGGAGACCATGTTTCTGGGTAACGGACACGTTTCGATCCACGAGGCGCGCGACCGAGCCGTCGAGGTGCTCCGGCGCTGCTCCCACGTCCTCGGCTTCAAAGCCTCCGCGCTGGCGCGTGGCTACCCGCATATCTGGGCGCGCGACAGCGTTATCACGGCGCTGGGAGCAGCACTATGTGACGACCCTCAGCTGATGATCGCCTTTCGCTCATCGCTGCATACGCTGGGCGAGTTCCAATCCGAGCTCGGCGGCATACCGCTCAACGTCGACGTCGCGACAAATACGGTCACCAAAGAAAACGCCGGGGCAGTCGATGCCAACCTGTGGTTCATTTTAGGCCACACCTATTACTACCTGAGAACTGGGGATCTGGCGTTCCTCCAGGCTAACCTGCCTCGTATCGAGATGGCATTGCTGTGGCTGCGCTACCAGGACATGAACGATTGCGGGCTGTTGGAGGTGCCCGAGGCCGGGGATTGGATGGATCTCTTCGCCAACCGCTACAACATCCTGTACGACAACGTGCTCTGGGTTGCTACGTGGCGGGCGATGGCATTGATCAGGAGAGCCTGCGGCGGCGACGGTAGCTCGGCCGATCGGGGCGCCGAGAATGTAGCCGAGCGTATCAACCTGCTGATGTGGATCGATCGGTGCTGGTATGCCGAGCATTTCGCCGAGCGCCTCGCGAAGCTCAAGAGCATGCATCTTGAGTGGTACATGCTCTATCACAATGTAGGATCAATTTCGAGCCGTCCTTTTTACTTACCGTACGTCGCCTTCCGCGAGTACGGCGACTGGCTCGATAGCCTCGGCAATCTGCTGGCGGTCCTCTGTGGGCTGGCCGACGAGGACCGGAGCAGCCAGATCCTGCGCTACATGCACCAGGTCGGTGCCGCCGGGCCCTTCCCCACGAAGGCAATCTACCCGCCGATCATGCCCGGCCACAAGGATTGGCGCGAATACTACCGGAGCCGCAATCTCAACCTGCCGCATCAATACCATAACGGCGGGATCTGGCCCTTCATCGGCGGCTTTCACGTTGCCGCGCTCGTACGAACCGAGCGGCGCGACGAGGCAGAGGAGCTGCTCCAGTCTCTCGCCGACGCGAATGCAAGCGGAGCTGACGGCCCATGGGAGTTCAACGAGTGGCTTCATGGCGAAACAGGCAGGCCGATGGGCTATGCCTATCAGGCATGGTCGGCGGCTCTGTTTGTCTATGCCTACGATGCCGTACGCACGGGGAGCCTCCCGCTTTTTGACGAGCTGCGGGCACCGGCCGCCACATTGCTCGATCCGGGAGCACGCGTCGAAAGCACTGCCGGCTAAGCCGGGAGACTGCCACACGGAGGAAAACAATGTATATTGCTCGCTTTTCATATGAGGTCATGCCGGTCAACCGCCAACGGGCGATGGACTTTATTCGCCGCGAAGTCGAGGCGGCACGCAATAACGGGCTGAGCGCCCGGCTGCTCGTGCCGCTGACGCGGGGACTGGCCGGTCCTAGCCTCCAGTTCGAGGTCGAGCTCACTAATCTCGACGATTTGGAGCAGTTCCGGACGGCAGGTGTCGGATCCGATCAACAGACGGGAGATTGGATGCGCGCCTTCAGCGAAATTCTTCTCTCGCCGCCGGCCGTGGAGATCTTCCGTGTCGACGGAGGACCTAGCACATAATGGATCGCAGCAGCACGTGCCCGCCGCGCCGGGAGACCGGCCGCGGCCGTGTGCCAGCCAAGCATTCATCGAGGTAAGCCGGGTATGGCGGACGATCAGGAGCAGCTCAAGCGCCAGGTGGCAGCCGCGGCCGCGGCGCGCGTGGCAGACGGAATGAGGCTGGGGCTGGGCAGCGGCTCGACGGTCAATCTGGTCGTGGCTGCGCTGGATCAGCGGGTCCGCGACGGCGCGCTGAGCAATCTTCACATCGTGGCCGCCTCATCGCGGACAGAAGCCGCAATCGTGAAGATCGGGCTCCGGCCCGATACACTCGAGAAGTACCCAGAGCTCGACCTGGCTATCGACGGGGCGGACGAGATCGACCCCCAATTCGTGATGATCAAAGGTGGCGGAGGAGCGCTCCTGCGGGAGCGCATTGTCCTCGCCGCTGCTGCCGCGCGGCTGATCGTCGTCGACGAGTCGAAACTGGTTCCTATGCTCGGGGTCGCCTGGTCTGTTCCCGTGGAGGTCGTACCTTTCGGCTGGCGCGTGTCCGAGCGGGGACTGCGAGCCCTGGGAGCGCGGCCCGTGCTGCGGACGCGGGCGGGAGTACCGGCCATAACCGACGAAGGAAACTACATTCTTGACTGTGCCTTCGGCATGATCTCCGACCCGGCGCGGCTCGCGGCGCTCATCGCGGGCGGTCCCGGCATCGTCGCTCACGGTATCTTCGTCGACCTCGCGGATGAGCTCCTCATCGCCGGCCGAGCAGGCGTCGAAATACGACGGCGGACAGCATCGTCTTGACCCCACCAGCCGGAGCTCCGCTAGTCCAATCTGACGCTCATGCCGAGGAGAGTAGCCATCTGGACTGCCTGCGAGGCATCGATGATTGCGCCTTGGAGCTCCTTGATTCCGACGCGCAAGCCGTCGAGCTGTGAGCCCCGGAAGTCGGCTCCGACCAGCGTCGTGCCCTGCAGATTGGCGTTGCTCAGGTCGCACCTGTCGAAGACGACACCTGAAAGATTCGCTCCCAGGAAGGATGCTTCGCGCAAATTGCAGCTTTCGAAGCGGGCGCCTTTGAAGACCGATGCCCAGAACATCGCAAACTCAGCACTGCAGTCTCTGAGGACGACGCTTGCAAGGCTGGCATTCAGGAGCTTCAACCCCATGAGCCGGCAGCCGAGCAGCTCGACCCGGTTGAGATGCGCCTTCTCCCACTCGGCGCCGGTCAGATCGCAGCCCTCGAGGCGAACGTCCACCAGCTGGAGCGCCGGGAGCCGCGCCCCGGCCATCAGAAGCCGCTTGAGGTGCGCTTCCTCGAAGTAGAGATCCTCGGCTTCCTGATTACTCCAATCGGCGCCACTGTACGCGACCCCGGAGCAGGTCGTGTGTGCCGCTGGGAGATCTGGCGGCGGCTCTGCCCACGCCGGCCGTTTCGGCAATCTGGGCGCTTCAAGTCCTTCGCGGCGCTTGCGCTGCTTGCTCTGCATCCTCAATTCGCCCTAACGCCCCGGACCGACGAGCAGCACCAATCTAGCATAGAAGCGGACTCTGTCAACTGTACAGAGTGAGGGTGAGGAGTTAAGACGAGGCCGGACGTCAGCCGCGTCGCAAATGTTACTATCTACCAGCCTTCTGAGCCCCACGATTGGCTGCGCAGCACCCGCGCCCCGGACGGTGCGAGGCTGCCATTGACTGGCTCGACGGTGACGCCGCATCCATTGTAGGTATCCAGCCGGTCAGGCGCGCGCACGACTACTGTCGCGGCTCCACGTGGGTCGACCTTGAACGTACCGCCGCTGGCGCGATTCTCGCCTCGAGTGAGCCAGAGCTGGTAGGCTTTGTCGTTGGGAAGGGGCGGCAGACCCTCGACGACAAAATACGCATCCGTGCTGCTCGGATTGATGACCATGCTGCCCCAGGCGCTAGGCGCAGCCGGCTGCGGGCCCAGCGTTACGACGTGCACCCCTGCGCCGCTTAGGACCCGTCCGAGCGGCTGTAGCTTGGCGACCTGGCCGGTCAACGTAGTCACCTCACGTTGGAGCGCAATATTCCAGCCCGCAAGCAGTAAGAGCGCGGCCAGCGCGGCTGCCGCCAGGCCATTTCCCCAGGATAGACGCGGCATATGCCACGAGCGAAGCCTGAGGTGCCGCCGGGAGGCGACAGCTGCCGTATCGCGGCGCTGAAGCTGCTCAATCCGCCGGCGAACCTTCTGTTGAAGCTCCGCGGGCGGCGTACGCTGATCAGGTGTCCACGCTATGAGATCCACTACGCGCCGAGTATCGGCCAGCAGCGCACGACAGTCCTCACAGCTTTCGAGATGAATGTCGACGCCGATCTGCTCTTCGGGCTCGAGAGCGCCGAGAGCATAAAGCTCGATCAGATCGCCGACATGCTCGTCCGTCATGATTCCTTACCTTCCAACCCAAAGTCCTCGAGTGCCGCTCGCAGGCGTTCCATTCCACGCCGGATACGAGCCTTAACCGTGCCAAGCGGATCGCCGAGCGCCGCCGCGATCTCCAGATGGCTCAATCCTCCAAAATAGGCCAGCTCGATCGCCTGCCGCTGGGAGTCGGGAAGCGCCCGAAGCGCAGTCCGGACGCGTGCTCCCTGGACACGCTCGACCGTCGTCGCCGCCACGTCGGCCCGCGGATCGGCCATGAGCTCCAGTGCCAAGGCGCCGGGATCGCCGCCGACTACCTGGGGCCGTCGCTGGCGCTTCCGTAAGACGTCGATGGCAATGTGATGGGTCATGCTCAACAGCCAGGTCGCAAACCGGCCACGGCTCCGGTCGAACGACGGCGCATAGCGCCAGGCCCGCTCGAAGGCGTCCTGAGTCACTTCTTCCGCCTCGGCCTCATCGCCAAGCACACGGACGGCCAACGAAAATACGGGCCGCGCGTAGCGGGTATACAGCGTCTCGAGCGCCTCCAGATCACCGCAAGCCAACCGAGCGATCAACTCCTCGTCGCTATCCTGCACGCTCGCTAGTCCTCCGCCGCCCATCTTGGGGCGGTGCGCCAGCATTGTACTCGCCTGGGCAACTTCTGACATGATGCTCCCAACCCTGCGATCCGGAGTACTTGATAGTACGTTCAGATCGAGGTCGCCGGATGCAGCATGGCGGAATGACAGCCGCGTGCCGGTAGATGCACAATCGTCGCCAGCAGGCACGCAACGACGATCCCCTCGTCGCCAGTAGAAGTCTCCCCTGCATCCATACCGGACCCCGGTAACGTAGGTTAGGAAGCACACATCCAACGTCAAAGGAGGAGCCCATGTCCCTCGTAGCTCGGATTGGAGTTGCCCGTATCCTGACCGCCATGGCGCTGCTCACGCTTTCCCTCGTGGGTCGCGCCGCCCAGGCCGCACCGGCCCAGCAAGCCGGAATGACCGTCCAAATCCTCGACTACAAGTTCGAGCCCAAAACCCTAACGGTGCCGGTGGGCACCAAGGTAACCTGGCAAAACAGCGGAAAGGTGCCGCACACGGCTACATCGGACACGGGCGTGTTCGACATCGGTAATCTCGACGCCGGCGCCTCGGGATCGTTCACCTTCAACACGGCCGGGACCTATCCCTATTACTGCAAGTACCACGGTAACAAGGGCGGCGCCGGCATGTCGGGGACCATCGTGGTCACGGCGGCTCAGACGGCGCCGCAGCCCACGACCGCGCCGGCCGGCTCTGCCCCGACCGGAAGTCTCAAGGCTAACAACCAGCCGGTGAGTGGTGACGCGATCACAGTCGCCGAGGTCACGTCGAGTGCCGGCGGCTGGGTCGCCGTGCACGTGGACGACAACGGCAAGCCGGGCAAGGTCGTCGGCTTCGCGCCGGTCAAGGCCGGCACGAGCAGCAACGTCAAGGTCACACTCAACCCGGCTCCCAAGGCGGGCGACAAGTACTGGCCGATGCTGCACGTCGACGCTGGCGTCAAGGGCACCTATGAGTTCCCCGGCGCTGACGTGCCAGTTATCGTCAACGGCCAAGTCGTCATGATGGAGATCAACATCACCGGCGGAGTGCCGGCATCGCTGCCGAATACCGGCATAGACAACAGCGCGATCTCGCTTCTCGCCGGCATCGCCCTCGTGGCACTGGCCGCCGGTCTGAGCCTGAGTCGCGGTGCGCGCAAGCGCGCCGGCGCGCGCTAGATCGATCCTTCGACCGCGGCAACACCGGCTCGAAGATCGCTGCAGCGGGACGAGCGCCTCGAAGGCGCTCGTCCCGCTGGCTCGTGCTTGCGCACAAACTGGCTGCAGGGCATACTCGCGTCGGTCGCCGGCGTCTACCTGAACGTCGCCTCGGGCGCGTCGATCGTCGTGGTCAACACGCTGTGCTTCGTGGTTACGCTGCTGATCACGAACCGCCGGGCACAGGTGGTCGCGCGTCCAGCGGAGGTCGGCGCCGACTCGGCCAATTGAGCCGGCCCGACCGGTCCCGGCCGCCTCTAGTGCCCCGGTCGCGGGGGAACAAGCGCGATCTGGTAGAGCTTCGGCCACAGCTTCCCGGTGACGAAGAGCCGGTGGTGGCGCGCATCGAAGGCGATGCCGTTTAAAACGTCGACGGGCACGGCACGCTCCTGCTCGCCGAGCAGCCTCCGGAGATCGATCCAGGCCGTCACACGCCCGGTCTTCGGATCGATGCGCGCAATGCGGTCGGTCTGCCAGACATTAGCGTAGATTTCGCCGTCGAT
>JBBSGA010000198.1:0-11201 GCA_038254585.1 Chloroflexales bacterium | reverse complement strand
GATCGAATGGGTGTGAGCCGTGCGTCCCTTGCATGCCTCGGACCCCAGCGTTTTGCAGGAGCAGTTGGGATCATTGCACTCGCCGTGCGCCTGGCCGGTAAGGCCCTCGAATTCGTCGGCGAAGCGGCGGCCGGCCTCCTTGACGCCCCACTCGGTCAGCTGGTAGCGCACCCCCGGTTCGGGTGTCGCAGCCGACGGGCAGCGCGTCACATAGCCTTCGTCGACCAGGCGATCCAGCTGCCCGCGCACGAACTCCTCGTCGACGCTCAGAAACGTCACGAGCTCACGCGGCGTGACCGCTTCTCCCAGCCCCTCACCCCGGAACCAGAAGAGGATCTGGAGGATCTCATCACGCCAATAGATCGCGTCGAGCGGGTTATCCATCATATCCATGCAGCGCGATCTGCTTTACGGTATCGATCACCTCGCCGAGGACCGCCTCGACCTGCGGAGTAACACCAATGCCCCAGCTCGTATCGACCGGCTCAACCTCGACCACGACCACATCCGCGGGGAGCACGCCGAAATGCTGGGCGACGATCAACAGATTGTCGAGGTCGATCACGCCCATCACGGCCTCGCCGATGCGCTGCTGGATCTCCTCGGCATCCGGCAAGATTCCCTGCCAGCGATAACAGTATACGCCTCCCGGCGTGCGCTCCCGTGGGACGGCCGCGACGAAGACCATGCGGTCGAAGTGGCCCGGCCGTTCCTCCAGCCATTGGACGACGTGGATCGGCCCGAAGTGCAGATGAATGATCTCGACGTCCGCGGCCCAGTCGAGCCGAGAAAGCGCCGGAACCAGATCGGGACCGACCGAAAGATCGCGCATATTCTGGTAGCCGACGCCGGCAATCAGTACGGGCATGCTGCATCATTCGTCGACGCCACACGCGCAGGTGTTGACTTCGCGGGTGATGACGCGGTTGGTACCGTCGACGTGGATGTGGGTCGTACACGGCATACACGGGTCGAAGCTGCGGATCGTCCGCAAGATGTCGATGCCCTTGTACTGCTCGGCACTAGCAAAGTTCTCCAGAATCGGCGTATTGAGCACTGCCTCCTCGTAGGGGCCGGGGTTGCCCCAGGGGTCCTTGGGGCTGGCATTCCAGGTCGACGGCGTGACGATCTGGTAGTTGCTCAGCGCGCCGTTGTCGATCGTCGCATGGTGGGTCAGATAGCCTCGCCCGGCGCCCCAGAAGCCGACCCCGATTTGCGAGCCCTTGCGCGGCGCCTCGAATGGCGTATGGATCTGGGTCTTGCCCTGCTTCAGCAGATCGAGGGCGATCAGCCAGTTGTCCAGGGCAACCACCGTGGCGTAGGCGAGGTGGTAGGCGCGGCCACGGTTGCGCTCGAAGGCATTCCACACCTCCGGGATCTTCCATTCCAGCTCCATGTCGGGCAGCGTGCTCTCGGGCACGTGGATCCTCAGGCTCGTGCCCGTGGGCTCCAGGAAGCGGCGGTGGGGTAACACACGACTTGCCGCCGTGAGCCACAGCCGCGCCGAGCACTCGCCCTCCATCGCGTGGCGGTCCCAGCGCGGCGCCGTCGACCAGGAGTACTTCTCGCGCCAGTTCTGGCCGGCCGGCTGCGGCTTGGTCTCTTTGTTCCACATATGGAACGGGCTGATCGGATTGCCGGCCGGGTCGGTCTGGAAGCGGGGAGTGCCCCAGGGCTCGTAGTAGGAGTGCTCGATGAACTCCTCGATTCCAATGTTCATCGCCTGGAGCTTGGTGGTGACCACCTGGCCGTCGACGATCACGCCCGGGGTGGCCCAGCGGCGCTCGCCCCAGTCATTGCAGTTCGCATAGGACGCATCATACGCGAACGGGTCGTCCCAGATGCCGGAGTCGATGATGTTAGCCGGCCGTTGGCCGACCTTCTTGTACTCCGGATTGGCGTCGTAGAAGAAATCACACAGGTCGTCCCAGATGGCGACCGTCTTCTTGCAATAGTCGAAGAGCTGGCGCAGCCGGGCATAGACCTCGTTGAAGACGGTAAGGCTGATCGTCGTGCTCATGCCACCCGGGATCACCGTCTCAGGGTGCGGATACTTCGCGCCGATCAGGACGTACGCCTCGCGCGCTACGCGTGTCATCGCGAGACCGCCGAGATACAAGCCGCCGGTCAAGGGGTTGAGATCGGTCATCAGGTCACCGATGGTCCAGTAGCCATGAACGTCGCCATGCGGAGCGGAGGCTTTGCTGGCCTTTTCCCAGATCTCGGGGTTGGTCGTCTGGACGATGGCCTGCGAATAATCGGGACCTGCCAGTAGGAACAGGTGCAGCGGGTTGTCGTACCAGAACTCCAGTGCCAGCATTAGGTTCCGCACGGCAATGCCCAGCGGCGGCGGGGCGACGGGAAAGGCCATCTCCATCGCCAGCGCCGAGCAGGTGGAGTGCACGCCGCCGCAGACGCCACAGGCGCGGCTGCTGATGAAGGCCGCGTCGCGCGGGTCGCGGCCCTTGAGGATCACCTCGTACCCGCGGAAGAGCGTCGCCATCGAGTTCGTCTCGATCACGCGGCGTTCGTCGAGGTCGACGACAGAGTGAAAGGCCAGGGCGCCGGCGACGCGGGTGACCGGGTCGAAATCGACGTTCTTGATATGCCCGTTGCGCGCCAGGAGGTCCTTGATTTTATCGGCCTGCTCGTCCAGCGACCGTGTCTGATAACTGTACGGGTCGCGCACGCCCTCCTTGAGCGTCGCCTTGCCGTTTTCGTCAAACTCGATCGGCAAATTCTTGAAGCACATACCACCTTCTCCCCGTGTTAGCCGCGTACCAGCCGAATGATGCCTTGAAGATGTTGGTCCACGGCCAGGAGCCCGTCCCGCAGCGCGACGGCCGCACCGTTGATTGCCGTGAGATCCGCTCCCAGCGGGGCGGTATTGTCGCGGATTGCCTCGAGCCCACCGACCAGTTTCTGGAGGTTGCGATTAGCTCTAATCAGCGCGGCGGCAATCAGGATCAGGTACGTGGCGAGGAGACCCACGACGACCGCGACGAGGCCGAACGTGAGCCGGGTCAAGAGCGTTCTCACGGCGCCACCTCGCGGTCTGGCCCGGGTGCCGGCTCGGCATCGTGCCCGGCGCGCGGGCCTCCGAGGGCAGCCTCAATCGCGGCAGCATGCTGCTCGATGGATGCTGCCCCGCCCAGTAATTGTGGCGCAACCGCGAGCGTGTCTTTGAGCGCCGCTACGCTCGCCGTGTTGCCGGCGATCCCGACGCCGCCCTGCAGGATTTCGGCGGTGTAGCGCTCGATGTTGCGCGCGGCGGCCAGGGCCCGCGCCAGCAGGTTGAGGACGACCGGCACCACGGCCACGCCGGTAGCGATCAGCAGCACCGACCAGATGCCGGCGATGATCCGGCTCATGCTGGCTCCTTCGCCCGCTCGGGGGCATCCGCGGTTAGGGCGGTGGCGGTTGATCGGAGATGCTCATCCACGACGCTCAGCTTGGCGCCAAGTGTCGTGAGGCCCTGGTTCAACTGCGTCACCTGCGGTGCCAGGTGGCTGGTTTCCTTCTCGATGGCGCGCACGCCGAAGGATACTTTGGCGAGATAGCTCGTCGGTGCCCCCCCGATGCGCTCGAGGCCCTGGACGATGCGCTGAAGGTAGGCGACCAACGCCGCGACAAGCGCCAGCACCTGCAGAGCCGATAGGATCGTGAGCCGGATAGTCATGCTTTCGTCCTCATGTCTTCGAGTCGCCGCCGACGGTGTCCCGGATGCGCGCCGTGGCCCCAGCGATCCTATCGGCCGCCGGAAGGATCTCGCCGACGATCTGGTTCGTCCGGACCAGCAGCGGGATATGGACCGTATTGTTCGCGATCAGCTTGCCGACACGCCAGATTTCGGCGGTGCCGGCCTCGATCTGGTCCACGGTGCGGACCAGGAGCTCGAGCAGCAGCGCGACGGCACCGATGACTCCCAGCCCGATCCCGAGACTGATTCGCCAGTACCGCGCAACAGTCTCGATTGAGACGTGTTGTGGCCTAAGCTGTTGGTGCATATCTGGTACCTTTTACGGAGCGGGCTGCGGCGCCTCGAGCACGTCCGCCAGCTCGGTCGCATGGCGCTCGATCGCGGCGCCTCCCTCCAATAGCTGCGCCGCGACGGCATTCGTCTGCTCGAGCTCCCAGATCGGATGGGTATTGGCGACGATCTCGTTCGCCAGACCGAGCGCACGCCGGGCGTTGCCGAGGATGCTGCGTGCCGTGCCGATGATCGCGAGCAGGAGTGTGGCGACCGCGACGACCGCCCCGGCCGCGATGGCGATGCCGACGTACCAGGCGCGCACGAATTGTTGTGTAGTCATACCCTCTCCAGCATAGATCACGCGGTCTCGAGGTACGGGGAGCCGGCATCGCACCCCGGAGCACTACTTCAGATGTCCGGGCGGCTCGCTCTCGCCGGAGCGCACGCCCGGCACCTCGTAGCCGTCGGGGTACTTTTCCTCTTTGTGGGTGCGGCCCGGCCGTTCGGCGTTAAAGAATTGCAGCTTTTCGTAGAAGTAATGCACGGTCTTGTGGACCGCTCCCGGCTCTGCCACGTTGCCCCAGCCACTCGGGACGCGGTGCTCCTTATCCCAACGGGGCTCGCGGTTGTGGAATTGCATGGTGATCCGGCGCAGCGGCCGGATGAACGATCCAACGGACCGGGCCGCCGTCGAGGAGACGATCGTGCCCGGCGGGCGCTGGTAGAAGGGGGCAAAGCGGTCGGGAAAGCCCGGCATGGTGCAGCCGATGCAGATGCCGCCAGTATTCATACAGCCGCCAAAGTGGGAGATCGCGCCGCGCGAGGTGATGTTGCACTGCACCACGGGCCCCCAGCAGCCGATCTCGACCAGGCACTCCTTATCGCCGTATGCCTCGGCGAAGGTGCCCTCCTCGTAGAACCCGGCGCGGACGCAGCGCTGGTGCACGGTCTCGTCGAAGAGCCAGGCCGGACGGCCGAGCTCGTCGAACTCCGGCAATGGGCCGAGGCCGTTCAGGAAGAGCAGGATCGCGGCAACGGTCTCGGTGAAGTTGTCCCCCACCGGCGAGCAGCCGGGGACATTGATCACGGGCAGCCCGAGCGCACTGAGGTAATCCTTGCCCAGGAAGTCCATGACACTCATGGAACCCGTAGGATTGCCGTATGCGGCCGGGATGCCGCCCCACGTGGCGCAGGTACCGATGGCGATGACGGCCGCCGCACCGGGCGCCAGGCGCTTGAGCCAGGTCGTCGTCGGGATCGGCTTGTGCTCGCCGTCGCGTGTCTCGACGCCCATGCCGCACCAGTAGCCGCCCGTCTCGGCGGCGAGCCGCTCGTCGGCGATCGAGCCCTCGTAGATCACGACGTACGGTGCGTGGAGCTTGCCCTCAGCGGCAAGCTCGTAATTGCGCACAAACGGCTCGCCCGCCTCGACCGACGTGACCGGGTGGTGCAGCACGAGCCGGGGGACACCGGGGAGCGTACCGGTCAGCAGGTCCTCGACGCTCGGCGCGGTCGCCCCGGTGACGGCGACGGTACAGCCGTCGCAGCTCATGCCCGCCAGCCAGTAGGCATGCACGACCTTGACCGGGCCCAGCAGCGCACCCTTTCGCTCGGACCCCGGCGACTTCCGCAGCTCGCGCTCGACGCTGGAGGTCATGAGGTCGACCGGACCAATCCGTACGTCAAGCGTCTCCTTAGCCTCGGGCGAGGGCGGCGTGGTGAGTTCGTGGATCGAGTCTGCCATAGACGCTGCTCCTGTGTGGGCACTCCACCGGCCTCCGAGGAAGGAGTTTGCCGATCCTCAGCCGCAGGTGTCCCGGTAAAACTGTACCCTTAGCATATACCTTACCTTTAGGGGCAATGTCAAGTCGGCGTGCAAGCGCCGCCGAGGGGTTTGCTTGGAGGCCGGCGCACGTCGAGCCCACTCATGATGCTATAGTGTGGCTATTGCATCTCTGTGATGAGCGAGAACTAGCGTGGCGATGGTGATCGACGCGATCGATAGGATGCAGTGCAGCTCGCGGGTGTGCTCTAGCGCCATCGGTTAGCGAGCGTTTAGAATGCCTGCGCGGGTCAGCACGGAAGGATTCCAATGTCGATCCAATCCACCGGCTTATGGCGCCATCCCGACTTCCTCAAGTTCTGGGCAGGACAGACCATTTCCGGTTTCGGCTCCCGGTTCACCGGGCTTGCCTTGCCTTTGGTTGCCATCTCCGCCCTGCACGCTACGCCGGCGGACGTCGGTCTTTTGACTGCTGCGACCGGCCTCCCCTGGCTGCTCATCGGGCCATTTGTCGGAGTCGGCGTCGACCGGCTGCGGCGGCGCCCCATCCTCATCGCTACCGACCTGGGACGTGCCGGGCTCCTCGCATCGATCCCCATGGCCGCGCTCTTCGGTCTGCTGAGCATCGCGCAGTTGTCGATCGTCGCGTTTCTCGTCGGTTTGTTGACCGCCTGGTTCGACACCGCCTACCAATCCTATCTGCCGTCGCTCGTGGAACGAGAACATCTCATCGACGGGAACGGCAAGCTCAACGTCAGTAGCAGTGCGGCGGACGTCGCCGGACCAGGGCTCGCTGGCGTCGTAATTCAAGCCTTCACCGCTCCGATGGCGATAGCCGTCGACGCACTCTCATTCCTGGCTTCGGCGATCAGCCTTTGGCTCATCCGGAAGCAAGAGCCACCGCCGGGTGCCGGGGGCAAGCAAGCGATCTGGTCATCCTTGCGCGAAGGAGCCGTGTACACGTGGCGCCACCGCCTCCTGCGGGCCTTCGCCGGCACCAACGCCACCTTCATGTTTTTCTTCGGCATGGCGCAGGCGGTGTTGCTGCTCTTCTTCACACTCAACCTCCATCTCAGTCCGGGCATGATCGGGGTAATATTCAGTGCCGGCAGTGTCGGAGGACTACTCGGGGCAGCCGTCGCGGGCCGGTTGAGCACGTGGCTCACGTTGGGCCCGACGATCATCGGGGCATCGTTTTTACGAGGGCTGGGGATTGCGTGCGTGCCTTTCGCAGCGCTCCTCCGAGTGGGCACCGTCCCATTGTTAGTCGTCGCGTATACCGCGCATAGCTTCGGTTGGTCAGTCTGGGCGGTCACCCAGGGGAGTACGCGCCAGTCACTGGTGCCCGACCGACTGCAGGGGCGAGTGACTGCGAGCTTCCTCTGCTTAGTCCGTGGCGTTGCCCCACTCGGAGCACTCTTAGGCGGCGCGTTAGGGAACCTGGTAGGCGTGGCGGCGACGTTCGAGGTTGCAGCCGCCGGGCTGCTGCTCTCGACGATCTGGCTGATCCTGTCGCCATTGTGGCATCTGCGCGAGCCGCCAGTACCATCAGATGACACCGTCGCCACGGCTGTTCCACGTCAAGCATGACCACCCGTAGCCGTGCTACGTAGCCTAACGGTCGACGACGGGCCGTGCCGTTGACAAAGTCGAGCCATATAGTATAGGCGACGATTATCAGGTGGCGCTAGACAACTGGCGCGAGCTCGTGATCGAGCAGCTCTGAGGGCGCACGATTGAAATCGAAGAAGATCAGCAACTTGTTCGGGGACCGCACGAGACCCACCGATTGAAATCGGTGTCTGCTAACCGAAACGTGCTGAAGCACGTTGAGACCCGTTGATCCGATCGGCGCATGAGCCTTCATCATGCGGTCCCGGCTACCACGCGACGCGCTGATGAAGGTTACCAACTGAACGGGATGGAAGCGCTCAACGCGCTGAAGCGCGTTTGGTGTTTCAGACGCAGATTTCAATCGGTGGCTCCCACGTCGGGAGAGGCGACGCAGCGGTAGAGCGATCGGCGCCTACACCGGCATAGGACAAGGTACGAAGAAGCCCGCCAATGACCTACCAACCTTCGCTGCAGATCCTGCGTGCCCAACCGGACGATCTCGACGATATACTGGCGCTCCTCGAAGAGGCCCGCCAATGGCTGATCCACAAAGGCCTCGGCGAGCAATGGCCCATGCCGCACCCTCGCACCGTATTTGCCGGCCGCATCGATCGCGGAGAAGAGTACGTTGCGCGTCACGAGTATCAGCTTGCAGGCGTGTTCTCGCTGTTGTGGGACGATCCCGCCGTCTGGGGCGATAGGCCGCATGACGCGGGCTACGTGCATGGGCTGGCCGTGCACAGGTCGGCAGCGGGTCAGGGGCTCGGGGCAGTGCTGCTGGACGCCGCGGGCGAACTGATCGCTCAGGCCGGTCGGCACTACCTGCGGCTCGACTGCTGGGCCGGGAACGCGGGCTTATGCCGGTATTACGACCGCCTCGGGTTTCAAGCGCGCGGGACGAAGCACCTGGGCCGCGGCTTCGTCGTTCAACGGTATGAGCGATCGGTCGTCGGTATTCGCCCAACGCCGGCTGACTACCAATAACCTGGCAGCCCGTTGGAATACTCGTGCTATAGGCGTTTCAGATTTTGCCCAGCTGCTATGATTGCCCATGAGGATCAGGGGCGGCGCGTGTGCCTGCTGGTCGATCCGAACGGCAAACACTTCGTCGATGCGGCTGACCTCGGTTCCCAGCGGCACCGGCGCAGGATAGGGTGCCGTACCTGACCGGTTCTGTGGGGCTGGCGCGGGGCTGATCACTCTGCCCGACCCAGGATAGGCGCGTCCTGGTTGACCAACCTGGTGTGGCACATGCCCGTGAGGAACGCCAGTATACGCGCACAGAGCGCGCTACCCTGGTCGGCGCTCGGTATATTCGACCTGACGGGGGTCAACGCATTGAAGGTCATCCTCACGCTCCTATCGCCGGCCCACCGGTACACACCGTCGAGGCCGTCCGAGCGAGCACCGGCCAGCTTCACCCTTCCGTCGTCGTAGAAACAGACCATGAACCAGATTGTGATGAACCTGGAGGCGGCCGGCCTCGTCATGCGCCGATCGCATCCCGAACACGGACGGGCGCTGCAGGCGTACCTGACACCACAGGGTCAGCACCTCGTGGGCCAGGCCCATCGGCGGGTTGAAGCCGTCGAGCAGCGCATGGTAGCAGGGTTGAACGAGAACGACTGGCACCGGCTGTTGGAAGCGCTGCGCCGCTGCGCCGCCTCACTAGAGACAGGGGCGGAACCGGAGACGCCATCACGCGAGGGGGAACTGCGTTAGAATACCCTATTTCATCGGAGGCAGCAAGCATGACCGCAAAGAACGTCAAGCTCGGTATCGTCGGCGCAGGGATCTGGGGCAGCAACCACGCGCTCGCGCTGGCCGCCCATCCTCGCGGCAACGTGGCCATGATCTGCGATCGCGACGAAGGCCGCGCTCGGACGCTGGCGGACAAGTACGGCTGCGCCTGGACGACCAGTCTGGATGATCTGGCGGCGAGTGACGTCGCGGCGGTCACAATCGCCACGCCCGACCATCTGCATCTCGACCCGACGTTGGCGATGCTGCGCGCAGGCAAGCACGTGATGGTCGAGAAACCGCTCGCGACGAGCGTCGCCGAAGCCCGGGCGATGGTCGAGGCGGCCGAGCAGGCCGGCGTCAGCTTCATGGTCGATTTCCACGCCCGCTGGCATCCGCTCTTCATGGGCGCGAAGGGCTACGTCGAGCGCGGCGAGCTCGGACCGCCGGTGATGGCTTACGCTCGGCTGAGCGACACGATCTACGTTCCGACTGAGATGCTGGCGTGGGCCGGCCAGTCGGGACCCGAATGGTTTTTGTTCCCGCATACGATGGATATCGTGCGCTGGCTCTTCGGCCGGGATCCGGTCGAAGTCTATGCCAAGGGCTATCGCGGCGTGCTGGACGGCAAAGGCATCACCTGCTGGGACGCGATCCAAGCTCTGGTGGAGTTCGAAGGCCGGGCGTTCTGCACCTTCGAGACCTCCTGGATCGTTCCGAACAGCTATACCAACGTCGTCGACAATCGCCTGTCGCTCTATGGCGAGAAGGGTGGCCTGGAGCTCAAGAATGAGCCCGCGCTCTGGGCCTTCACCGATCGCTTCCACACGCCCTTCTCCTCCGAGTCCGTCACGCGCTATGGGAAGGCCTGGGGTTTCCAGTACGAGTCGATCCGCTACTTCGTCGATTGCGTCGCCGACGGCAGCGTGCCGGAAGCGAGCGGCCGCGATGGCCTGATGGTGACCGCGATGATCGAGGCGACGCTCAAATCCCTGGCCGAGCGCCGGCTGGTTAAGATCGCCGAGGTGCTCGACGTCCCGACGCACTGAGCCAAACGGGCGATCGAGCTGATGCGGTCGCTCGCCCCGATCAGAAAAGCAGGAGCCTTCTATGTCAGTTCTTGATCTATTCCGTCTCGACGGCAAGCGCGCGGTCGTGACCGGCGCCAGCCGCGGGCTCGGCCGGTCGATGGCACTGGCCTTGGCCGGCGTCGGAGCCGACGTTGTCATCACCGGCCGGACTCAGGCAACCCTCGACACCGCGGCCGGCGAAATCCGAGCCCTCGGGCGGCAGGCATGGACCGTGAAGGCCGATATGGGCGTGCCAACGGAGTGCCAGGCGGCCTGCGAACGGATCCTGCAGGAGTTTGGGCCGATCGACATCCTGATCAATAACGTCGGCAACCGTGAAGTCAGCGTCGCCGTCGAGGAGGAGACGCTCGAGACGTGGAAGCAGATGATCGATCTCAATCTGACGAGCTGCTTCCTCGGCACCAGGCTGATCGACGCGGCGATGCTGGCGCGCGGCCAAGGGGGCCGGATCATCAATATCGCCTCGATCAGCGCCCTGATCGCCAATCGGGGTATCGGCGGCCGGGCCTACGAAACCGGCAAGGCGGCCGTGCTGCATTTCACGCGCTGCGCCGCGGCCGATTGGGCGCCCCACGGGATCACGGTGAACGCGATCTGCCCGGGCCTGTTCATGACCGACACCAACCGGGACTGGAACGCGCGGCGGCCGGATGTGATCGAAGCGTTTGTGAAGAACATTCCGGCCGGCCGGGCGGGCGAACCGGATGAGATCGGCCCGCTGGCGGTCTACCTGGCAAGTCCCGCCGCCGCATATGTGACCGGCGCCGCTTATGTCATCGACGGCGGCTACACGCTGTGGTGAGGCCGGACATTACCGATGGGGCGGGCGAACCATCCTGCAGCGGTGATCGTCGAGGCGCTTAGACGGGCATCCCGCGAAGATGGAAGCTCTCAACGTGCTTCAGCGCGTTGGGTGTTCCAGACACCGATTTCAATCGGTGGCTCCAACGTCGCCATGGGCACAACAGACGGTAAAGAGAAGAGTACGTTGCGCGTCACG
>JBBSGA010000197.1:0-11237 GCA_038254585.1 Chloroflexales bacterium | reverse complement strand
TTTTCTCCCCCTTCTGAGCCTGGTCGAGGATCTTGATGATCTGCTCGGCGGTATACTGTCCGGACTTCATGTGGTCCTCCTTCTGGGAGGATCCTAACATTTCGATCTGGCCAGTTAATTGGGCTCACCACAACAGGAGTTGCCGATCACATTGTAATCCCGGCCGTCAAGCCCGGCCGTCGACGAGGCGCCAATCGCGGCTTTCTTCCGGTGTCGCATGCAATAGCCGCGGCAAGCCGTCCACGAATACGACACGAATACACGAATAGAGCATCGCAGAGCCATGCGCCGTAGCTGCATCGGTTGGCATTACGACGGTGGGGGTCTTAATTCGAAAAGTACTGCGACTAGGGTAGGTCCGGCGAAGATACGATCCTCCTCACGAACAGTAGACGATCAGGGCCGCGGCGAAGTGACTCTGAGCTCTCCGCAGCTCCCTACTCTACCCCGGCAGTCAACGACGATAGAGGCGGCTGCACGGTGTTGCGGGGCGGTCTGACCCGCTTTCACCATTGCGCGCGACGGGCGAGAATGGGGACACCGGGGTTGACAATGCCCAGGCGAGCAATTACTGTGACCACGTCCTGGCCCCGGCACGCGCCAGCGCAGACGGCCGGCGCAGTGCGCGACCTCCGAAGGCTCCGTCCAGGGCGCGTCACGCATGGACCAGCGCCGACGATACCAAGAGGTAGCGAGTGAAGATCAGGAAAGCCGTGATAACCGCCGCCGCGCCGAAGCAGCGCACGCTGCCGCTGCAGACGCTGGTCGACCGCGACGGCGCGCAGAAATCGGTGCTGGGGATTATTATCGCCGAGGCGCTGCGCGTCGGCATCGAGGATATCTGCGTCGTCGTCTGCCCCGGCGACGAGACCGCCTATCGCGCGGCGGCGGGCGACGACGCACGCAGTCTGCGCTTCGTGGCCCAGCCGCGGCCGCTCGGCTACGGGCACGCCGTCTACTGCGCGCGGGACTTCGTGGCCGGCGAGCCGTTCCTGCACATGGTCGGCGACCACGTCTACGTCAGCGACGACGCAAAAGTCTGCGCGCAGCAGCTGGTCGAGGTGGCGCAGACGCAGGGCTGCTCGGTCTCGGCCGTGCAGCCGACGCGCGAGAACCTCCTGCCCTACTTCGGCGCGGTCGGCGGGCGCCGCGTCAAGGGCAGCCGAGACCTCTACGTCGTCGAGCGCGTCGTGGAGAAGCCGACCCCGACCGAGGCCGAGCAGTCCTTGATGGTGCCCGGACTGCGCAGCGGGCACTACCTCTGCTTCTTCGGCATGCACGTGCTGACGCCGGCAGTCATGGATCTGCTGGAGCGCCGCGTGGCCGCGGGGGACGAGGACGGGCGGCTGCAGCTCTCGCCGGTGCTGGACGAGCTGGCGCGGCGGGAGCGCTACATTGCGCTCGAGGCCGAGGGGCGGCGCTATCCGGTCGACGCGCGCTACGGCCTGCTGACGGCGCAGCTGGCGCTGGCGCTCAGCGGACGCGACCGCGACGAGGTGCTCGTCGGGATGCTCGAGCTGCTGGCCCAGCGCGACACGCACCTGGTGGGCCACTGAGATGCAGAACTTGGCCGCGTCGCTGATCGAGATCATCACCTCGCCGGATCCCGACGTACGCAACCGCTCGCTCGACGCGGCCTGCCGGCCGGCCTCCACGGAGGAGCTGCTGGCGACGTGCGCGCGGCTCGAGGCGTTCCGCCACGGCAGCACGAACCTTTACGAGCGCGTGCGCGCCTGCTTCTTTCTCTACGCAATCCACCGGTTCCACCTGCCTACCCGTGCCGAGCTGCCGGCCAGCGGCCAGATCCCGTTCGCGGGCTACCTGCGCCTGCTGGACCGGCGCTTCGAGGAAGCGATCGGCCTCTTGCTGCAGGCGCAGGCCGAGCAGGGGCCGAGCGACACGCTTTCGAGCGCGCTGGCGGCGGCCTACCACCGCCTCGCGTTCCAGACGCTGGCCGACCAGGTGCGCCGCAGCGTGCGGTCGGTGCGCGGCAACCAGTGGATGTTCCGCGTCGGCCATCCCAATGACCAGCCGCTGCGCGTGCGCCCGGAGCTGCGGCAGCGCGCCTCGGACGAGGCCTCGTTCCCGATTCTGAAAGAGTCGACGCCGGTACGCATGGATCTGACGCACAGCGGCTGGAGCGACATCTTCTTTCTGGGGATGGACTATCCCGAAGGCGCGCGCGTCGTCAACGTCTCGATCGACCTGGGAGTACGCGGGCGCGACGCGGCAACCCGGCCGCCGGTCGAAGCCTACTTCCGCGTGATCGACGAGCCCGTGCTGCGGCTCGTCAGCGTCGACCTGGCGACGACGGCCGACATCGTCGAGCTCGACGAGGTCTTCGACTTCGCGCGCGACTACCTCGGCCTGCTGAAGGCGGCGCTGATCGCCTCCGGGCTCGTGCCGCCGGGCGTCGAGGGCTCCGAAGAGCGCCTCGCGGATCTGCTCGCGCGGCTGGTCGGGCCCGGCAACGGCATCGAGCTGATCAGCAACGTCAACGACATCCCCAAGGGCTCGCGCCTCGCGGTCTCGACCAACCTGCTGGCAGCGCTGATCGCCGTTTGTATGCGCGCCACGGGCCAGGCGCGGTCGCTCACAGGGCCGCTGGAGGAGGCCGAGCGACGGCTGGTAGCGGCGCGGGCGATCCTGGGCGAGTGGCTGGCGGGCTCCGGCGGCGGCTGGCAGGATTCGGGCGGCGTGTGGCCCGGCATCAAGCTGATCCAGGGCCAGGCCGCGGGCGAGGACGACCCCGAGCAGGGCATCAGCCGCGGACGGCTGCTCCCGTCGCACCACATCCTCACGCACGACGAGGCCTCGGACGAGACCCGCCGGCGGCTGCAGGAGAGCCTGGTGCTGGTGCACGGCGGCATGGCGCAGAACGTCGGGCCGATCCTCGAGATGGTCACCGAGAAGTATCTGCTGCGCTCGGAGACCGAGTGGCTGGCGCGGCAGGACGCGGGCGCGATCCTCGACGAGATCCTGGCAGACCTGCGGGCGGGCGACATCGCCGCGATCGGCGCCGCGACGACGCGCAACTTCTTCGGCCCGCTGCAGACGATCGTGCCCTGGGCCAGCAACCTCTACACCGAGTCGCTGATCGCCGCGGCGCGCGAGCAGTTCGGGACGGACTTCTGGGGCTTCTGGATGCTGGGCGGGATGTCCGGCGGCGGCATGGGCTTCATCTTCGATCCGCGCCGCACGGCCGAGGCGCAGGAGCGGCTGCAGGCGATCATGTCCGCCGCGCGGCGGCGCTTCGAGCACGCGCTGCCCTTCGCGATGGAGCCGGTGGTCTACGACTTCGCGATCAACGAGCGCGGCACCACGGCCGCGCTGCTGGCGGCGGAGACCGCGCCGCTGCCGCCGGGCTACTACGCGATGACCGTTCCGCGCCTGATGCGCCTCGATCCGCGCGAGCTGAGCATCTCGCGGCGGGTCGAGCTCGACGCCTTCGGCACGGCCTGCCGCACGCGGCCGGAGCTGGCGGGGATGGTGCAGACGCTCTTCGACCGTCTGCTGCCGCGGACGCGCGCCGAGGGGGATGCCGGTCAGAACCTCGCTACGCTGCTCGAGGTCGCGGGCTTCGATCCGGTGCAGCACGAGCAGATTCGCGCGGATCTGCGGAGCGGACGGATCGGCCTGGCGCAGAATCGCCTGCCGCCGACCAGCACGATCCGCGACGTCGAGCCGGGCGACGTCTACGACGGCGTGGACGGGCTGAGCGATGAGCTGCGGCGCACGGGTCTCGACGCCCTCGCCGCGGGCCGGGTCGCCGTCGTCTCGCTGGCAGCCGGCATCGGCAGCCGCTGGACGCAGGGCGCCGGTGTGGTCAAGGCGCTGCATCCGTTCGCCAAGCTCGATGGGCGGCACCGCACCTTCGTGGAGACGCACCTGGCGAAGAGCCGGCGCACCGGCCGCCTGGCTGGTTGCGCCCTGCCGCACATCTTCACGACCAGCTACCTGACGCACGCGCCGATCGCGGCGTACCTCGAGGCCGAGCACAACTACGGCTACGCAGGGCCACTGGTGCTCTCGCCCGGCCGCGCGGTGGGGCTACGGATGGTGCCGATGGTGCGCGACCTGCGCTTCGCGTGGGAAGAAATGCCGCAGCAGGTGCTGGACGAGCAGGCGCAGAAGGTGCGCCTCAGCCTGCAGGCGGCGCTGATCGACTGGGCGCGCAGCCGGGGCGAGGCCAGCGACTACACTGACAACCTGCCGAGCCAGTGCCTGCACCCCGCCGGCCACTGGTACGAGCTCCCGAACATGCTCAGGAATGGCACGCTCCGGCACCTGCTGGAGCAGCGGCCGGAGCTGCGGTACCTGATGCTCCACAACATCGACACGCTGGGCGCGGACGTGGACCCGGCGCTGCTCGGGCTGCACATCACGACCGGCGCGCCGCTGACGATGGAGGTGATCCCGCGGCGGATCGAGGATCGCGGCGGCGGGCTGGCGCGCGTGGACGGGCGGCTGCGGCTGGTCGAGGGGCTGGCGATGCCCACGGAGGAGAGCGAGTTCGCGCTGTCGTACTACAACTCGATGACGACCTGGATCGACGTCGACGCGCTGCTGGCCGTCTTCGGGCTCGACCGCGCGGCGCTGGCCGACGAGCAGCGGGTCGCCGCGGCGGTGCGCGCGCTGGCGGCGCGGATTCCCACCTACGTCACGCTCAAGGAGGTCAAGCGGCGCTGGGGCCACGGCCACGAAGACGTCTTCCCCATCGCGCAGTTCGAGAAGCTCTGGAGCGACATGACCGCGCTGCCCGAGCTCGGCTGCCGCTTCGTGGCGGTCTCACGCCAGCGCGGGCAGCAGCTCAAGGAGCAGGCGCAGCTCGACGGGTGGCTGCGCGACGGCTCGGCGGCGTACGTCGCGGCGCTGTGCGCGTGGGAGTAGGCGGGGAGCACTGTCGGGTCGACGAGCTGCCCGCTACCAGCCCGGCATTACCTCGCCGCCCGCCGGAGGTCTCGGGGCGGGGCGACTACTACGCCCTGCTGCACCGCGGCGAGCGGGGTGCCGCCTACGCCGTGTGGTCAACATCCCTCCGGCAGCACCTACCGGTGATCGCGGTGCCCACGCGCGCGCCACGGCCGGACACGCCGCTCGATTTGCAGGCCATCGTCGCGCCGGCCTACCGGCGCGGACATTACGACATCGCGATCGACTACGGCACACCGGTCCCGCCCCCGCCGCTATCGCCGGCGGATGCGCAGTGGCTCGCGGAGAGGATCGCGGCGTGGCGAGTGTAGCCAATATAGATGATCCAGGGCTGTGCGTTCTCGCGTTCCGAGCCGAAGTGTCACCGGACTTGCGCCTGAAAAAGGGCTCCCGGTGACAAGTGACACGGTGACACGTCGCAAAGTTACGTGGAATTGACGCATCGTGTATACTTCGCTCCGCGCGACGTGACGTCGCAGTTACGATTTTGGTAAGCGATTGTAGAGGCGTCGAGTCTGCCGGGTTTTCACTGGAAAGGTTGCATAGATGGACGATGCGTCCGGCGCGGCACTGGCGGTGCTCAGACGGCACGCGGCGGTTCTCCTCACACCTCCGCCGCGCCCAGTTCCCTTACGTTCGATCTTTAGTGAGGTAGCTGAGCCAGGTAACGACCTGCCTGCGCCGGCCTTCTATACGCCAAGCACTTTGAGAATCGATCGTGCGTCGTTGTTCCCAACTTTGGATCCCGAACAAGCTCTCTCAAACGCGGACCCCGATCTCGCTCAGCGTTTTTCGCAAGCATACCGAGATTTGCCGGGCGACGACGAGCCGGCACTGGAACAGCTCTATTATCTCCTGCAGGAGTACGCCTGGGCGATCCCGTCAGCCCACGATGACGCGGTTTCGCTCTTCGACCAGGCGCGCACAGAGGCAGCGGTAGCCGCCGTTCATGCGGCTGACAACGGCGCGGACGGCGTGCTGTTGGTTGGCGGGGACATCTCGGGCGTGCAGGCGTTTCTGTATACGCTCACGGCCGCCGGCGCTACCCGCGGGTTGCGCGCACGCTCGTTCTATCTGCAGTTGCTGACCGATGCGATAGCGCACTATCTGTTGCGGCAGGCCGGCCTGCCATTGGTCAACCTGCTGTACAGTGGTGGTGGCAGGTTCTACGTGGTCTTGCCCCGCAGTGCCGAAGCAGCGTTGGAGGGTTGGCGCCAGGAGCTTGGGCAGTGGATGCTCCGGCGCCACAAGGCTGAGCTATACGTAGCGCTTGGCGCCGTGCCCTTTGACGAGGGGACGCTGGCGGATACTACGAAGTTTCAGGCGCAATGGCGTGTGCTTGGCGAGGCGATCAATGTCGATAAACGCCGGAAGTTCGCCGATCTTGGCCCGGAGGCTCTGGTACGCGAATTGTTCACGCCGCACGGACATGGGGGGAATAGTGCCGACGCCTGCGTCGTCTGCCGCTTTCAAGGCGAGCCCGACCGGGAACTGGTGTCCTTCACAGCGCGGGAGGAGGCCGAAGTCCTGCCTAGTGAACAGCAGAGTATCTGCCTGCTCTGCGATAGCTTCAACACGTTAGCACGCGAGCTGCACAATGCCCGCTACCTGCTCGTGATGCCGCTCGCCCCCAACCTGCCACGCCAACGACAGCGCGTCGCAGCACACACCGTGCTCCAGGATCTTGGGATGGACTTCCGTATGGCCCATTCTGAGGCCGAGGTGCGCGAACGCATGGCGGATGCTCCCCCTGGAACACGTGTCCTAGCATTGCATGAGCCGGTGTCTTCCGCTCTGCGTCTCCAGCTAGGCGGGCGCGGTATTGCTTGCGGCATCCGCCCGATGGTCAACGAGACGCCGACGGTGCGGGAACGTGACGTTGAGAAGCTGCGTGCATGGCTTGACGCGCACCCTGACGAGCAGGAGCGCGAGCCTGGCCGGTCGATCAAAACCTTCGGCATGCTAGTGGCCCAGAGTAAAGGCGTCAAACGGTTGGGCGTGCTGCGGATGGATGTCGACGATCTAGGTGACCTTTTCGCACATAGCTTGCAGAGGTCCACCCTTGCTCGGATCGGCGGTCTGAGCAGCGCCCTGGTGCGCTTCTTCGAGGGCTGGGTCGGCGAGCTGTGCCGCCAGGTCAATGCCGATGCGGAACGTGGCGCACTCGTCTACGCAGTCTACTCCGGCGGCGACGACCTGTTCATCGTCGGTTCCTGGCATGTGCTACCGGAGCTCGCGCGTTCGATCCGAGAAGATCTGCGCGCCTATGCTCGCAACGAGTGCGTCCATATCTCCGCCGGGCTCTCGCTGCACGGGGCGAAGTTCCCGCTCTACCAGGCCGCTGAGGCGGCGCACAAGGAACTGGAACGGGCGAAGGAACGTCCTGGTAAGGATGCGTTTGGCCTTCTCGATCACGTCATCCCATGGGGTCCGACCGGCGACGATGTATTCGAGCTCACTCGACGGCTCACGACGTATATCGACGACAAACGCTTGAGTCGATCCGTCTTACAAGCACTACAAGCGATTTACGGGCAATACCTGAAAGCGCTCAACGACGGGGAGCGTCGCGGGAATCGAGATGTCCTCGTCTTCGGTCCTTGGATCTGGCGGGGTGTATACCAGCTGGCACGTATCGTCACTGAACTCGGGCGCGAGGAACAAGACGTTGCGGGATTTATCCGGAGTCTGAGCACGAGGCTGCTCGAAGGCGCTGATACCCGTCCCCGGACCATTGGGCGGTTCATCGAACGGGTCGGGTTCGCGGCCCGTTGGGCACAACTCTTAGTTCGTGAGGAGCAACGCTGATGGCACTCGTGAGCGTGGAGAAGCTGCGGCAGATCATTGTGGATGGTGATAACGAGGCGCTCATCGCCGCCGCCGAAGGGATAGGCCGTGCACTTGCCACCGAGTTTCGCCTGACGACAAGCCAGGTACGCGGCATCTTTGGGACGGTCCGCCAGATAGAAATGGACTGGCTGCAAAGTAGGCGGGCAGGAACGGCGGAGAGCGCCGAGCAAAACGAGCGGGAGCGGCGGGCTAAGCGCGAGCTGGCGCTGCTCAAGCCCCGTATTGCCTATCAAGCGAAGCGGGAGCGCGGCCAGGGCGTCGGCCAGCTTAGCCAGGTGCTGATTCCGGCGATCGACCTGGTCAACGACAATCCGAACAATTTCCGGAACTTTGTCGATTTCTTCGAGGCAATTCTGGCCTACCACCGCGCGAATGGCGGCAGCAACAACTAAAGGAGAAGGAAGGGCGACGTATGAGCAATGCACCTCGAATCGTTCGACTCCATGGACGCATATTCCTCGACTTCGACATCCACACCGTGACCGGCCTGCATATCGGCGGATCGCCGGGAACGCTCGCGATCGGCAACGTGGACAATCCAGTCATTCGCGATCCACTGTCCGGCGCACCCTACGTCCCCGGGTCATCCCTGCGCGGCAAGATGCGCTCGCAGCAGGAAAAGCATATGGGCAAGCCGCAGAACACCCGCATCGGCCAAGGGGTCAGTATTCATACATGCAAGAACGCGGAAGAGTATGCAAGCTGTGAGCTGTGCCGTGCGTTCGGTATTCCAGGGGAAAATCCCCATTCCGAAACGTCACGGCTCGTCGTGCGCGACGCGTTCCTCACGCCCGCCAGCCGAGATGATCTAAACCAGCTACGGACTGATCTGCCGTACACCGAGGTGAAGTGGGAGGCGGCGATCGACCGCGTTACCTCGGCCGCGACCCCGCGCCAGCAGGAGCGCGTTCCCGCAGGCGCGGTCTTCAAAGGGGCACTCACCTTCCAGTCTATATAACGATAATGGCGACGTCCGGCTCTTTAGACGTGTGCTGGAGGCGTTGGCGCTGGTCGAAGAAGATTACCTGGGCGGCCAGGGCGCACGGGGCAGCGGGCAGGTTGTATTCGAGAACCTCAGCCTGCGTGTTCGCACGGCCGACGACTACCAAAAAGAGATGCCTTTTCTCCAAGCAGGCTCGATCGAGGACCTTCGTGCCCGGTGGCAAACACAGTTCGGGGGGTAGCCGATGGCCGCCTTGACCGTATTTCGATTGATGCCGTGCGGAGCGTTCCACTTTGGAAGTGCCGGGGTGGGGCTGGAGCAGACCGGCGTGCAGTGTCCCTCGGACACGTTATACAGCGCCCTCTTCGCCGAGTCATTGCTTGCCGGCCGGGCGTTCGGCGCGACCAGGGCCGGAGAAGGACAGCCAGACCTGCCCTTCCGGATATCGTCATGCCTGCCATACGCCGGTCGTGCGCTGCTCTTTCCTCGTCCCCGGCTCGCATCTCGACAGGCCGAGGAGGCGCAGCGGGGGACGCGCAAGCGTATCAAAAATCTCCAGTACGTTTCTGCGACTATTCTGCGACATCTGCTCGCAGGCGGCAGCCTCCAGGACTATTTGCGGGGCGGTACAGGCGCGGAAACGGCGCACCTGTACCAGGATGGCGCTGCGTTGGTTGCCGCTGCCGACGGTCCAGCCATAGCCAATGACACCATCTGGAGTACCGACCGGATCGACCGAGTGACCGTGGATCGCCAGCGTGACGCAGGCCAGTATTTTGCAGTGGGCCAGGTGCGGTTCGCAGAAGCCTGCGGTCTCTTCGTGCTTGCCCAGACGCGAGACGCCGCGGCGACTGCCGCGTTACATGAGCTGCTGGTGCGGCTCGGCCATAGCGGCCTTGGCGGCCGCCGCAGCTCTGGGCTAGGGCAGTTCGACGTCGCCGAACCTGAGACGATCGATCTGCCGGACACAACGGGCCAGGCGCGGGCGATGCTCCTCTCCCGCTACCTGCCAAGTCTGCCGGAACTGGAGGCAGGTGTGCTCGGTCGGGGCGCAAGCTATGACCTCGTCCAGGTCGGCGGCTGGCTGGCCTCCAACAATCCCGAGGTCGTGGCACAGCGCCGCAGGGCCATCCATCTCCTCACCGAAGGATCGATCGTCAACTGTCCGAATGGGCAGCCGCCATTGGGAGCAGTTGCAGACGTGGCGCCGGATGTGCCGCCCTTTGCGCACCCGGTCTGGCGTTACGGGCTTGCGCTGACGATTGGAGTGACGGCGAAGGAGGGCGTATGACAACCCACCAGCTTGAGATTACCGTGCGCTCGCCGCTGCACATCGGCTCCGGTGGCTCGCCGCTACGCAACGGCGTCGACTTCGCCAGCTTCGGCCGCTTCCTGTACGTCTTCGACACGGACGCCGTCTTCGACTACATTCTGCCGGACACCGGCGACCAAGAGCTGATCGATAAGATCATGCGCAGTAACAACCTCGCCAGCTTCCTGACGCAGGCCGACGTCACGCAGCATCCCGAACTGTTCCGCTACCGGCTCGGCGGAACGTCGTCGCTCGGAGAAGTGTGGCCGCAGATCAAGGACGCCATGGGCCGTCTGTACCTGCCCGGGAGCACGATCAAGGGCGCCCTGCGTACCGCCATCGGCACGGGTATCGCCCTGCGGCGTGAGATCACCATCCGTGCAGGTGAACTGGGCCAGCGACGCGAATGGGCAGCGCGGCAGGTTGAGCAAAACCTCTTCGGACGTGCACCCCGGCCGGCGCAAGCGCCGAACTATGATCTCATGCGAACAATCCAGGTGACCGACTCGCAGCCGGTCGCGCCCGATGCGCTGGAACTCGACAACGTCGCGGTCTGGCCGGCAGGAGAGCGCGGCATCCCGATCGACATCGAAGCAGTCCGGCCAGGGACAACCTTCACGGCCCGGCTTCGCCTAGACGACTTCCTGCTAGGTCCGGCGGCACAATCACTGGACTTCGGACGCGGCGTGGAGGCAATCCGCGATTGGGCCGGGATCTGTCAGGAGCATGGCGTCGAGCGAATCCGGCAGGAGGCGCTCTTCTTTGAGGGTCGCGCTCCCGAGGTCGAGCGTCTCTACGCATCGCTGCTCCAGGAGGCCGAAGAGCGCGAGCCGCAGACATTCTTCACGCAGCTCGGGTGGGGGACCGGCTGGAACAGCAAGACGCTGAGCCGGATCATCAAGCCGAACCGGGAGCTCCTCGCGCAAATCATCCGTACGTACGGTCTGGTGCGCGGCAACTATGAGCAGGGCGGCGCCTTCCCCAAGACCCGCCACGTCGTCGCTGACAGGGGGAGGCCGCTGGCGCCGCTGGGATGGGTGAAGGTCAGAGTCGCGTAGCCTTGAACCGAGTCGTGCCGAGACGATAATCTCAAAACTCTACCGGGAGGTACTGCATGGGTGCCGTTTTAATTTGTGCGGTAGGCAATCGTGACGTAATGATCGATCCGGAGTGCCTACCAATCGAGCTGCGCGGGCCGCA
>JBBSGA010000196.1:0-11253 GCA_038254585.1 Chloroflexales bacterium | reverse complement strand
GTGTGGATGCGGCGCGCGTGTTCAAGACGCTGGTGGTGCTAGGCGAAACGGGGAAGGGCAAGCCGATGCTTGTCATGGTCCCTGGAAGTGCTGAGCTGGACCTGAAGGCGCTGGGAGCGCAACCGGCTGCGGCTGAGAAACGGCTGCGTATGGCGACCCAGCGCGAGGCCGAGAAGATAACAGGGCTGCTGGTGGGAGGCATCTCGCCGCTCTCGCTGCTACAAAAGGGGCTACAAGTCTTTATAGATAGCAGCGCGCTGGCGCTCGACAGTCTGTACGTGAGTGGTGGGCAGCGTGGTGTAAATCTGCATCTTGCTACAGCAGACCTCATCAAAGTGACAGGAGCCATACCCGTCGCGGTGTCCCGCCCCGGCGGTGGATGAGCGCTAGTCGAACCCTGGCTACGCCGTAATCTAACGCATAAGCAAAAGGCCTCCGGTGTTTGCCGGAGGCTTCTTTGCTTTAGGGTCTAACTGGTGAACCTTATACAACTGGAGAGTGAAAAGAAAGAAACGATCTTGCCAGATCTTATTTTTTGCCGGTATGCCGTAAGTTATACAGCACCCAGCATGTACAGGTTTTCCCCAACCAACGACGGCTCCTGCGAACCATCTCCCGCGTCACACTTTCGTGCTGGCGAGTGAAAGGGGAAGCTGACCTGGGATCGTCCTCAGAGGCAGGCGAACCTGTCTACAAAGAGGAGCAGAACTCCCTAGAAAGGAGGTGATCCAGCCGCAGCTTCCGCTACGGCTACCTTGTTACGACTTCGTCCCAGTCATCAACCCCACCCTCGGCCGCTGCCCCCAAAAGGTTAGCTCACGGACTTCAGGTGTTGTCGACTCCCATGACGTGACGGGCGGTGTGTACAAGACCCGGGAACATATTCACCGCGCTATGCTGACACGCGGTTACTAGCAACTCCGCCTTCATGGGGGCGAGTTGCAGCCCCCAATCTGCACTGAGACCGACCTTGGCGATTGGCTCCGGGTTGCCCCGTCGCAGCGCGCTCCGCCGGCCATTGTAGCGTGTGTGTCGCCCCAGGCGTCGGGGCCATGCGGACTTGACGTCATCCCCGCCTTCCTCCGATGCAACGCACCGGCAGTCCCCCATGACACTCATAACCTGGGGCAAGGGTTGCGCTCGTTGCGGGACTTAACCCAACATCTCACGACACGAGCTGACGACAGCCATGCAGCACCGGTGCACCACCCTCGAAGGCGATGCGGTTTCCCGCATCTGCAGGTGCATGTCAAGCCTGGGT
Source organism: Chloroflexales bacterium (assembly GCA_038254585.1). Taxonomy (GTDB): domain Bacteria; phylum Chloroflexota; class Chloroflexia; order Chloroflexales; family Kallotenuaceae; genus JBBSGA01. The sequence goes on along the minus strand of JBBSGA010000196.1, from coordinate 9,992 downwards.
AAGGTTCTGCGTGTTGCGTCGAATTAAACCACACGCTCCGCTGCTTGTGCGGGCCCCCGTCAATTCCTTTGAGTTTTAGCCTTGCGGCCGTAGTCCCCAGGCGGTGCACTCATCGCGTAAGCTTAGGCACCGAGCGGCGCAATCACCGCCCAGCACCGGGTGCACATCGTTTACGGCGTGGACTACCCGGGTATCTAATCCGGTTTGCTCCCCACGCTCTCGCGCCTCAGCGTCAGGTCAGGGCCAGGAGGCCGCCTTCGCCGCTGGTGTTCCACCCGATCTCTACGCATTTCACCGCTCCACCGGGTATTCCACCTCCCTCTCCCTGCCTCCAGTCGGCCGGTCTACCATGGCCCTCGGGAGTTAAGCTCCCGCTTGTCACACGGCACCTTGTCGACCGCCTGCGCGCGCTGTACGCCCAGTCAATCCGGACAACGCTTGCCCCCTCTGTATTACCGCGGCTGCTGGCACAGAGTTAGCCGGGGCTGCTTCTGAGGGTACTGTCCGTATCATCCCCCCCGAAAGGAGTTTACAACCCGAAGGCCGTCGTCCTCCACGCGGCGTTGCTCTATCGGGCTTGCGCCCATTGTAGAAGATTCCTCGCTGCTGCCACCCGTAGGTGTCTGGGCCGTGTCTCAGTCCCAGTCTGGCTGATCGTCCTCACAGACCAGCTACCCGTCAAAGGCTTGGTGGGCTCTTACCCCACCAACCACCTGATGGGCCGCACGCCCCTCCGTCCGCGCCTCACGGCTTTCCTCCCGCCGAAACGGGAGCGTACGCGGTCTTAGCACGCCTTTCGGCGCGTTATTCCCCACGGTCGGGCAGGTTCGTACGTGTTCCTCAGCCGTTCGCCACTGCCGCTCCGAAGACCGGCCGTGCGACTTACATGCGTTAGGCACGCCGCCAGCGTTGATCCTGAGCCAGGATCAAACTCGTCATCCATGGTGAAGCGGGACTGGCATCCCACGCTTCACCGCTGCGTCGTCGCTCCGTGTGGCGGAGAGGACGACGCACGTCGCACACGTCAGTTGGTAAGGTGCGGGCGACACAAAAGCGAGCGGGCGGTCCGTGGACGGCCAAGCTCGGGAGTATGTCACCCTGTGCCGGTCTGCCTCGCGACGAGACCGTGTCGTTGTCGATGAAAACTAGTATACTAGGGCTACTTGCTAAAGTCAAGCATCCCTGACACCCATTTCTAATTTCGATTTACCGTCTGCACCGACGCGCGAAACGGTCAGCCATGATGCGAACTACTATACCATGCTCGCCGACCCGAGGCAAGCTCGCATGGCACGTCGTCTATTTCCCTAGCACGATGCTTGACTCGTAGCTGCCACGAAGCTCCCTCGAACGGCAACACACAGTAGTGGACCGGCTCGTTTCGCCATCTCAACGGTGTCTGGACGCCTTTCCTCATCTGCCCATCATTGAAGATTATCGCAGCTACCTGCTACACTCAAGCGCGGAGGTCGCCGCGTCGCCGAGGTACACGTGAACTGTCGACAAGCCCGCAAGCTGATCCGTGCTGGCGTGATACCGGGCGCGAGCTATGGCCGGAACATCTATCTTGGCTTTCACCTCGCTGAATGCACAGTATGTCGAACCTTTCGTCTCCAGCAGACGCAGCCTAAACGTACCTCCTCTTCATTGGGCCGAACCCTTGCAGCCACGAACGTTCCATCCGCGTCTCGATCATGGCTGCGTGCGAATTGGGTTGGGATGCTAGGCACGCTCATCGCCGTGCTTTGCCTGCTCGCAGGCTGGTACGTAGGAATCCCTCTCGCACGGGCATGGAACGATCTGAAGCTTATCAGCAGCCTGCCTACCGGCGATGCCACCTCGGTCCACACACGCGCTTCAGCCCTGCGCGCCACTCCCACGAGCACCGCGCGCTCCCCGGACGCCTATGCGCTCCGGCGGCCGGCACCATCGGAGACCCGGCTTGACACACTCCACGTACGCCGGGCGATCGCGACGCAGACCGCACAGCCCTCTGCGACGCCATCATCCATTCCGACCACGACGGCGACTTCGCTTCCAGCCAGTACTCCGACGCCGACGGCCACTGCTACGCGGGCGACAGAGCCGACGCCCGCGCCGGGACCGGCCCTCACGATCCTGCTGCTCGGCATCGACGCGCGCGCCGGAGAGGGAACTCATGGGCGGAGCGACTCGATTATCATTCTCCACCTCGATCCTCAACACGACCACGCGTCGATGCTCTCGCTGCCGCGTGACCTGTGGGTCCCCATTTCCGGAGCGCGTGAAGGCAAGATCAACAGCAGCTACTTCGTGGGAGAGCAGCAAGGCCAGGGCGCCATGCTGGCGAAACAGACCGTGGGCCGGCTTCTCAATATTCCGATCGATTATGCGGTCGTCGTCGACTTCGCGGGGTTCCGAAGCTTGATCGACGCACTTGGCGGGGTGCCCGTCGACGTGCCGCGCGAGCTCTATGACAACCGGTTTCCGACGGAAGACTACGGGTATACCGTGGCCCACTTCGTTCCAGGGGTGGAGGTCATGAATGGGGAACGGGCGTTGATGTTCAGTCGTGTCCGCCACCCGGATTCCGACTTCCAGCGTATGAGGCGCCAGCAGCTTGTGCTTCTGGGGATCGCACGTAAGCTTCGGGAACGCGGCTTCCTCGAGAACATGCATAACGCTGATCGGATCACCGGCGCGGTACGTCCCTTCGTAAGAACAGACATTCCCGCACCGCTGGCCCTGAATCTGCTCTGGAGTATGCGCTCTGTGGACCCGAACACTGTAACCAGGCTGGTCGCAGATACATCCGTCCTGAGTGAGGCCAACATTGGTGGTGCATATGCGCTCCTGGCCAGACCGAACGTGCTTCACTCTCTCGGGGCGCAACTGCTCGCGCCTCCTCATTAAGGCTTGGCGATCCGGAGATCAATCGGGTCATTAGCTGCGGCCGGCGCGGAGGCGATGGATCTATGAGTGAATTCAGGCGTGCGCTCGTCATTCTAAATCCAGGCTCGGGCCAGCATGATGCCGAAGCGACGGCGCATACAATTTCGGCGCGTCTTCAGACAGCGGGCATGCAGGTCGAGGTACGGCTGACTACAGGGCCGGGCGATGGACTAGCTTGGGCCGAAGCCGCACCGGGGGAAGGGTTCGATTTGGTTGTCGCCGCCGGTGGCGACGGTACGATTATGGAGGTAATGAGCGGCCTGATCCACTCAAAGGCAGACGTACCGCTCGCTCAGATCCCGGTTGGGACTGCCAATCTCCTCGCGCGGGCTCTTACCATACCTGCCGATCTCGACGGGTCACTCGATGCCATATGTACCGGTCGTCTCGCGCGGTTTGACGTCGGGTATCTCCCCACACACGACCGGTACTTCGCTCTCGTAGCCGGATGTGGCTATGATGCGCGCCTGATCGCCGATGCCAGCCGCGAACTCAAAAACGTGCTGGGCTTCGGCGCCTACGTCGTCACGGGTTCAGGAATCTCTTTCATCTACGGCAGGCGTATGTCGAGCTGCAAGCGGACGGCGAGCGGCGGCTTTTCCGCGCTAACACGGTGATGATTGTGAATGTCGGGCAGATCGGCGATGCCCGGCTCAAGCTTGGAGCTGATATCCAGCCGCACGACGGTAAGCTGGACGTCATCGTCGCCAGCTCTGCGACGGTTATTGGCGCCCTCCGTACTTTGTTCCGGATCCTGACCGGTCGTTTTGAAGGGCACAGCGACCTTCAGTACCTCAGCGTGGAGCACATCGTCATCAAAGCAAAGCCGGCGCTTCCTACCGAGGTCGACGGCGAAACATTAGGGATAACGGCGCTCGAAGCCAGGGCCGTTCCTGCCGGCGCGCTTCTGCTGGTTCCGCGAACCTATCATGCGGGCGGATCATCGTCCGGCGAACCCGATCAGTCGTCGTAGAGGGGTGTGCTGAGATAGCGCTCGCCGTTCGACGGCGCGACGAAGACAATCATCTTGCCGGCGCTCTCCGGCCTGTGCGCAACCTGCAATGCGGCGCTCGCCGCCGCGCCTCCCGATATCCCAAGGAGCAGACCACCGCGGCCAAACTTACGCGCCGTGTCATACGCGTCCTCATTCGTAATCCGAATGACCTCGTCGTACGCTTCGGTATTGAGAACCGCGGGAATGAACCCGGCGCCGATTCCCTGGATCTTATGTGGTCCCGGCTTCCCGCCCGATAGAATAGCCGAGTTCTCGGGCTCCACGGCAATTGCCTGGAAGCTCGGCTTTCGCTGCTTCAATACTTCTGACGCCCCCGTGATCGTTCCGCCCGTCCCCACGCCGGAGACGAGGATGTCGATCTGGCCATCGGTGTCTTCCCACAGCTCCTCTCCAGTTGTGCGCCGGTGCACCTCGGGATTGGCTGGGTTCTGGAACTGCTGGGGGATGAACCCATTCGGGTTTTCGCGTAGGAGCGCTTCGGCCTGGCGGATTGCACCGCCCATGCCTTCCGAACCGGGTGTCAGGACGAGCTCAGCACCATAGGCTTTGAGCAGCTTGCGCCGCTCCATGCTCATCGTATCAGGCATTGTTAGAATGAGCTTGTAGCCTTTTGCCGCTGCTACCAAGGCCAGCCCGATTCCGGTGTTGCCGCTCGTCGGCTCGATGATCACGGACTCGCCTGGCTTGATCTTCCCCTCATGCTCGGCGGCCTCAATCATGGAGAGCCCGATTCGGTCTTTGACTGACCCTCCGGGATTGAAGAACTCGAGCTTCGCCAGTACCATCGCATGCGTGTCGTTCAGCGCTCCAATGTCTACGAGTGGTGTGCGGCCGATCGTATCCGTAATGCTCGCGAAAATCCGTCCCATGAGTGACTACCTCCATTGTGAGGATCGTATCAGAACTAGCTGCCCTGAACAACTCTCGTGGCGGCCCTCGTGTGCAGGGTTGCCTAATGCAGGAGTGGCCCGATGCTGAACGATTCAGAACGGACCACTCCTGCTAGCAGGCTGGCGGTGTCCCGGCTAGCTTTCGTAGACCTGCTCGATCGCTGCCTCGAAACGCTCGAGCGCTTTATCGACCTCGTCTTTGGTCACGACAAGCGGCGGACAAAAGCGGATCGTCGATTTCCCACAGGTCAAGACGAGCAGGCCGCGGCGAAACGCCTCCAGCATAATCGCATCGGCGCCGTCATGGTCGGGCTCCCGCGTCGCGCGATCTTCTACGAATTCGACGCCGAGCATAAGCCCGCGGCCACGAACCTCACCGATATGACACGAGCGTTCGGCCAGTGCGCGCAGCTGCTCCTGGAGATAATCGCCGACTATTGCCGCATTCTCCATCAGGCCTTCTTCGACCAGACAAAGCGTCTCATACGCCGCCGTGCAGGCCAGCGCATTGCCACCGTAGGTATTGCCGTGCGCGCCAGGCAGCCAGTTGTCGGTGAGCTCCTTCCGAGCAATGCAGGCGCCGATCGGCATCCCGGAGCCAAGCCCCTTTGCACTTGCTACAATGTCGGGGACGATACCCGCATGTTCGAAGCCCCACATCCTGCCCGTCCGTCCAACACCCGACTGGACCTCGTCGAGAACGAGCAAAATGCCGTACTTGTTGCAGAGCTCACGTAGGCGCGGAAACCAGTCGTCCGGCGGCACAATATAGCCGCCTTCGCCTTGAATCGATTCCACCACGAAACACGCCACTTCGCTCGGCGGCATAACCGTCTCGAACAGAGTCTGCTCGATATACTGTAGGCAGGTTTCGACGACGAGGGCTGGATCTGAGCCCAGAGGTGGCCGGTAATGATTCGGGTAGTAGGCATGCTCGACTCCCGGCAGCAGGGGAAAGTAGCCCATCCGCTGGCGCGGCTTCGACGCCGTCAGCGAGAGCGAACCGTAGGTTCGTCCGTGAAAGGCTCCGAAGAAGGCGATGATGCCCTGCCGGCCAGTTGCATAGCGCGCCAGCTTGATCGACGCCTCGATAGCCTCTGTTCCCGAGTTGCCTAGAAAAATGCGCCACTCATGGCCCACGGGCATGGTGCCGGACAGCTTCTCCGCGAGCTTGACCTGCTGCTCGTTGTAGAAGTCGGTGCCCGCCATATGAATGAACCTACCGGCCTGCTCCTGAATTGCCCGGACAACGCGCGGATGACTGTGTCCCGTCGCGACGACGGCGATGCCTGCGTTGAAGTCGAGATAATGCTTCCCGTCTACGTCCCAGACGTCGCAGCCGAGGCCCCGGTCCATCACAAAGGGATAGACCCGCCCGGCAACTGGAGCGAGCACATGTGCGTCGCGAGCCACGATCTCGCGCGCAGCCGGACCCGGCCGCTGCGTCGATATCTCATCGGCTGATACTTGCACCACATAGGCCTCCTTGCCTTGTGCGTCATTTTGCCGGATCCGGAAAGCAAAACTGCAGGGGATCACGAGGATTCTATATCAGAACCGAGGTCCGTGTCAAAGCCGCTGTGCCTGCTTCGCTTTGCCGGCCTTCACATAACGATAGACATATCGTCAGGACAGCCGGGCCAACCTACGGGGCCAGCGCTTCCCCGACCTCGCATAGCTCTGTAGCGCTCACCCAGCGCAGCGATCCCGTAGGGCAGATGCTGATGCACGCTTGATCGGAGTAGCCATGGCAGCCGTCGCACTTATTCGCATCCTTACGGAGTGGCTCGGGCCGGCGGACGCGGCGGAGCATCCAATCCATCGCACCCGAGACGGGCGGATAGAGCGGAATCATCGTAATCGCGTCGTAGGGACACGCGACGGCACATGCCGCGCATCCCGTGCAGCGATCGTTCACGACAAGGAACCCGTTGTCATCGAACTGAATCGCATCTTCGGGGCACGCTTCCACACATTCGGCGCTCCACGAGCAATGCCGGCAGCCGGTAGGAACGTCGAACTCCCCGAACGCCGTCCCATTAAGGCGAATCCGCGGCGCGCCGTAGCGCTCCCCGCAGGCAGCCTCGCAGAGGCTGCAGCCCGGCGGACAGAGCGCAGGAATGCGTGCCAACACCTTCGGACCGCGCACAATGCCCGAAGTGATCGCCGCTTCGGTAACTTTGACATGCGACTCGGCGGTACCTGCCTTCAGACGTTCGTGCGCAAGCTCCCGCATCCCGGTTCCGATAGCTGGGTGCTCTTCGACAAGCTGCATGAATGTCGCGCCAGGCAGCGATAGGATCCGCACCGGTGTGAGGGCGGTGATATCTGCTGGCGCGGTATCGACGCACAGCAGCTCCATCTCCCCGAAGAAATCGCCGGCATTCAGCACTGCTACTCGTCGACCGTCACGGATGACGACAGCCTGGCCTTCGGCGATGATATGCAGCGCACGGCCAAGTGGGTGGCTTTCCTGCCCCGATCCTTCGATCACACCGTTGCGCTCGACCTCCCATTCGTCGAGCTCGCCGGCCAGCGCCATGCGTTCGATCGCTGTCAGACCCCCGAATAGCGGTACGCGGGCGAGGGTTGTCTGCAGCAGTCGCTCCCGGTAGGCCCGCCGTAGCTGGGCGGTGAAGCGAGGCAGCGACTGCATGAGCGGCGTGAACTCGTCATAGCGGATCTGAAGGAGGAGCACACGAGTTTCAGCATAGGCGGTGATGCGGCGGAAGCGGGACCCGAAGATACCTCCTTCACCGAAGACGTCGCCACGGCCCAGTAGTGATAGCAGCACTGTTTGCCCAGCTGCGTCGCTCCTCGAGATCGTTACCGAGCCCTGGAGCACAATGAAGAACACGTGCGCTATTTCCCGCTCCGTCGTGATGGAGGTGCCCGCTTCGAAGGCACGCAGCACACAAAGAGGCGCTATTCGACGCAGTTCGTCCGTCGGCAGTTTGCTAAGGTTGTCGAGCTGCTGAAGGGCGGCAACCGAAGCTGCCGACCCATCAGGATGCCAGGCGACATCCTTGGCGAAGGGGCGGCCAAAGGAGCGGAAATCAGGAGGATGAAACATAGGTAATTCTCGGCCGCAGTATACCACGCCGGCCTTGCAATGCCACTGACTCCAGTTCGTGATCGCGACCTACGGAGGTTACTTCGGCGGCGGCAGCGGCGTGCTGATGCTTGCCGCGCTCTCATTCATGGGATCGGCTGGTTCAGAGTCAGGGCCTAGATCGCAGGTTGCAAAAAGACTTGCCCCATGGTACTATCCTGCCCGGTTGAGGCATGGAGCGGAACAGTACAATAGCGTGATCCGCTTACAGAACAGCAGCTTAGGGGTGTAAGCTAATTGGCAAACTGCTGGTCTCCAAAACCGGTTTTCAGGGTTCGAGTCCCTGCACCCCTGCCAGCATAACGTACGATCGAGGTTGGTGCCGTCGGTCAGAAGCATTATCAAAATCAAATGTTCGTAGTAGCGGGGCGTGGCGTAGCCTGGTAGCGCACCTGAATGGGGTTCAGGAGGTCGGAGGTTCAAATCCTCTCGCCCCGACCAAGATCCGGGCGGCTGGCGGGCGGGATGCCCTGGCAAGTCGCCGGCATGCCGAAGTGGTGAAATGGCAGACACGATCGCCTCAAAAGCGATTGAGGGTAACCTCGTGTGGGTTCGACTCCCACCTTCGGCACCACTTATGATATGATTGTGCGAGTGTTTGCTGTTAGCATTCAACTTCTAAAACTGAATCGACCGGGGCGTGGCTCAGCCTGGTAGAGCGCAGCGTTCGGGACGCTGAGGCCGGAGGTTCAAATCCTCTCGCCCCGACCACCTTCCTCAGTACGGCCTCCCATCGAAGGAGGCCGTACCGTGTTTAACTCACCGTACCAGCCCTCTCTTGCCGGGCGGCACACTTGAAACCCTACGATCCGCCTATTGTTCCGGCCTGTCTCCTTCGTTACGATGACTCTATTATCTATCGAGGATGGAGGATTTCACGCGTGAACGCACCCTGCACCCAGTGCGCGGCCGAGGCGACAGCCCAGTGCGCGATCTGTCGGGCGGGCCTATGTGCTGACCATACGATTACTGGCCAGCCGCTCATTACCGCCAGTCAGCTTATTACGACGATTCTCAGGACAGCAATCCATGCGCCGAGTATGTTGGGAGAGATTCTTCTGAAGGAACTCGATCAGGTCTCCTACTGTTCATCCTGCCGGGAAACGGTTGCCGAGCGTCGCCAGGCCGAGCAGCTCAAAGTAGCTGGTGGTCTATTCGTTGCGCTACTTCTTATCGTCGGCCTACCGCTCTTTCTCTACTTTCTCTAACTGAGCTAGCCGGTCCGTCCCGTGATTACCGACCGCCCAACTGCAATCGAAGATGCAATACAGAGATTTCTCAGCCGAGCGATTCTATCAGATGTTACACGTGTAACATAGCTGCGCTTCCCCGAGCTGGCTCCGCGTCTCCTTGCTTCGCTCGTCGCCTGACGACAACCCCTGAGCTCCTTTTCTGCCGGGTCGCGGGACCTCGATCATCCATGCTACAATGCGCGTGGCGGAAACGCCCAACACCGCAGTGGTAGTTGCGTTCAATGATCGTAGCATTTGCGAATCAGAAGGGCGGCGTAGGTAAGACGACGACCGCCGTCAATCTTGCCGGTTATCTCGCGGAAACCGGTCGGCGTGTTCTGTTGGTCGACCTCGATCCACAAGGGAATGCGGCAACGTGCCTTGGTCTTTCGAAGGCCCATATTGATCTGACAGTCGGCGAGGTATTGCTTGGATCGACGGGTATGAGGCAGTCAATTATGCCGACACACCGCCCCGGCTACGATCTGCTTCCGGCTACTCCCGACCTGGCGGGCGCGACCGTCGCGCTAGCCGATCTGCCGGCCCGTGAGTATCGCCTGCGCGATGCTTTCAGTGAGATCGCAGAGCACTATGAGTATATTTTGCTGGATTGCCCTCCTTCGCTTGGGCTGCTTACGATCAATGCTTTAGCAGCTGCAGATCAGGTGATCATCCCGCTCCAATGCGAATACCTGGCTCTCGAGGGCCTAGCCCAGCTCAAGCAGACCATCGATCTTGTCCGTGAGCGGCTGAATCCGCGTCTCCATATCGGAGGGGTGGTCATGACCATGTATGACGGCCGCGTCAACCTC
>JBBSGA010000195.1:0-11258 GCA_038254585.1 Chloroflexales bacterium | reverse complement strand
CCACCTGGTGGATCCGCCAGTCTGTAAGCCGCGCGCTTGCAGAGCATGGGCGCTTGATCCGGCTGCCGGTTCATCTTGGCGAGATGATCGGGCAGGTCCGGCGCACGATGCATCACCTCGAGCAAGTGCTCGAGCGGCCGCCGACGCCCGAGGAGATCGCAGAGGCGCTGGGCGTAACGCCGCGTAAGATCAAGCGGCTGCTCACCGCCGCCATTCAGCCCCTTTCCCTCGAGCAGCCGATGGGCCCCGACGGAGACACCTTTATCGGCGAGATGCTTGCCGATGCGGACGAGCATGCGCCCGTCGAGGTTGCGACGCAGCACCTGCTCTACGACGACGTCCACGCGGCGCTGCTCGAGCTTCCCGAGCGCGAGCGGCGCGTGCTGCAGCTTCGCTATGGCCTGGAAGACGGCAAGCTTCGCACGCTCGAAGAGGTTGGCGCGGCCTTCGGCATCACCCGTGAGCGCACCCGCCAAATCGAGGCCGACGCGATCCGCCAGCTTCGGCGGCCCGAGGTCGGCCAGCGGCTCCAGGACTATCTCGAGTAGGTTACAGGTTATAGGGGATAGGGGACGGCGGCGTTCTCTCTCCCTGTAACCTATCCCCCTGTTCCCTGTAACCTATCCCTACCCCCTCGTCTTAGCGTAAAAATCGTCGCCTCGCCGCGGCTGCCGATACGCACCGGAAGACCGCCTACGCCATGGCTGACGTAAAGCCACATCCGTCCCACACGGTGGAGGCCGCGGTCGTAGCGCACGCCGTGGCGCGGCAGGAAGAGTGGTCCAAGCCCCGGGAGACGAATATGCCCGGCGTGGGTGTGGCCGGCAAGCTGGACGGCGATCGGCGACAGAGCAGCAGTGTCCGCGTAGTCCGGCGCATGTGCCAGCAAGATCACCGGCGCGCCGGGCCGACTGCCCGCGAGTGCCGTGTCGAGATCCGGCGCGCCGTCCCAGATATCGTCTACACCGGCGACGACGAGCACCGCGTCATCTTTCGCGATTGTCGCGTGCGCGTTGATCAGGAGATGAATGCCCATGCCGCACAGCACGCGGCCGATCGCATCCGGGTTCGTCCAGTGGTCGTGGTTTCCAAAAATCGCGTAGATGCCGTATGGCGCGGCGAGCGGGCGCAGCGCGCGGTGCAAGAGCGGCAGATGACGACTGAAGGAGATATAGTCGCCGGTGAGCACGAGCAGGTCGGGATGCTCAGCCTCCACCGCCGCGACCGCGCGCCTCACCGCGCGCCGGGCCAGCGGAATCCCCAGATGTAGATCGGTAAGCTGTCCGATCCGGAAGCCGTCGAAGCTCTCCGGTAAGCCCTCGATCGGCAGGTCGATGTGCCGGAGCGCTGGAAAGGCCGCACCACGCAGCCCTTCCAGGAGCGCCACGACTGCCGCCGCGATGGTCGTCAGGGCCAGGCCGCGCAGCGCAGCAGGGCGGCGACGCGCGGGCAGGCCAAGCACGGCCGCGGCCGCGAGGCTGCCGCCAACTAGCATCGCGGCCGTCCAGCGCCAGCCCACGAGGATTTCGAAGAGCGACTCCTCGCCGGCGCGGGGATGGCGCCAAGCATAATGACGATGTCCAGCCGGATGTGGCTTACGGGGCATCGCTAGCCTGCCTTCTGCTTGAGCCAGCCGGCAAAGAATGTGTCCAGTCGGCGCCCCGCCACGTCGTCGGCGAGCTGCTCGAAGCTCGTGGTTGTCGCCACGCCGAAGGCGTAGCGTCTGTAATATTCCCGTAGCAGCTTGAAGAAGGTCTCATCGCCCAGCTCGTGTCGCAGCGCATCGAAGAAGAGCGGCCCGCGCCCATAGATCACCGCCACGTAGGCGCGGTCGTCAGGGTACGCGTCGACTGCGCCGTCGATGGGAGTCTGATCGAGGTGCTGCCGCTCAAGTGATGCTTTCCGCTGCTCGGTGACCGGCTTGGCGCCCTGCCCGCTCCACTCGGTGTAGAGGTATTCTCCTGTGTAGGAGGTCAGCCCTTCGTCGAGCCATGGCTCACGCAGCTGGTCGTTGCCGACGACGTTGTACCACCACTGGTGAGCGGCCTCGTGCACGACGACATCCTGCAGATCCATCTGCGACGCGCCAGACTGATCGTAGTAGCGGTTGCCGATCATAATCAGACCGGGGTACTCTACGCCCGCGATGTTGCCGTTGAGCGGCGCCGCCAGCACGTCGAGCTCGGCATACGGGTAAACCCCAAAGGCCTTGTCAAAGCGATCGACTGCATCCGCCGTCAAGGCGAGCGCGCGCTCGCCGCCCGCGCGTGCTGTGGCAGGGAACGACGAGACGACGACGGTATCGCCGACGGTCTTGCGTGCCTGCTGCCAGCCATGCACGACGGCCAGCGCAAAGTCACGCTGCGGCCCTGCCGTAACCGTCGCCGTGCACCGGCTGCCACTGCAGGTGGGCACGACCGTACCGGTGGCGATCAGATCCTGTCCAGCGGGCAAACCGGCGCGGACGTGGTACAGTGCCATCTCGCTGTTGACGAAGTCTCCCCAGCCGTTCGGCCGCCGCGTGTCCCAGGCGTCGCCGACGCGAGTGGCCAGGATCGGGTAGGCCGAGGCGAGTGCCCACTCGTCCTTTGTCTCGTTGAACGCGCTCCAGATATTCGATCCCCCATCGTGCGGCGAGACCGTAACGAAGTGGAGCGTCACGCTCGTCGATCGGCCCGGCGGGAGCGGCGCCACCAACGGCACGCGCAGCAGCCAGCCGCCGTCCTCGAAAGCCGGCGCGCGTGCCACCCCATCGACGGCGACACATCCTACGTCGAGATGTCCGCCGAAGGTTATGCCTCCCGGCGCCGGCGGCGCCCCACGGCTGAGATTCGGATAGAGGTGAAAGAGCAGGTCGGGCAGCGCCGTCCCCGTGCGATTGGTGAAGACCAGCGTCTGGGTCCCGGTAATCGTCGCGTGGTCGAGGTCGAGGTCGAGGTCGAGCCGGTACTGATTGAAACTGCGCAGGGACGGCGCGACGACCCGCCCGCTTGCGCTGAGGTCGACGCTTTGATCGGCGGGAGCGGCGTGCGCCTCGGTACAGCCGGCCCCCATGGCCGCGGCAGTCAGCGCGCGTGTGGTGTCCGCGGCGGGAGGAGCCGTCGTCGCCTCTGTGGGGCCGGCCGTCGTCTCCGCGGTCGGCGCTGCGGGAGCGAGCGTCACCGTAGGCGTCTCGCTCCCGCGGAGTGTCTCCGTTGTGGAGCTCGGGGATGGCGCTGCAGGAGAGGCCGGCGGTGTCGTGGCGGCTGCGACAGCACTTCGTGCTCCAGCCTGCGCCGGGCCGGTCCCCGCGGGCCCGGCGCAGGCCACGCAGAGCAACAGCGCCGAAGCTAGCCAAGCACAGCGTGCGTAACCCCGCCGCCGATATGTTGTCACGGTCACGGCTGGCCGGCCATTTCCGTGGTCATAGTCTGGATATTCGTCTGCATAAGCTCGATATAGGTTCTCCCGCCAAGCGGGTTCAAGATTGCCTCGCGGGCGCCGCGCTTCACCGTTTCGCCCGGCTTGTCCCGGGGCACGAGTGCGTCGATCATCAGCGACTGAGCGTATCCTGTCGTCGGGCTGCTTGCGCTGCCGGTCTGCTGTAAGAGCAAGTTATAGTGGCGCGCGAAAGGATAGAGGAAGAGATTGTTGGAGAGCAGCGACTGCCGCGGCCAGGCCGAGACCACGTGCTGTATGCTTACATCCAGGTTCTCGAGCTCTCCAGAGTAGCGTGCCGCGTTCTGGCGGTAGACGGCGAGCCCGGCAGGATCCACCCGCGTGAGGGTCTGGGCAATCAAGCCGACCTGGTCCATCGCGGAGCGCGGGTCGAGCCAGAGATACGGGCTGCGAATAATCGGCACTTCCTGCTGCTCCTGGCTCCACCCGGCACCGGACCGGGCCTGCGCCCGACCCTCGTCCAAAGCGCGGGGTCCGCTCAGGGGAATGCGCTCCGCCAGCGGCCCCGTAAACTGGGAAACGTCGAGGACGATAGTCCGCGCAGTGCGCGCCGAATCAAGAATATCGTCGATCCACGGCTCCAGCCCGAGGCCGTTGAGCAGCACGACGTCGGCCGTACGGAGCGCGCGCTCCTGGTCGGCGGACGGCACATATGTCCGCGGATCGACGCCTTGCGGCACGATCAGCCGTACATGGACGCGTTCGGCGCCGACCTCTCGTACCCAGTCAGCCAGTGGAAGAATCGTGGCGACGACCTCGAGGCGTTTCCCACGGGCTGTCGAAGCGCAGCCGGCGAGGAGACCGGCACAGAGCAGCAGAATGAGCGCCCTCAGACACGTACGCCGCGTGACAGATATCGCCGAAAAGCTGCCTCTCTTCACCGCCCCGTAACGCCGCACTGCTTTCGATACCGCCTGCAATCTGCTGAAAGTTCCGTTGGCACTATCCGGAAGCCCGCAGTCCCGCTTGTGAGAAAGCGCACCGGAACCGGACACCAAGCGAGCCCGTGAGGGCTCGCCATCTGATTATAGCACGCTAGCCCTGCCCTTCTCAGCTTTCGCGTCTCTGGCAGCAATGCCTCAGTATGACCATGCGGCATACGGTCGCAGCAGAATAAGCAATGCTGCGCCTCTGGCCCACGATATGCTACGATCCAGAGAGCACCTATCATTTGAGGTTATGAACAAAGCACTTTCTGATCGTGAGCCGCCCAAGACGAGCGCGGGCCTACGCGTCGGCGATTTCATCTACCTCGATCCATCATACGTTCCCGTGAGCTCGTCGGCGCCGTTCATGGCATACAGTGCACACACCTTCGGCTGGGCTGAGCACCAGGAGCTCTACCGCCGCTTCGAGATCAAGCCGGTCTGTGCCCGGCGCGCGATCAACGCGCAGCGCGCGCGCCGTGGGTCGATCTCCGAGCTGATCGTCGTCGCCGCTCTCGACCGCAGGGACGTAGCATGACGATCCGTATTCTGCTTGCCGACGACCATCCGATCGTGCGCGAGGGCCTCGCCGCCGTGCTCGGCACCCAGCCGGACTTCGCGATCGTCGGGCAGGCGGGCGACGGCGCCGAGGCGGTCGACCTCGCGTCGTCGCTCAAGCCCGATATCGTCGTCCTCGACCTTGCGATGCCTCAAATGGACGGAGTGCAGGCGCTGCGCGCGTTGCGCGCGGAAAATAAAGATCTCAAAGCGCTGGTCTTCACCGCCTCGGAGACCGACGACCGCATCATCGGTGCGGTACAGGCAGGTGCGCAGGGCTATCTGCTCAAGGGCGCTCCGCGTGAGGAGCTCTTCGGTGCGGTTCGGGTTGTCGCCAAAGGGGGCTCGCTGCTCTCGCCCGTAGTCGCCGCGCACCTGCTCGAGCGCATGGCCGGCGCGTCCTCTCCGGTGGCGGAGGCGCTGACGGAGCGCGAGCGGGAGGTGCTCCATCTCCTGGCACAGGGGCTCCAGAACAAAGAGATCGCGGCCAAACTTGGCATTCGCGAGCGAACCGTGAAGTTCCACGTAAGCACGATCTTGGGCAAGCTCGGTGCGACGAACCGGCTGGAGGCGGTGCGCCTGGCAGTGCAGCAGGGCCTCGTCGAAATGTAAGGCGTATGCTAAAGAGCGCCCGGCTCTTGGAGAGGTCACCCAGTGGTTGCTGATTCTGCGCGATGAGGAGGCGACAACGCCCGACGAAATGGATGTCGCGCAGGCTGTGTGGAGCTCAAGCGCCAGCTAGAAGAATGAGGGAAGATCGACCTTGAAATAGCGATGCGCTATCTCGGCTACGACAAAGCCGAACGTAAACCCGATCAGAATTGCGGCTACTGTGTTCAAATTGACGCCTCCGTTGCTCAACTCCCTCTCCCGTGCAAAGTGTGTGCCGCCAAGCTCAGCATAGCACGGCTGTCTAGTAGCCCGTACGATTGTCGGCCACGCCGCGGTCGTCGTGCGCGTTCGGACCTTTGGGAGGCGCCGCGGAGAAGCATGGCATGCGCATCCATGGCGTGCCGGTGCTCGGCGGCACGCTGCTGGCGCTGAGCGCGCGCGTGACCGTCGAGTGGTCCGGCACGGGCGAGGACTCCAAGCTGTCGTTCATTCCCCCGTCGATCTACCACCGCTTTCCGCTCCTCGTCTCGGACACGGTCAATCCCAACGTCATGGCCGGAGCACTCGTGTGAGCCAGCCAGTTCCTGGGCGGGGAGTCAAGGGTGAACGCCCATCCCTCGTCCTATAACCCCTGCCGGCTGAGAACAGGACCCGTACGTACTCCCATCCGGCGTTCTGCCTGGTATAATTCCCGCATCGGATCAAGCTAACATTCCCCCCTGCGATGCGTATGCCCGCCGCGGCCTTTTACAACGCAGAGCCAGGCCGGTAGCCCAGCAGGATCTCGTTCTCGTCTGACATTTCTCCCTTGGTGGACGAGCTCGGACTGTGATCACGGGCTTGTGGATCCACCAAATCTCGGAGGAAGACCATGCTGTCGCGTAATTTCACCCGGCGTTTTCGTTTTTTGACGTGTCTGCTCGTGCTGCTCGCCGGCAGATGCTCAAGGCCGTCTATCCTGCTATGAAAGCGGCCAATCCGGCGGTGCAGGTGCTGAACGGTGGGCTGCTCCTGGATAAGCCCTACAACGCGACCATGCAGGCCGGGCTCTCGGCGCGGTTCCTCGAAGGCGTCTTCGTCGCGGGCGCCGGTGACTCCTTCGACATCGTCTCCTATCATTCGTACTCGTACTACGGCGTTAGCATGACGACTACCGACGGCAACACTGGCTCGGTCGACTGGAAGGTCGCCTACCTGCGGCAGCTGATGGATACCTACAGGGTTCCGCAGAAGCCGCTGCTGAACACGGAGAGTGCGCTGCTGTGTTACACGGCATCGGCGGCCTGCCAGCAGGCGCAGGCGGATGCCATCCCGCGCATGTTCGCGCGGGCGATGCGGGATGGGCTGCTCGGCAATGTCTGGTATATCTACGATAGCGATGCGTTCCGCAACACCGGGCTGGTGGAGCCGGGCAATATCATCGTACAGCGCCCGGGCTATGCCGCCTTCAAGCAGTCGATGGCGATGCTCGGCGGCTCGACTTACGTTGGCGCACTCACAGGGCAAGCGCCCGGGGTCGAGGGCTATCGCTTCCGCCGGAATGGGCAGACGATCACGGTGCTCTGGTCGAACGCGGCGCAGGTCGTAAACCTGCAGGTTGGGGCGGCGCGGGTCAGCTGCAGCGGCCGGGATGGGACGGCGCTGGCCTGCGCGAACGTGGGCGGGGGTGTTACGCTAAATGCTGTCTCGGGTCCGAGCTACGTCGTCGAGCAGTAATCAAGGAGCCGGATGGGCGCCGGGGTCCCGGTCGACCCGGCAGGCTCTTGAGGAGCAGACGAGGGCGGTCGCGCTTGTAGCGTGGCCGCCCTCGTTGTCTTCCTCCCACTCCGGCGTTATAGTGTCGCAGGTAGGCGGGAGCTGCGCTTCTGCTGTCGATGTATCCTTGGATCGGCCGGGATCGTCATGTGGAGATGCATGTGGCATTCGGAGTTTCAACCTATAGCTTTCCGTTCAGCTGCGGCTTTGCGCGGGAGGGCGATCGCCGCGCCCCCCAGCCGATGGATGCGTTCGGGTTGATTGCATTGGCCTCGCAGCACGGACTGTCGAGCGTCGAGACGCCGTTGCCGGGGATGCTGCCGGACCTGTCGGCCGCTACGATCGACCGGTTCCGGGGCACGCTGGAGGAGGCCGGTCTCGGGCTGGTGGTCGACACCGGGGTGGTCGACGTGGAGAGGCTGCAGACGCTGCTGCCGCTGGCGGCGCGGGCCGGGGCGAAGGTCGTGCGCGCGATGCTGAGCACGATCCTCGAAGGCGCGCGGGCGGGCATTCCAGGCGGCTGGTTCGACTATGTACACGAGATACGACGACGTATCCTCGAGGTATGTCCGCTGCTCGAGGAGTACGACCTCCAGCTGGCGATCGAGAACCACCAGGATGCTACGTCGGACGATCTGATCGACCTCTGCGAAGCATGCGGGCCGCGGCTGGGCGTGACGCTCGACGTGTCGAATCCGTTGGCCGTGGGCGAGGAGCCGCTCCATTTTGCGCGCAAGGTCGGAACGCTGATCCGGAACGTCCACCTGAAGGACTACCGCGTCTACCCGACATCCTCGGGCTACCGCTTGGTGCGCTGTGTACTCGGCGATGGCGTGGTCGCGTTCGACGAGCTGCTGAAGATCGTGCGGGAGGAAGCTCCGGACGCGACCTACCATGTCGAGCTTGCCGCGCTCCATGCGCGCCACATTCGCCTGCTGGAGGATGGCTGGTGGCAAGGATATCCGCCGCGCGACGTGCGGGAGCTGGTGCCGGCGCTCCGGCTCGTGGCGCGCTATGTGCGGCCGGCCGGCGAGGACTGGCGCACGCCCTGGGAAGCAGGCGCTCCCCCGGAGAAAATGGGCCGCTACGAGCGCGACCAGTTCGAGGCAAGCGTGCGCTATCTGCGCAGTCTGAGAGCATAACGTGACCTTTCCTCTCGATCTCTTCCGGCTGGATGGCCGCGTCGCCCTGATCACCGGCGGCAGTGGCGGGCTCGGACAGGTGTTCACACAGGCCCTGGCGGGAGCCGGCGCGGACGTCGCGCTGCTGGGGCGGCGATTGGACGCGGCACAGGCGGCAGCCGACGCCGTGCGCAAGGGGACCGGCAGACGTGCCCTAGGCGTCGAGGCGGATGTTACCGATCCGGCACAGGTCGGCGCGGCGGTGCGGCGGGTGCGCGACGAGCTGGGCCGCCTCGACATTCTGATCAACAGTGCCGGCGTGAACTTCAGGCGCCCGTCGATCGACTTCCCACTCGAGGAATGGCATCGGGTGGTCGAGACCAGCCTGACGGGCACCTTCGTCTGCAGCCAGGCCGCGGCGCCGGGGATGATCGAGGCCGGCTGGGGCCGAGTCATCAATATCAGCTCGATGTTGGGGCAGGTGGGGCTTGAGGAGCGGCCGGCCTATACCGCGGCGAAGGGCGGTGTGATCCAGTTGACGCGCACCTTGGCGATCGAGTGGGCGCCGCACAATGTAACAGTCAATGCCCTGGCGCCCGGCCCCTTCGAGACCGAGATCAATCGCCCGCTGCTCGACAATCCGGTGACC
This sequence comes from Chloroflexales bacterium, assembly GCA_038254585.1. Classification (GTDB taxonomy): domain Bacteria; phylum Chloroflexota; class Chloroflexia; order Chloroflexales; family Kallotenuaceae; genus JBBSGA01. The sequence goes on along the minus strand of JBBSGA010000195.1, from coordinate 2,199 downwards.
TACAAGGCTATGGCCGATAAGATCCCGCTGCATCGCTGGGGCAAGCTGCGTGAGCTGGCCGGCGTGATCGTATTTCTGGCATCCGAGGCATCCTCCTATATGACCGGCGCCGTTCTGACGGTCGACGGTGGGTATACAGCGCAATGACGACAACAGCCTTTGGCCGGGGCACCCGCGCGGTGATGCCCGGCCCGTACGAGGTCACCTTCGAAACGTTCGAGGTGCCGGTGCCGGGCGCGGGCCAGATCTTGATCGAGACCGAGGCGACGGCGATCAGCGCCGGCACAGAACTCGCCATCTACACGGGTATTCATCAGTGGCTCGCAGATCCGAGCCGGTCATGGCCGAAGTTTCCCTTTGTGCCAGGCTACAGTGGCGTTGGGCGTATCGCCGCGGTGGGGGCCGGCGTGGATGGCCGTCGCCTCGGCGAGCGAATCATCTGGCCCGGGCGGCACGAAAGCCACGCCCTGCTCGATGTCGCCGGCGGCGATCCGCTGATCTGGCGTATCGCAGAGGATGTCCCCGCCCCGGTCGCCGCCTGCGCCATACTGGCGCGCTTCCCGCTCACGGCGCTCGTCCGGAGCGGCCAGATCCTGGGACAAGCCGTGGCCGTGCTCGGCCTCGGCTTGATCGGACAGCTCGCGCTCCGCCTCTACGCCGCGGCAGGCGCCTATCCACTCATCGGCATCGACCCATTGGCGCACCGCCGGGCGTTGGCCGAAGACGCTCCCGGCGTCCGCGCGATCGACCCCGCCGGGGAGGTGAAGGAGACTCTACGCGCTATCAACGACGGCGCCCTGCCCGATATCGTCGTAGACGCGACCGGTGCTCCCAACGCGGTGCGCCTGGCAATGTCGATCGTCATGGATGGCGGGCAGGTCGTAATGGTCGGCAGCCCGCGCGGCATCGCCGGCGACGTCGACTTCTACTGGGACCTCCACGGCCGCTCGATCTCGCTGATAGGCGCCCACGGGAGTGCCATAGGTATTGTTCCCCGAGAAAAATTCCCTTTCACCCGCGATCGCGCCCTCCGGCTGCTGGTTCATCTGCTCGAGAGCGGGAAATTGAAGATCGACGACCTGATCACGCACCACGCCCACGCGAGCGAGCTCCAGAAGATGTATGATGGCCTGCTCAACCAACGGGATGAGTTTCTCGGGGTGACGCTGCATTGGTAGACGCTGCGGTACAGGGCTTGCTTGTGCAGCAACCAAAGGCCTGAGAACGCGACGAGGAGGAGCCATGCCGGCACGCGATATGCCCCAGGGACATATGGATGCCGAGGAGGCCCAGCGCCGCTCCGAAGAGATCGACACAGCCTCGGGACCGGGTCCAGTCCTGGACCAGGAGGTGCCTGCCCCGATGCCGCTCTTCAACGAAAACGAGCGCGCCGGCCGCGACATTCATAGTGTCGTCGACCCGGCGGAGTTCACGGAGCTGGACAACCGCAGCGGTGAGGAGCTCGATCACATACATACGATAGAGGCCGGAGACGCTCCAGGGGTCGCGGGGCGGGCGGCCAAGGTGCGTCCCGAGATCGAGCCCGGACGCGCAGAGGACGAATAAGCGGCGGCCGGTGCGGCTACAATTTAGCTGATTCGCTTCGCACGTGAGAAAGGAGTACCGGGCTATTTGGTGGCTAGGCCGGATAGCCGGCATACAAGGAATGGAGACACCGCAGATTAGACGCGTGATGGTCACGGGTGGAGCCGGGTTCATCGGCTCACATACCGTGGATGTGCTGCTTGCCAACGACCACGAGGTTGTCGTCGTCGATAACTTTGCGCCGTATGCCGGGGGCAAGACCGCGAACATTCCGGCAGGCGTAAAGCACTATGAGGTCGACGTCAGCTCGGAGGCGTTTGAGGAGCTGGTAGCTGAGGTGCGGCCGGACGGAATCGTCCACCTCGCCGCGCAGCCCAGCGTCAAGGTCTCTACAGACGAGCCGCTGGTGGACCTTCAGGTCAACGGCGGAGGTGTGATCCACGTGCTTCGGGCCTGCGAGAAGAACGGCGTCAAGAACATGGTTTTTTCTTCGTCGGGTGCGACCTATGGCACGGTCGAGCATCTGCCGATCGACGAGGCGACGCCGCAGCATCCCGAATCGCCCTATGGCTCGACGAAGCTGCTCGGCGAATTCTACCTGCACTACTGGCGGCAGCGAGGGGTACGCTGCACAATTATGCGCTACGGCAACGT
>JBBSGA010000194.1:0-11263 GCA_038254585.1 Chloroflexales bacterium | reverse complement strand
TCGTCCTTCCCGGACGAAAGACGTTTTTATTTGGCGACCCACCGCAGATGGCTAGAGCGGAGTTACTTGATGGCACGCTGGGCGATCGAGAGACTGTTAGGCGTCATGCTGCCGATTCTCTACCGCATCCGCCTCGCGGGCTGGTACGTTCGCCGGCCGCTGATGGTCGGGGTGCGCGTCCTGGTGATCGACGGCGACCAGATTTTGCTCGTGCGCGGGCATGGTCAGAACCAGTGGCACCTGCCCGGCGGTGCCGTCGAGCGAAATGAGACCCTCGCCGAGGCCGCGCAGCGCGAGGTGCGGGAAGAGGCCGGCTGTAACGTCGAGATCGAGCGCCTGCTCGGCATGTACTCGAACTTCGGTGAGTACAAGAGCGATCACGTCGCGATCTTTGTGGGCCACCCGCTCTCACCGCCGGCACTCCGGCTGAATATCGAGATCGCCGATGCGCGCTACTTCCCACTGGCCGCGCTGCCGCGCGTCCACCGCTCGGTGACCGACCGTCTCGCGGACTATACTGCTCAAACCTGGGGGATGCACGGACCATGGGATACGCGGAGGGGACGATGAGCTTCCAATCGATCCTAGCAACTCTCGGCTATATTATGTCGCCGGATGGGCGACATGTGCTCATGATTCACCGCAACAAGCGGCCGGACGACCTTCACTACGGCAAATATAACGGCCTCGGGGGCCGGCTCGAACCGGGCGAGTCGGTCGTCGGATGCATGCACCGGGAGATCCTCGAAGAGTCAGGGTTGGTCGCCGAGCAGATGGTCTTGCGCGGCACGATCTCCTGGCCCGGATTCGGCAAGAACGGCGAAGCATGGTTTGGTTTCATCTTCCGCGTCGACAGCTGGAGCGGCGTACCACACGCAGGGAACCATGAAGGTACCCTCGAATGGGTGCCCGTGGACGCCATCCCCGACCTGCCGATCTGGGAGAGCGACAAGCTCTTCCTGCCTATGATCTTCGAGCGCAGCTCCTCGACCTTCCATGGTGTGATGCCGTACCAGGGAGGCCGCATGATCTCGTGGAGCTACGACGTACTCGACATTCGACCGCCAACCCTCAGCACTCCAGTAGGGAGGTTCCACGATGCTTGATATCCGGCTATTCCGCGAAGAGCCCGACCTCGTGCGCGAGGGACTGCGCAAGGTCGGCGAAGATCCGGCGATGGTCGACCAGATCGTCCGCGTAGACGAGCGCCGTCGACAGCTGCTTGTCGAGGTCGAACGCCTCAAAGCAGAGCGTAACACCGTCTCGAAAGCGATCGGCGCCATGCGCGACAAAGCCGAGCGCGACGCGCGTATTGGCGAGATGCGCGCCGTCGGCGACCGCATCTCCGTGCTGGACCAGGAGGTCGCAGGCGTCGAGGCAGAGCTCCAGCGGCTAATGCTGCTCGTTCCGAACCTGCCGGACGACTCAGTTCCGGTGGGCGCCGACGACTCGGAGAACGTCGTCGTGCGCGAGGCCGGGACCGAGCGCAGCTTTGACTTCGACCCCAAGCCGCACTGGGAGCTCGGCCCCGCGCTCGACATCGTCGACTTCGAGCGCGGCGTGAAGATCAGCGGCTCACGCTTCTACGTGCTGAAAGGGGCAGGCGCCCGTCTCCCGCGCGCGCTGATCGCCTTTATGCTCGACGTACATACGCTCGAGCAGGACTACACTGAGATCTATCCACCCTTTGTGGTCAAGGAGCAGTGCCTCTACGGCACCGGCAACCTGCCGAAATTCGGCGAAAACCTTTACCACGACGTCGAGGACGATTTCTGGCTCGTACCGACGGCGGAAGTGCCGGTCACGAACCTGTACCGCGAAGAGATTCTCGACGGCGCGGATCTGCCGATCAAGCACGTCGCCTATACGCCCTGCTGGCGGCGGGAGCAGATGTCGGCCGGGCGCGACGTGCGCGGCATCAAGCGCGGCCACCAGTTCGACAAGGTCGAGATGGTCAAGTTCGTGCGGCCCGAAAACTCGGCGGCCGAGCTCCAAAGCCTGCTGGCCGACGCCGAGGCAGTCTGCCAGAAACTTGGCCTGCGCTACCGTATCATCCAAATGTGCACGGGTGATCTCTCGTTCGTGTCGGCCAACAAGCTCGACATCGAGGTGTGGGCACCCGGCTGCGGGGAGTGGCTGGAGGTCTCGTCGTGCGCCAACTTTAAGGACTTCCAGGCGCGCCGCGCGCAGATTCGCTTCCGGCCCGAGCCCGGCGCGAAGCCCGAGTTCGTGCATACGCTGAATGGCTCGGGGCTGGCGCTGCCGCGGATTATGATCGCCGTCCTGGAGAATTATCAGCGCGCGGACGGCAGCGTCGACGTGCCGGAGGTGCTCAGACCGTTTATGCACCGCGACGTGATCGAGCGACCGCGGTAACCCACAAGGAGTAGAGACGTTGTGTACAACGTCTCTACTCCTCCGAAAGCTGCCCGCCGTCGATAACCACCGACTCGCCGGTGATGAAGGACGCCTCGTCGGAGGCGAGGAAGGCGAAGAGATTGGCGACCTCTTCAGGCTTGCCGTAGCGCCCGAGCGGGATCTTCCGGAGATAGTCGCGCACGAACGACTCGTCGACGCCGGCATCGCCCACCAGCTCCGTGCGAATGAAGCCCGGCGCGACACAGTTCACCCGGATGTTATGCGGCGCCAGCTCGATCGCCATCGTCTTCGTGAGCAGCACCACGCCAGCTTTAGAGGCGTTGTAGGCCGCCAGCTCCTTTTCGCCCACGTGCCCGTTAGTCGACGCCATGTTGACGATCGCGCCGCCATGACCGTCCATGACGATAGCACGCGCAGCGCGCTGGCCGAGCAGAAAGACCGACTTGAGGTTGACGGCCAGCGTGCGATCCCAGGCCTCCTCTGTGTGCTCGAGAAAGGGCTGGAAGGTCGCGATGCCGGCGTTGTTCACGAGCACGTCGAGCCTGCCAAAACGCTCCCGCGCCCGCTCTATGAGCGCATCGCAAAAGGCCGCCTGGGATACATCGCCGCCGATAGCCTGGACCTCGCCGAGGGCGCCAAGATCGTCGGCCGCCGCCGCGACACGCTCGGACACGATGTCGCAGATCAGCACGCGGGCGCCTTCTTCCAGAAACTTGCGGGCGATCGCCTTGCCGATGCCCCGTCCCGCGCCGGTGATGATCGCGCTCTTACCGTCGAGCCGTCCCATATTCAGTCTCCTTCCACACAGGTTCTGCCGCCTGCTATCTGCTCCAGCGTCCCGCTAGCCGGCACCACACCAGCGTAGGGCGCCCAGAATAAAGGTCTCGACGAGGCGGAGGTAGGCCTCTACGTCGACGAACTCGTCGGGCGAGTGGGGCTGGCCACCGGTTGGGCCGAGCAGCACCATCGGCGTGGAACTGTAGAGGTTGAAGATGTGACCATCGCATGCGAAGGGCGCGCCTTGGACGACGGCCGGCGCGCCCTGGACGGACTCCAGCGCAGCGGCGAAGGTCATGACGCCGGGATGGTCGGGCGAGATCGCGCTGCCGTCGAGCCAGCGGATGGGCCACCACTCGGGCTCGAACTCGCGCAGCACCGGGTCGGTCGCCTGGGCCCGGCGGTAGCAGGCCTGCAGATCGTCCACGATCTGCTCCTGCGTCGTGCCCGGATAGGCCTCGATCCAGACGGAGAGCCAGGCTTCGCTCGGGACTCGATCGGCGAAGAAGGGCAGCGATACGTCGCCGGCCTTGAGCTGATTGATCAGCACCGGCAGCGTGGGATTAGCGGTATAGAGCTGCGGAGCGGGCCGGGTGGCGCGCTCCGCGGCCCAGGCGTTGAGCATGACGACGAAGCGCGCGATCGCACTGGTCGGGTCGACGGGACGCTCAGGGCTGAAGCCCCATCCGGGCCTGCCGTGAAACGTCACCCGCAGCATGAGGCCGCCGTGATGGGCCGGGCAGACGACAAGATTCGTCGGCTCGGGCACCACGGCGAGGTCGGCGTTGTACTTGAGCCGTGCCGCCAGCGTCCCATTACAGCCGCCGAACTCCTCGTCGACGACACTCTCCACCAGGAGATCGCCGTGCAGCCGGATATCGAGCTCCTGAAGCGCCCTGACGACCATGATCGAGGCGGCGAGCCCGGCCTTCATATCGTATGCGCCGAGGCCGTAGAGTTTGCCGTCCGCGATCTCCGCGCCCCAGGGGTCTCGACGCCACGGATCGGGGCCGACCGGCACGGTATCGACGTGGCTGGAGAAGAGCAGCGAGCGACCTTTTCCGGAGCCCTTGCGCACAGCTGTGACGTTGGGGCGCCCGGTAGCAGGACGCTCGGACCAGTAGCGCGGGTGATCGAGGAGGCCCGGGACCGATTGCAGCTCGTAGACGTCGACCTCGCAGCCGAGCGCCGAGAGCATGCCGGCGACCGCAAACTGGCCCTTGGCTTCGTTGCCCCGCGGCGCGAGGTTTTGGGTCTCGATGCGAACAAGATAGCGCAGGCAGTCGAGGGCTGCGGCCCGCCGCTCGCGAACCCATGCCCGTATCAGCTCTTCCATACTTCTGCCGCTCCTGAATGACAACGTCGTGCTGGCAAGTCACGCCGATGGGCCATTCTACTGCATACCGCGGCGGGTGCTATCGACCTTCAGATAATCACCGGTAGCCGTAGCCCTCTGTGGCTGCTCGTCCGCGCCCCGGCTTTAGGCCGGGAGCCTCGTGCTACAATGGCGCGGTCCCAGATTTGACTATGGGACGCCAAACCTGTACCGGCATTCCAGGAGTGAGTATGGCCGCCGCGCCGCGATCCGTCAGCCTCTTCGTTACCTGTATCGTCGACGCCGTCTACCCCGAGATCGGCGAGTCCGTCGTGGCGATTCTGGAGCGCCTGGGAGTCGAAGTCCGCTTTCCTGCCGGCCAGACCTGCTGCGGCCAGCCGGCGTTCAACTCGGGCCACTGGGGCGAGGCGCGCGCCATCGCCGGCCGCAACATCGAAGTACTCCGGGGAGAGGGTGACGTCGTCTGCCCATCGGGCTCCTGCACGAGCATGCTGCGCCACTTCTACGAGCAACTCTTCGAGGGCCAGCCAGAGATGGAAGCGGCAGTTCACGACCTTGCCGGCCGGTCCTACGAGCTCACCGAATATCTGGTAGACGTGCTCGGCGTAACTGACGTCGGCGCCTACTTCCCCAAGACGATCACCGTTCACGACGCCTGCCATGGCCTGCGCGGGCTCCGCATCAAGGAACAGCCACGCGCGCTGCTGCGCAACGTCGAAGGCGCCGACGTGACAGAGCTGCCGGGAGCCGAGGAATGCTGCGGCTTCGGCGGGCTCTTTTCGGTCAAGCTGCCGCACATCAGCGAGGCGATGCTCCAGCGCAAGGTCGACCAGATCGAGTCGACCGGCGCCGAGGTCGCGGTGACCTGCGACGCGTCGTGTTTGACCCAGATCAACGGGCGCTTGAGCCGCCAGGGCAGCCGGTGCCGCGCGATGCATATCGCGGAGGTGCTGGCGCCCACACGTGAAGCGATGGAGCAGCGCACATGACAACGTCGGATCTCACCTTCATCGACCGCACAGACGCCGCCCTCGCCGATGCGAATCTTCAGCTCGCGCTGGACCGGGCTATGGTGAAGTTCCGGGCGAACCGCTCCCATGCCGTCGCCGACATGATCGACAGCAAAGGAAGGCGCGACCGGGCGCGGGCGGCCCGCGCCGCGGGCCTGGCACGTTTGGACGAGCACCTCGAACAGCTGCAGGAGAAGATCGAAGCGGTGGGAGGGCACGTTCACTGGGCCGCGGACGGCGCCGCGGCCCGGCGTATCATCGGCGGTCTGGCGCGCGACAAGGGCGTACGGCGCATCGTCAAGGGCAAGTCGCTGGCCTCCGAAGAGATTCACCTGAACCATGCCCTGGAGGAAGCCGGGCTGAGGGTGGTGGAGACGGACCTCGGAGAGTACATCGTGCAGCTTGCCGGCGAGACTCCCTCGCACATCCTTGCCCCGGCCATCCACAAGACGCGCGAGCAGGTTCGCGACCTCTTTCACGAAAAGCTCGATATGCCGCCATCCGACGAGATCGCCGTCATGACTCGAACGGCCCGCGACGCCCTGCGCAAAGAGTTTCTGCGGGCGGATATGGGCATTACGGGCGTGAACTTCGGCGTAGCGGAGACGGGGGCGATCGTCCTCGTGACCAACGAGGGCAACGGGCGGCTGACATCCGGCGCGCCGCGCATCCACGTGGCGATCATGGGCATCGAGCGCGTCCTCGCGACGACGGAAGACCTGCTGGTGCTGCTGCAGGTGCTGGGACGCTCCGCGACCGGGCAGCGGCTGAGCGTCTATACCACGATCATCACGGGGCCCGCGCGGCCGGACGACCCCGACGGCCCGGAGGAATTTCACCTGGTCCTGCTGGACAACGGGCGCTCACGCATCCTCGGGACCGAGTACGCGGAGTCGCTCTTCTGTATTCGCTGCGGTGCGTGTCTCAACGTATGCCCGGTCTACCAGGAGATCGGCGGCCACGCCTACAACGCCACCTATCCCGGTCCGATCGGCTCCGTTCTGACGCCCAACCTCGACGGGTTGAATGAGGATAACAAATGGCTGCCGCAGGCAAGCAGCCTCTGTGGAGCCTGCCAGGAGGTCTGCCCGGTCCACATCCAGATCCCTGAGATGCTGCTGAAACTGCGTCGCGATAGCGTCGAGCAGCTTGGCGCTCCCATCGGGGAGCGTCTCTCGATGCGCGCGTGGCGCGTAGGGATGAGCAGCGTGGGGCTCTACAAAGCGAGCGCCAGGCTCAGCCGCACGGGGCTGCGCATGCTGGAGCGGCGCGGACGTATCCGGCGGCTGCCGCCCCCCCTCTCAGGATGGACTGACGCTCGGGACTTCCCGCCCTTCGCGCGGCGCTCCTTCCACGAGCGATGGAGCGAGCGAGAAGCCCAGAAGAGCCACAAAACGCGCGAGAACGGCGATGAGTGATCGCGAAACCGTCCTCCGGCGCATCCGGGAAAGCCTCTCCGCGAATCGGTCCCTGCTTGAGGCCGAGGCGGCGAAAGTGCGGCCGCCGCACCCGCGCGGCCCATTCGTCGAAACCGATCTCGCGCCCGTCGACCAGTTCACGGCCGAGCTCGAGGCGCTGACGGGCTATGTTCACAGCTGTGCTACGCCGGACGAAGCACTCGCGGCGCTGCGCAATCTACTGATCGCGCACGAGACAGAGAGCGTGCTGCATTGGGATCCCGCCGAGATCCCGCTACCCGGCGTCGACGACCTGCTCCATGAGCTCGGCATCCGCTCGGCCGAGGGGCGCGTGCTCGGAACTGAGGATAGAATCGGCCGTATCCAGGCGCTGGACACCGTCCCTGTCTGCCTCTCCGGAGCGGACGCGGCGATCGCGGAAAGTGGCACAATTGTCGTGGTCACAGGCCCTGGCCGCGGCCGTTTCGCGTCGCTGATCACGCCGATCCATATCGCGATCTTGCCGGCGGACCGCATCGTCCGCACACTTCCCGACGCGTTCGAGCTGCTCTACGCCCGTTTTGGCCGGAAGGTCGTCCACGAGCGCTCAAACATCACGCTGATCACCGGCCCCTCGCGCAGCGGCGACATCGAGCAGACGCTAACGCTCGGCGTCCACGGGCCGAAGGAGATCCACGTGATCGTGGTCGGGGCGTAGCATTTGCCGGCGTCGAGCGGAGAGGGCTCCGCCAATCCCGCCTTGTCATCCGCATCAGCATTCGGTAGGCGTACGGGGCACCTAGAAAGGCCGCCCGATGCCCCCGTATCTTCGATAACATCGATCTCCCGCTGCGCCCTGCCCTGCAGCAAACGCTCAAGATCTCGCATCGTGCCGACTTCTGCGTCGGCTATTTCAACCTGCGCGGCTGGAAACAGAGCGACGCCAGATCTTTCCATTTGATGGCAACATAGTTGCTTAGGATACTACTAGCCAACAATCGAGAGCAGCACGGCGACTGCGAGGCCGTCAACGGTAGGAGGAGCACGCAACTCAATGGAGCAGCCCCTGACCCTGTTATGTCTAGCTCATCTGAACTGGGATCATGTCTGGCAGCGACCTCAGCAGCTTATGTCGCGCTTTGCCGGATACTGCCGGGTCATGTATGTCGACCCGCCCGATTTTGCGACGCCTGGCAAGCGACCAGTCCTAGAAGAGCGGCAGGGTATGGCAGGCCTGCGTGTGATCCGGCCCCTATTTCCGCGCAACCTGTTCAACACTCCCGGCCACAGCTACCAGGAGCTCTGGCTCTGCCTGCTGCCCGACGTGCTCGCAGAGGTGGGCACGAACACGATCCTGTGGGTCTTTTCCCCGCGCGCCGACTATCTCGTCGCGGCCGCGCTGCCCGAGATCAGGCTCGCGGTCTACGACTGCATGGACGATCTCGCCAGCTTTCGTGACGGCACCCAGGATCTGTATGACCGCGAGACACACTTGCTGCGGCTCGTAGATCTACTCTTTACCGGCGGGCGCTCAATGTACGAGGCGCGCAAGCATCGCCACGCGCGGGCCTACTGTTTCCCGAGTGGCGTCGATATCGGCCATTACGCGCAGGTGATGGATCCGGCGATGAAGGAAGCGCCGGCCCTGGCCGGGATCTCACATCCGCGCCTCGGCTACTTCGGCGTACTTGACGAGCGCATCGACTGGGATCTCATCGGCGCGATCGCCGAGAGCCGCCCGGAGTGGCAGTGGGTGCTGGTCGGGCCGACAGCCAAGGTCGAGCCGCGTGAGCTGCCAGCGGTCCCCAATATTCACTACCTCGGTCACCAACCCTATAGCGCCCTGCCATCCTTTCTGAAGGGCTTCGATATTGCAACGATGCCGTTCGCGCTCAACCAGGCGACGAAGTTCATCAGCCCGACGAAGACGCTGGAGTATCTGGCGGGCGGAAAACCGGTGATCAGCTCCTCAGTACCCGACGTCGTCGCCTCCTATAAAGATATCGTCGATATTGCCGACGGCGCCGATGCTTGGATTCACCGGATCGAGCAGACGCTCGCCGCTCCTCAGCAGGCGCAACAGGCGCGACGTGATCGCGCCACGGGGATTCTGGCGCAAAGCACGTGGGACAGCATCGCGGATCGGATGTGGACGCTGATGGAGGAGGAGCTGAAGCAGAAGTCCGATACCGCCGCCCGCGCAGATGAGCTGTAGGCGCCGGCCCACGCTCGATCGTCTCTACCTGCCACGCTGTGACCGAAAACGCATCGCGACGTTGCCGGGCACTGATCAACCCCGGCTTCTGTTGAGCGTCCGATCTATCGCCGGCCGGGGACAACCGCGCCGAAGATCGACGGCGGGAGCTTGAAGCCGTTGGACTCGAGCGTCGGCGTAAATTTCGGCCGCACGCCGGTCGGCTTCAGCTCGGCGATCACACGCCCTTCAGGCGTCATGCCCTTCTCTTCGAGCTTGAAGATATCCTGGAGCACGACGGTGCCGCTTTCGAGCCCCTGTACCTCGGTGATATAGCTCACTTTGCGCGCGCCGTCGCGCAGGCGCGTCTGCTGCACGATCAGGTTGATCGCAGACGCGATCTGCGCCCGGATCACGTCGACCGGCATGTCCATACCCGCCATCATACACATCGTTTCGAGCCGCGCGATGGCATCACGGGGCGCGTTGGCGTGTAGCGTCGTCAGCGATCCATCGTGGCCGGTGTTCATCGCCTGCAGCATATCGAATGCTTCGCCGCTGCGGCACTCGCCGATGACGATTCGCTCGGGGCGCATACGGAGCGAGTTGACCACCAGGTCGCGAATGGCGACCCGGCCGGAGCCGTCGACCTCGGCCGGCTTCGACTCAAGCCGCACGACATGCTCCTGCGCCAGTTTCAGCTCCGCCGAGTCTTCGATCGTCACGATCCGGTCCTCGGCCGGAATGAAGTTGGAGAGGACGTTCAGCAGCGTCGTCTTGCCGGAGCCGGTACCGCCGGAGACGACGATGTTGAGCTTCGAGACGACGCAGGCCTGCAGAAAGTCGGACATCTCGCGCGTCATGGAGCCAAAGCCAATCAGATCCTCGGTCGTCAGCTTGTTCTTACCGAATTTACGGATGGTGATGCAGGGGCCATCGATAGAGCAGGGCGGGATGATCGCATTCACACGCGAGCCGTCGGGCAGGCGGGCGTCGACCATCGGCCACTTGCGGTCGACGCGCCGGCCGAGCGGCCGGATGATCCGATCGATGATCTTCAGCACGTGGTCGTCGTTCTGAAAGGTTACGTCCGAGACCTCGACCCGGCCCTTGCGCTCGCAGTAGACCAGCTTCGGGCCGTTGACCATAACCTCCGTGACGCTGTCGTCGTCAAGCAGACGCTGGATCGGCCCGAAGCCGAAGATCTCGGTCAGCACCATACTGTAGAGCTGCTTGATCTGCGACTCGTTGAGGGACACGCCCGCCTGACGGTAGTAATTCGCAAACCGCTCCTGAAGCATCCGCTCGCTGTCGGGAGTACGATCGAGCTGGGTATTGGAGCCAAGCGAGGCCAGAACGCGATCCGTGATCTGGAGCGAAAGGTCAAGCATCCGCGTAGCATCGCCGGCCGGAGGCGCGCCGATGGCCGGCGTCGGGGCAGGCGTAGGAGCGAGCGACGGCGCGAGTGCCGTCGCAGGTGCCAGCGCCGGCGCGGCGTGCGCCGGCGCGACTTCCGCGCCAAGTCGTTTGAGCAGAGACATTTCAACCTCATGTAAAGCTCTAGGCCACCGGCTTCGAGCGATAGACCAAATAGCTCAGGGCTTAGAGCTCACAACTTAACGAAGTAGGCATCACAGGCGCGATCGAGGAGCTCCTGGCTCATCTGGGGCGCAATATCACGATATTTCGCCTCGTCCAGGATCTGATCACACAGGTCACGTGGGTGGCAGCAGCGTAGGTCGCGATGCAGCTTGATATAGTGCTTCTGGAGTAGATAGCGCAATCCGTCGTCGCTATAGGTCACGTTCTTCGACTTGCACACGAGCCGGAAGATCTCCCGAAACTCGTTGGGCGTCGGGTTCGGCACCTCGATCTTATGTCGGATACGGCGCAGGAAGGCGTCGTCGACCAGGTTTTTCGGGTCCAGGTTGGTGGAGAAGACGATCAGCACGTCGAAGGGGATCTGCAGCTTCTTGCCGGTCTGCAGCGCAAGATAGTCGATCTTCCGCTCGAGTGGCACGATCCAGCGGTTCAGGAGATCCTGTGGCCGGCACTGTTGGCGGCCGAAGTCGTCGATCAGGAAGAGTCCTCCGTTCGCCTTCATCTGAAACGGGGCCTCATAGACCTTCGCTATGGGATCGAAGATCAGCTCGAGCTGATCGAGCGTGAG
>JBBSGA010000193.1:0-11285 GCA_038254585.1 Chloroflexales bacterium | reverse complement strand
GCCTACCAGGAGCGCGTGCCCGATAAGCACCTATGGTTAAGTGGGGAATACACGCTATTTTTCTGTGCATGTCTGCCTTCGAGTGGGGACCTACGAACCATACGGCGTTCATCCCAGCGATTTTAGATGCGATTGCCCTGCCTGAGCGCCAAGGCAGGGTTTGGCCTTTATCATGCTGATTACGAATCGATCGAGTGGCCCGCGGGTATCGTGGGTCTGTGACTGCCGAGGGCTTAACATGATTGAGCTGACCTTCGATCCGGACGCCCGGACCTTATATGCCTATTTTACGGAGATCGACGAGGGACAGGATGCTGACCAGATCGAGCTAGGCGGTTTCTATCTGCTCGACAAAGCAGGCCAGATCCTCGGTATGCATGTCGACCTGGGACAGGGTTACAATCCACGTCTGCTGCATTTCGCCCTTGATCATGACGAAGTCCATTTCGATCAGCGCAGCGCCAGCGTCAGAATCGTGCTGCGGCCTGAGCAGCCCGACAGCCATGTGGATTTCGTCTATCCCGCGATCTTCGACCTGGACCGCTCCGGCCACGCACTCGGCGTCGAGTTTATCGCGGATCCCGAGTTCGGCATCGAGAGTCGCCTCCGGTACGCGGAGCCTTTCATCGTCGAAGTCTTCTCCAGCGACGACGAGGGCGGCGAGGAGCTGCTCCCGGCCGAGCCGCCTGACGCGCAGGCGCTCCCGGAAGGCGAGGTTATCCCGGGCAGGGCCGCCGTCCCATCGAGCCCAGTCGAGCCGCCCGCGACGGCGCCCGGCGAGAGCGTGCGCTCGGGCCTGGTCGCGCTGGTCGGCAAGCCAAACGTCGGCAAATCGACGCTGCTGAATGCCTACCTCGGTACCAAGGTCTCGATCGTGTCGCCCAAGCCCCAGACGACACGGATCGCGATCCGCGGCATCCTCAACCGCGATGATGCGCAGGTAGTCTTCATCGATACACCTGGTCTCCATCAGCCAAGGTCACGACTGGGCGAGTATATGGTCGAGGCGGCGCGGCGTGCGATCCCCGACGCCGACGTCGTCTGTTTCGTGGTCGATTCCACCGAGCCGCCCACCATGCAGGACCGGCGCATTGCCGAGATGGTCAAGCGGTCGCGAAAGCCGGCGATCCTCGTCTTGAACAAGGTCGACGTGGCGCGCCATGCCGACATCGTGCTTCAGGAATATCGGGCGCTCGGTCCCTGGGAAACAGAGGTGGCCCTCTCTGCCACCAAAGCCGAGGGCCTTGCGGGCCTTCTCGACGAGATCATCGCGCGGCTGCCGGAGGGACCTCGGCTCTTTCCTGCTGAGCAGATGACCGATCTGCCCGAGCGCGAGCAAGTGGCGGAGCTGGTGCGCGAGAAGGTCTTGCTCAACACTCAGCAGGAGGTGCCGCACGGCGTGGCGGTCGAGATCGAGGAGTGGGAGGTGCGGGGCGAGCGCCTCTACATCCGGGCGACGGTCAATGTCGAACGCGATGGCCATAAGGGTATCATCATCGGCGAAGGCGGACAGATGCTCAAGAAGATCGGCGCGGCCGCGCGCTTCGAGATCGAGCGCGCGCTTGGCCGCAAGGTCTTTCTCGATCTATGGGTCAAAGTTCGCAAAGATTGGCGCAGCGATCCGGCCAGCCTGCGCTGGCTTGGCTACGATCTGAAGAGGCTCGGCTAGCTATATGTCCCCCAAAGCCCAGACATACAAAGGAATGAAGGACTATCTGCCGCGCGAGATGCGGCTGCGGCAGCACATCATCGCGACGTTGACGACCACCTTCGAGCGGCATGGCTTTGAGCCGATGCAGACGCCGATCGTCGAGTATGAAGAGACGCTGGCGGGCAAGATTGGCGACGACGAGAAGCTGATCTACCGGCTGCAGTATGGTGACGATCGCCTAGCGCTGCGCTACGATCAGACCGTATCGCTCGCGCGCGTCGTCGCACAATACCCGAATGAGCTCCCCTTTCCGTTCCGTCGCTACCAGATCGGCCCCTCCTACCGGGGAGAGCGCCAGCAGCGTGGCCGCTTCCGTGAGTTCTACCAGGCCGACATCGATATCGTTGGCGCGAGCGGGCCGCTGGCCGATGCCGAGATCGTGGCGGTGATCGCCGAAGCGCTCGAGGCGCTCGGCTTCGCCGCGGCGACCGGCTTTCGGGTGCTGCTCAACCATCGTGAGGTGCTGAGCGGACTGGCGCGCTCGTCCGGAGTGCCGCCCACAGAGGCCGCCAACGTCTACCGCGCGATCGATAAGTACGATAAAATCGGCGTTTCGGGCGTGCGGGAAGAGCTGCTGAACCTGGGGGTCGACGGCGGAGCAGTAGAGCGGATCGTCGACTTCATTCAGCTTGAGGGTGAGCCGGCGAACGTGCTCGAGGAGATGGACGAGCTACTCCGCGGAGACGACGCCGCGGCACGTGCGCTCGAGAATCTACGCGCCATTGTCCAATATGTCTATGAGCTCGGCGTCCCAAGCCGACATATTGCCGTCGCCCCGCGCCTGGCCCGTGGCCTATCCTACTATACGGGCTCGGTCTTCGAGGCGGTGATCGAGCAGCCGCCGATCGGATCGCTGCTTGGCGGGGGCCGCTACGACAATCTGATCGGCAGCTTCGCCGGCCGCAAGGTGGAGACGGTCGGGACAGCCTTTGGGATCGAGCGCCTACAGATCGTGCTGACGGAGCTCGGCATAGCCCCGCCTGCGATTGGTGCTGCGCAGGCATTCGTGACGATCTTCGGACCGGAATTCGTGGGAGAGGCACTAGAGTTGGCGCGTGAGCTGCGCGCCGCGGGCGTAGTGGCGATCACAGCGCTTCAGGTCGACAAGTTGGGCAAGCAGCTCCGTGAGGCCGACGCGAAGGGAATCCCGTACGCGCTGGTCTTAGGTCCGGACGAGATCGCGGCGGGGACCGTCGGCGTTAAGGACCTGCGCACGGGCGCGCAGCGCGCTGTCTTGCGCGCAGAGGTTGTCGCGGCAGTCGACGGGCTGGGAAGCGTTTGAACCGCCAAGAGCGCCAAAGAACGATCGGAAGAGCAGCCGAGATGGGGTGGGACGCGCCGGCAGCCACAGTCTCCCACCACTTGCACTGTGCTCGTCGCTTGCCGATCCGCCTACTGCTGCACCTCCACAGTCGCCGCAGCAATTTCCTGGCTGCCGGGCAGGCGGCTCTGTCGATCGGTTGTCTCGCTCGGCGGCCGAGCCAGGTCATACCAGCCCACACTCCAGGTGTACTTGCCAGGAGGCAGCTCGTCCGGGAGCTCCACGTCGAAGGTTTCCCGCACCAACTTGCCCGGCTGCCAGCGGGAGACCGGTAGGAGCGCATAGGTGGGCAGGTGGACGATTCGGGCGTCCGCAAGGCCTTCGATCCGGCTTACGGCTGCGAAGCGGGCCTGCGGCAGCGCCGGGCCGGTCAACGTCCAGACAAAGGTTGCGCGAAACCGGCGTGACCCGAGAGATACAACGTCGGCCTCGACGAGGCCAATGTTTCGACCAAATCTATCTTCCGCCGCTACCTGCAGTCCCGGAGGAGCGTTCTGCGCCTCGACACGCTGTACCAGCCGGCGGCCAGCGGGCGCCGCGCGCTGGAAGAGGAACAGACCATCACGGCTAGCAACCGGGCCGAAGGAAGGATCGCCAAGAACACGCGCGATCGCCGGTCGTTCGACATCGGTCGGCCCCATGCTGGGATGATCAAAGAGCGCGTCCGCCAGCACGTAGTCTACCTTGGGTAAGATCGTGTCGAGAGAATAGCCGGGCGTGCTTGAGATATCACGATCCGGAAAGAGCACGGCGCGATCGGTCAGGTGCGGTGCGAGCAGGGGCGAGGCTGCGAGCGGAACCTCCGGCGGTACCTGCGCGGCAAGAAATTGGTCCTTCATCGCGTCGCGGGAGGTCCGGCCAAAGGCTTGATCGTCCAGCCCCAGCCCCGGCGCATACCAGAACTTCGGATTGAGCGGCGTATCGACGTACTTGCGAGTGGTCATGAGCACGGCCAGGGTCGTGATTACCACGAGCAGCAATGCCAGCC
Organism: Chloroflexales bacterium; assembly: GCA_038254585.1. Taxonomy (GTDB): domain Bacteria; phylum Chloroflexota; class Chloroflexia; order Chloroflexales; family Kallotenuaceae; genus JBBSGA01. The sequence goes on along the minus strand of JBBSGA010000193.1, from coordinate 7,265 downwards.
AGCGTCGCCAAGGGGGCACCGCCGGCCGGAAACGACTACCGGCGAGCTCGGCTGCGCCCACGATCGCCGCCATCATAATAAACGGCACGACAAGCGCATAGTGGTGAAACCAATAGGCATAAGCGGGTCCTGGTCCCGTCGAAAGTAATGCGGCCGTAGACACCGGCAGGGCGGGTACAAGCCAACGCCACCCCGCCCAAATCAGCAGCAGCGCCGGCCCAAAGACTACGAAGGCATGCAGCCGGCGGTCGCGCCACGTTTTGAGCGCCTGCTCCAGCCCGCCGAAGTAGTAGGCAAGATAGTTGAGCCCGCTCTGGGCCGCGGGGGTATACTCGGTCGTGAAGAGCGGCCGGATAACGAAGAACGCGACCAGACCATAGACCACAGCCGCGCCAACCGTGAGGCAGGCGATGCGACGCTCGCGATAACACCACCAGGCCATGACCCCCAGGAGTGCCACGGGCAAGGCAACGTAGAACTTACAGCTGAGCGCGAGCGCAACAAAGAGCGCGTAGGAGCGCCAGGCACGCCGATCGAGGGCATCGATCGCGAAGAGCAGCAGCGGCATGGCGAGCGTGTCCCCGTGAAAATCAAAGAGCACGCTCGTCAGGGCCACGGGGTAGAAGAGGTAGAGCGCTGCCAGGCAATAGGCGCCTAGCTGGCCGAGGTTGTGGCGGAGCGCAAGCCGGGAGACCGGCAGAGCCCCGAGCACGAAGAGGATCGCCTGGAGCATCAAGAGCAAGCGCGGATCGGACCACAGCGCGTAGAACGGCGCAATCAGGAAGTAGATCAGCTCCACGTGCAGCGCCAGACGGCTCATGGACCCCGTCCCGTAACTTGAGACTAATGGCGCGCCGCGCTTCACGCTGTTGATCGACTGAGCCATATTGCCCAGGTCCAGCATGCCGACGTTGTAACCGGTGTAGCGGGCAATACTGAGCCACACTATCAGACCGCTCCACCCAACTAAGGTCAGCCAGAACACCAGCTGATAGCTGATGGCGCGAGCACGGTATCCCACAAACGCGACCTTGACCTGGCTAGCCTGCTGCGCCATGAGGTGCTCGATCCTTTGTTTTGTTCATAGGAAACATGTGTTGATCGCGCACCTCGCGGCGACGAGCGATGACGCAGAAATCACAGCCGGCCGATCGAGACGAGGCGGCGTGCCCGTAACGGAGATGCGCTGCAGATCCAGCACCACGAGCGATCCTGAACGAAAAACCGCGGCATGCGCCATCTGGCGGAAGACTTCTAGCTCACGAACATCACGCGGCGCCTTCTGGCGTGCCGCCAATGCCCAGGCGTCGAACGGTCGAAAATAGGTGGGCGGCGACTTCGAGAAGTCGTCCGTATCCACCACGAGAAAGGCGACGCCAAATGCATCGCGCAGCTTGATCAGTGGAGCCGGATCGGTGGCGTAATACGCGTCGATCAGCGCGTGCATCCGGCTGCGCATCTCGTCCGCATAGCGCTGGTGAAACACCTGATGCGTTTCGGGGCTGATCAACACCTCTCGACGACTCACGTACGGAATATTAGCAGCAACCTCGCCGGGCCAAGCCGCCAAACGCGCCGCCTTCGGTAGTGAATCGACGAAGCGGTAGATCTGCGCCTGATCAGCGGAAACGGTGATCATACCCGCGCGTGGATTGCCGCGCCCACCCATGACAGCATAACAGGTTCCGCAGGCAAGCAACACAGCCCCTCTTCGCATCCAGATGCCTCTCCTATGCCGGCCGAGAGCATCTGCTATGGCCCCGGCGGCGGTCGGAAAGAGGATAACCGCCAGTAAAGGGATCGCATAAGCGGTATAACGTTGTGGTAGATAGAGATACGGGGCCACGGGCGCGGCACTCACGTAGGCGAAACATACGGCGAACAGCAAGGTGCCTAGACGGCGCGCACCAGGGCTTGCGCCCGCTTTGACCACCAAGCCGGCGCCAAGCACTCCCGCAATAGCTAGCATGCCCCACTGATACGGCGACGTAGCCCAGGGAGTCGCGGAGAACGCAGCAATCTGGGCATACAGTTCAGGGTCCGAGTACGATTCCCGGCCGCGGAAAGCTTCGGGCAGCATCTTCAGCATGGCCGTCGCCAGGGAGTCGAAAGGGGCGCGATCGTCAGGCCCATAGCGCCCACCTATACCTAGCTCCGGATACTCTCGCACGTCGCTCGGGACCAGGATACGCCCATATTTGCTGCTGCTTAGGGCGACCGGCAACAGGAGCAGCACACACAGCAGCATGGTGCACGAAGTGGCCACCAGTCGTTTTCGCAGGCTCCACGCGGCTGCTTCGCCGCGATCCTGCCGTGGTACGACAAAGAGAACAACCGCAAAGGCCAGCCCGCACAAGACGGCGACCGGCGCGTAAAAGGCTGCGCCCAACACGGCGCATAACGCCAGAAGAATTATACGCCCACGCACGAGCGCCGCAATGGCGCACGCCAGTAGTGTAAGACCGAAGGAGCGCGGCAAACCGCCTGCCAGCCGAGCCAGAAAATAGGGCGTGGAAAGACCGAAGACCAGAGTGAACCAAGCCGCCAGCCAGCCGCCCAGCCGGTAAGAGGCCAACCCGATGGCGGCAAGCAAGATGCCAAGCAGTAGATACGGTACGACTTTGCTGACCGCGGCCGGGTCGAAAAACGGAGCTAGCCAGGTGTAGAGCAGCCGGTAACCGAGCGGATAGGAGTCCAGGTAATAGCGCGCGGGCAGGTCATCGGGAAAGAGCTGGGGGTCGCGGAATGTGAAGAAGGGATAGATTTGTTGGCGCACATCGTCGCTGAAGACCAACGGGTCGGCGGCATGGGCCACATGTGCGACAAGCGCCGGCCCGAAGAAGAGCCCGAGAGAGCCAATACACAGTGCCAGTCGCAGCAATGACCAGTGCCAGTCGCACAGGTGCCGATCTAATCCCTGCAGCCAGAGTCCTCGCCTAACCGGCTGTTCCATTATCTCTCCGCTGCACATCTCGCAAGGCGATGGTCGTCGCAGCTGACCCAGCTGCACTCGCCACTAGGATACACGAGTTCCGGCCAGAAGCTTCAATCAGTTGTGCAGGTATCGGAGCCAGCACACGCCGTCTTCGCCGATCTGCGGATAAGACTCCCTTGCCGGGTCTCGAGGCACCGTGTGCACACGGCAGCAATAGCATAGACAGTTATGCCAAGAATTCGCTGAGCTAGTAGTGAGAAAATGCTGAGACTTGTGAGCCGCCCGAGGTAGCAGATCGAAGTATTCGTGGAGCTATCTGCCGCAGCCGCCGACTTCGGCACGGAGAGATGGGACGGCGCAAAGCTACACCCAGTGGTGAAGGCGGAAGAGTAGCGCGGTCCGAGCGGCACAACCGGCCTACCGAGAAGCTTCTTCAGAGCATCTGCTGGTATGATTCCTGCCTTGGGTCGAGCCAGTTAGCCGCAGGTGTGACATGGCAAAGATCAAATCACTCGTCCTGCCTCCTACCCAGGCCAAGGCGGACTTCAAAACCGGGACAATCTTTTTTGTCGGGACCGCTACCGTGATCATTCGATACGGCGGGTGGACGCTTCTCACCGATCCCAATTTCCTGCACAAGGGCGAGCACGCCAAGCTAGGGTACGGGCTGCGCTCCAAGCGCGTGACCAACCCGGCGCTCGACATCGAGGATCTGCCCCCGATCGATCTCGTGCTGCTCTCACACTACCATGGGGACCACTTCGACCAGGTGGCGGAGCGCAAGCTCGATCCTAGCTTGCCGATCGTGACGACGCCGCAGGCTGCGGCGACCCTCAAGCGACGGGGCTTCCGAGCAACTCATGCCTTGAAGACATGGCAGTCGCTGGAGGTGTCCAAGGGCGATAGCCGGCTGCAGATCACTTCGACGCCGGGCGAGCATGCGCCGGGGCTCCTTTCCCGACTACTGCCACCCGTGATGGGCAGCCTGCTGGAGTTTCAGTCGCCGCGAGGCTCGACGGCCGTCAGGATGTACATCACAGGCGACACCCTGATGTATGACAAGCTGCGGGAGATTCCAGCTCGGTATCCCGAGATCGATCTGGCGCTACTGCACCTTGGTGGAACACGCGTTCTAGGGCTCTTGGTCACAATGGACGGCACGCAGGGCATGGAGGCGCTCAAACTGATCGCGCCGACCGTCGCGATCCCGATCCATTATAACGACTATACCGTCTTCAAATCGCCGCTCGAGGACTTCCAGCGCGAGGTACAGGCAGCCGGTCTCGAGAAACTCGTCAGGTACCTGCGCCACGGCGAGAGCTACGCCTTCAAGGTGCCGGGCAGTCGCCTGCGGTAAGGCTGCCCGGCAGGCGTTGATCACGCCTGGCTTGCACGGGAGCTAATCGGAGACTGCCGGTCAGCTCCCGGCCCGTAGGATCGCGAAAGCGAAGCAGCCCACACCGTTGGCATCCTTACCCGCGTCACGGGAGGGCGCCGCGGTCGTGTCTATACCCCTCACTAGCCGCAGCAAAGAACTCGAGAACCTTGTCGATCCTCTCGTGCTGCCGTCCCACATCTCGACAATGGCTCAGCAGATTGAGAGCAGGATGCGAATATGAGCGCCGTCCAGACTAAGGAGGTCTTGACATCTCTAGGAATTTAGCCTAAGCTAAAGCCTGATTTAGCCCTGGGCATGAGAAGGAGCGCGATCTTGGCAGGATCGACAGATGAGAATAGTGCCGCTGCCGCGCGGGGTACGCAGACCGACGTGCGGCGCGGTGACATGGGCACAATGCAGGCGGCCCAAGCTGTCTTCGCCGGAGAGCGGCACGGACTGCGTGCACTCCTCCCATTCGTCGGACCGGCCTTTATCGCGGCGGTCGCCTATGTCGACCCCGGGAACTTCGCGACGAATATTCAGGGCGGCGCGAGGTTTGGCTACATGCTGCTCTGGGTCGTCGTCGCGAGCAACCTGATGGCAATGCTGATCCAGTCGCTGTCGGCCAAGCTCGGGATCGCCACCGGCCGCAATCTGGCGGAAACATGCCGCGAGCAGTTCCCGCGCGCGCTGGTCTGGGGGATGTGGACGGTCTCCGAGGTCGTGGCGATGGCGACAGATCTGGCGGAGTTTCTGGGTGCCGCGCTCGGCTTCAACCTGCTCTTCGGCATCCCACTCCTCCCGGCCGGGCTGCTGACTGCGCTCGCGACGTTCCTGATCCTGGGTCTACAGCGCTACGGCTTCCGGCCACTAGAGGCAGTCATCGGCGGGCTAGTCGGCGTTATCGCAGTGTGCTACCTGGTCGAGATGTTCCTGGGTACACCCGACTGGAGCGCGATCGCGTACCACGCGGTCAGGCCGCAGTTCGCGGGCACAGAAAGCGTCATCCTGGGCGTGGGTATACTTGGCGCGACGGTTATGCCGCACGTGATCTTTCTGCACTCAGCACTTATGCAGGATCGGATCCGGCCGATCAATGCCCAGCAGGCCCGCCGGCTGGTGCGCTTCGAGACGATCGACGTCGTCATCGCCATGAGTCTGGCGGGCGTGATCAATGCCGCGATGCTGATCATGGCCGCGGCAACCTTTCACGCGACAGGGCACGGCGATGTCGGCTCGATCGAGCAAGCGCACCAGACGCTTGCACCACTGCTCGGCCGCGCGTCGAGCGTAGTCTTCGCGATCTCGCTCCTGGCTTCCGGCCTCTCGTCGGCGACGGTAGGGACGATGGCCGGGCAGGTAATTATGCAGGGCTACCTGCACCGGCAGGTTCCACTCTGGCTGCGCCGGCTGGTGACCATGCTGCCGGCGCTCGCCGTGATCGCCATCGGCCTCGACCCGACCCGCACGCTGGTCCTCAGCCAAGTAGTCCTCAGCTTCGGCATCCCCTTCGCGCTCATCCCACTCGTGCTTTTTACACGGCGCGCCGACCTGATGGGGCCGCTCGTCAACCATCGCGTGACGACAGCCGCCGCCACGGCCGCCGCGGCGCTGATCGTCGCGCTCAACGTCTTTCTGCTATACCAGACTTTCGCAGGAAGTGTCTAATGGCCGCTTTTCACCATCTCCTCGTACCGCTTGACGGCTCGCGGCTCGCCGAGGCCGTCCTTCCAACCGCGCTCGGTTTTGCCGCGGGCATCGGCGCGCGTGTGACGCTCCTACACGTGCTCGAGCGGAGCGCGCCCCAAACAGTCCACGGCGAGGCGCATCTGCAGGACGCGCGAGGCGCCGAGCAGTACCTCCGGGAGGTCGCGAATCGCAATGCGGCCGGCGGACAGGCGCTCGACCTCCATGTGCACGTGAACCAAGAGAATGATGTCGCGCGAAGTATCGTCGAGCACGCGCGCGAGCTAAAGGCCGACCTGACCGCACTCACACCGCACGGCAGAGGTGGGCTACGCCGCTGGTTGATCGGCAGCATCGCACAGCAGGTACTCCAACGCGGCCAGACGCCGGTGTTGGTCGTTCCGCCGATAGAGCCGGGCAGCGCATCCCCTTTTATGCTCCATAACCTGCTCGTACCGCTGAATGGCGAGGAGTCGACCGAGGCTGTGCTGCCACTCGCAGGGGAAATCGCGCGAACATGGCGCGCGTGCGTGCAGCTGCTCCAAGTGGTGCCAACCCTCGCGACACTGACCGGCGACCGGGCCGCAGCCGCGCTCTTGACGCCGATCGCGACCTCCTCCGCGCTGCAAATCGAAGAGCGCCTGGCACAGGATTACCTTGAAAAGCTGGCCGGTGTATGGCCGGCCGACGTCCCGATCGAGGTCGAGGTGCTGCGCGGCGATCCCGCGCAAGTGATCGTCGACGCCATCCGGCGGAAGCAGCCGGAGCTAATCGTACTCTCGACTCACGGCCGAGCCGGACTGGCGGGGCTATGGGCCGCGAGCGTTGCGCCGAAGATCATCACACACGTGGCACGGCCGATCCTGATGGTGCGGGTTGTGGGAGCACCGGCCACCTGAGGCCTACAGGCCGCGCCTCAGGCACCCTCCTCGTCGCGCACAAGGATGTTGCGCGCCATCCGGCTGTCGATCGCATGGAGCCCATCGTCAACGCCGATGGTCAACGGGCCGTCGAAGGGAGCACGGGAATGCACCGCCACCGCCACACCGGGCCTTAAGCCTAGCTCCTGGAGGTAGCGCAAGTGCTCCGGGTTTTGGTCGAGAACGCGGCTGATCCGGGCTCGGCAGCCGAGCCCGAGGTCTGCCAGCGAGTGGCGATGCTCGGACGGCAGCGACAGATCGACCGGAGGGATCGGATCGCCATGCGGATCGTTGAGCGGATGGCCGAGACGCTCAGCGATCCGAGCCTCCAGCCGCTCAGAAATCG
>JBBSGA010000192.1:0-11408 GCA_038254585.1 Chloroflexales bacterium | reverse complement strand
GTAAGCTGATCTGATTTGTGGGTGCGGGGCGAGAAAATCGCGAAAACCTGGGTCGCGGCCGCCAAAATAGTGAGCGCCAGGCTGAGAGCAATATCGCTATTCGAGATGACAGTGGTCGGGCTGCCGAAGAGCATCCACAGCAGCGCCGCCGCGCCAACTAGATAGCACACGACCAGGTATGTGCGGGCCGCTACGGGAAGTCCTCGCATAGGGGCTCCAGATCAGCGATTAGCTTGGCACCGGTGGGGGTCCGGCGATTTCTCCGAATAATAGCATACTACCCCGCCGTAAACGCTCATCCCTGCGATCAAGCGGCAGTCTCCTAGCAGGAGATCCTCTACTCCCACCCGGAGACCTTCTACTATCATTCCAATGGGACCGCGCAGTACCAGTACCTGCGTCTCTAGTCAGGGCAGGCCGCCGCATGCTATCGTGGAGTCCACGAACGATAGTCCGGGAAATCCATCGATCGTGAAGAGCTCCCCTCGATCCAGCAACCAATTTAGCCCAGGCAGGATAGCTCGTGAAAAGGCACAATGTGGGCCGGTGCCCCGGCCGGGGATCGGCCTCCTTCATAACGGCAGTGCTCGTCGCAGTTCTCGCCGGCCTCGGCTGGTTCATGATAGAGCCAAGTCGCCAGAAAACTGCTCTGGCAGCGGCTCCCATCCAACCTGTACCTGTTGCTCGAATACGGCGGCATCGGATCTCCCGGCCCGAATCCGCGCCGCCGGCTAGCAGCACCATCCAGCCGGTTGATGCGACTGCCGCTCCCCTACTAGCCGATACGACGGCGACGCCAGATGCGGTGCAGACGAGCACAGCGGACGGCGATACCACATCCGATAGCGTAGACACCAATAGGCGCACCGGATTCGTCTGGAACGGCGGGAACCTCAGAGCAGGACCCGGGCTCACGCACCGTGTCGTCGGCGGTGTCGTCGCGGGCGATGTCGTCGACCTCATGCGGAAAGAGAATAGCTGGTGGCAAGTCAAGACTCCCGACGCCGAAGGATGGCTCAGCGATACATTGCTGGTCGTCGACGGCGAGACGAATTCGCTTGCACCGTCAAACGGCGGCCTAGCCACTAGCGCAGGCGGCGCGGCAGAGAAGCCAAGTCGCCGCGCCGCCCAGCCTCCGGCCACGGTCGCTCCCACCGCGCCAAAGGCGCCCTCTCCAGCCAACGTCGCTTCGCTCCAGCCGGATCCGACCGCCACCCAACGGGCGGCCAAACGGCCCGCCCTAGCCACTGGAAGCTCTCTTTGGAGCGTCACCATCGTTCCGGGAGAGATCGTCGCGCTGCCAGCTGTCGCGGCGCCCCATCCTTTTCTCGCCCCGGCCGCGGTTGGGCCGTTTCTTCGTGCCCGAACGCGCGTCTACCTCGCCAGCGGAGTCGATTATCTGGGCCAGCTCGACGAAGCCTTCCGGAGCGTCGACTTCGCCTCGAACAAGCCGGGCGTAGCTCGTCTGAGCTGGCACAAGGCCGGGCGTGCCATCGACGTATCCCGCTCACGCGTGGTCAACGGCGTGCAGGGGGTTGTCTTCGTGCGTGATACCGCCTCTCTAGGCTTATCGCGAGTGCTGATTCGCTGTACCCGGCAAGGCGGATCACTGGGTAGCTACTTTAGTCGCGCGGCGCTTGCCTACGGTGGAACTGCTGGGTATTATGTAGATGTGACCTCTATTCTCGCGAGCGAGGGATTTCAGCGCATCCCGCATAACGGCGATGTATCGGAAATATGGCACTACGAGCTCCGGGCGGGCTTGACGTGGACGCAGGCAATGCAGCAGCTTTATACGGTGCGAACGCTGCGCCATGTTTACCCAGAGGTATGGAGGTAGCTGCAGAAGCTTCTTTTCGCTGAGTTTCGGAAGCGAGATTTTTACTTGCATTGCGGGCCGAGCCTCGTGTATGCTCGGCCCGCCGGATTCTGCGACGGATGTCCGCGTTGGATGCGTGCAGAAAGCAGCGGAACGCGAATGCCGATGTGGCAAGCACTTGAGTTCATCCGCGAAACGAGTGCGATCGAACAGATGGCGATAGCGATCCAGCAGATCGCGTCCCCGACCTTCGAAGAGCGGCGCCGGTCGGACGAGGTCCGCCGGCGCGTTGTGGCGATCGGCCTGAAGAGCGTGGATCAGGACGATCTCGGGAACGTCTACGGCTGTCGGCCGGGCAAGGTCGCGCTTCCGGGCCTCGTGCTTGCCGCCCACCTCGACACGGTCTTTCCCGCCAGCACTGACCTAGCAGTGCACCGCGATGGTGCACTGCTTTTCGGGCCGGGGATTGGCGACAACAGTTTAGGCATAGCAGCAGTGCTGCGTCTCGCGGCGGCACTCATACGCAGCAGAGCGCCAAACCGGACTGATATCTGGTTCGTAGCCGACGTCGGCGAAGAAGGTATGGGTGACTTGCGCGGCATGCGGGGTGCGATCGACAGGCTCGGAGAGCGGGCCGGGTCAGTCATCGCCGTGGAGGGCTTCGGCTTCGGCAGAGTCTATCACCGAGCGATTGCCGTGCGCCGGCTGCGGATCGCCGCACGTGCCATTGGAGGGCATTCCTGGGCCGATTACGGGGCGCCCAGCGCAATCCATCTCCTGGTGGAGATTGCGGCTGCTATCGGGCAGGTATCTGTCCCGGAGACGCCGCGGTCGACGCTGAACATCGGAGTCATGCAGGGCGGGACGTCGGTTAACACTATCGCCCAAGATGCCTTCCTGCTGCTCGATCTCCGCTCGGAAGATCAGACTACGCTCGACGATCTTGAGAGGGCAGTGCGCGCTTCGATCGAGGGCGTCTCGGTGCCGGCGGGTGCTTCAGTCATCGTAGACGTGGTCGGGAGCCGTGAGGGAGGAGCCATTCCGGAGAGCCATCCGCTGGCACGAGCGGCTGCCGAGGCGCTCCGGGAGATCGGCGCCGATGTCGAATGGGGCAGCGGCAGCACCGATGCGAACCTTCCCTTGGCGCGCGGCATTCCCGCCATCTGCGTCGGCGTGACTACCGGCGCCAACGCACATCGTCTGGACGAGTACATCGATCTCAGAGATGTTCCTCGAGGGATGGCGGCTCTTGTCCGGCTGGTCTGGAAGCTGACGTGTCCGCCCGAGTGATGACAGCGCCCAAGCTCATCTAGGAAAGGAGTTTACTGATGCCTCGGTTCTTCGCGCTCACGTTCCTGGCCGTTCTCTTTGTTTCCGGTGCGACAGGGCCCACGCGGGTCATGGCACGAGCCGTTCCGGTCGCGCCGCGGGCAGCCCGCGCGCGCCCCGACACGGCTGCCTCGCCGGCTCGGCTTATCATTCCAGCCATTGGGCTCAGCGAGCCGCTGGTAGCCGTGGGGCTGGATGCATATAATCGGCCGATTGTGCCCAAGCATAACGTCGGTTGGTATCTATGGAGCGCCCAGCCCGGCCAGGGGGAGAACGTCGTGATGTGGGCGCATGTGTTGCGCTGGAAGGACTCTCCCCGCATTCCCGCCGCATTCGAGAACCTTAAGGCCCTCCGGATCGGGAACACAGTGAGCGTGGCTCTCAGCAATGGCCGCGTCTATCGCTACCGTGTCTCGCAGAAGATCTGGGCGCGTCCCAACGATATCGCGCACATCCTACCAACCGGGTCGGAGCGACTCACGCTGGTGTCGTGCATCGGAGACAACGTCATCGTCAACCGGACGCTGACAAAGAAGTATCGCCTGATTACAATCGCCACGTCGCTGCGTTAGCGCCGCGCGTCCCGGACCTTACCCTCGGAGCGGGCAGGGAAGAATCGTCGGAGGCTTCGCTGTCATGAGGTCTATCGGGCACTCGGCTGCGGACGCGGGCTTCCAGGTGTCGCAGGCAGCACGCGGTGGTCGACGACGGCGAGGGCGAGCCGAGTGGCTCGCCCTCGTTCACGCTACAGTCCACCTACGCCTAGGTAAAAAAGTTGGAGTTCTTTGCGGTATAGGCGGCCCACTGCTCGGGGACGGCATCCCCGGCAAAAATAGCGGATACCGGGCACTCAGGCTCGCATGCACCGCAGTCGATGCACTCGTCAGGATTGATGTAGTACTGATCCTCGCCCTCGTAGATGCAATCCACCGGACAGACTGCAACGCATGAGGCGTCCTTTGTGCCAATACATGGCTCGGTAATGATATATGCCACTGACGAAAACTCCTTTCGTGTTTCGCAATGAGTAGCTTAACCGATCAAGGGCGCGCTGTCTGGGACCTAGGTCTCACTGTTGCGCTATTCCTCTGAGACAACATGCAGCCCTTCGAGATCCAAGACGATGACCCGTCCACGCAGCAGGCGCACTAATCCTTCCTGCTGCATGCCCCTGAGAGTGCGCCCGACGATTTCACGCACAGTGCCGGCACGTTCGGCAAGCTCCTGCTGCGTGATCGACGCGGCCCCGTCTCGCGCCTCGCGCAGCAGCACGCGTGCCAGGCGCGCCCGTACCGAGCGAAAGTGCAGATCCTCGAGCAAGATCACCAACTCGCGCTGGCGGGCGCTAAGCTCGTGGAGTAGGAGCAGTGCAATCGAGGGATGAGCGCCGATCAATGCTACGAGCACCGCCGCGGGCAACAAGAGCGCCCTCACCGGGCTCATCGCGCGCGCACTGGCAGGCGTGGCGCCGCCGTCGAAGAGGGGCTCGGCATTGAATAACGCTCCTGGCCCGACCATCTGGAGCACCTGCTCGCGCCCATCCGGGCCGATACGCGCGAGGCGAACGCGCCCTTCACAGATGACGAAGAGACCTTCAGGCGCACAGTCTTGATGGACTAAGTACTGGCCGGGCCGGTAGTGCCGGTCCTGGAGGGCGCCCGCCAACGCACCCCGCGCGCCGGAGGGCAGGTCTTGAAAGAGAGGAATCGAGGATACGAGCGCGGACGTTACCATGCTTGCGACATTCACCGCCTGAATCGATTACGCCAGGTCGTGCCATCGCGTAGCAGTATACCGTCGATCCCGCGCTCCGCTTTCCAATCTGCAGATTCCCGCCCGGTCTTCCGGCTAGAGCCACCTGATACGCCGGAAGAAGGCGATCAGCCCGAGGCTGATCGCGGCCATGAGCCCGAGCGCCCAGGCATAGCCGTAGCGCCAATGGAGCTCGGGCATATACTCAAAGTTCATGCCGTAGATGCCGGCAACCATGGTAACAGACATGAGGATAATCGAGGTAACCGTCAGCACTTTTACGATCTGGTTCAAGCGATTAGATTGGACCGACAGAAAACTATCCAGGGCGCTTGAGAGCAGGTCTCGGTAGGTGTCGACAGTATCGGTAATCCGGACGATATGGTCGTAGACATCCTGCAGATAGGTCACATCGTCCGGGCTGAAGACCGCGATCTCCCGGCGTAGCATGACATTCAGCACATCTCGTTCCGGCGCGACCACACGCCGAACATTCAGCAGATCCTTCTTCAGCTGGAAAATGCTCTGGAGGGCAGCTTCATCGAAGTGTGCGAAAATCTGCTGTTCCAGATCCTCGACCCGCTCGGCGACCTGGTCCATCATAGGGAAATAATCGTCGACGATGGCGTCCAATAAGGCGTAGATCAAGGCTCCAACGCTGTCGCCCAGCGGAGAATCGGCCTCCCGCCAGCGCCGCAAGGTTTCCTGGACCTGGCTTGCCGGCTCGGGATGTACCGTGACTAGGTAACGTTGTCCAATGAACAGATAGAGCGGCGATGCCGAAATACGACCCTCACGGCCGTTCGTCCCAAGGTGGTAGAAGACCACGAAATAGTAATGCTCGTAGGCATCTACCTTCGGGCGCTGGAAGTGACGGGTTGCATCCTCGATCGCCAGTGGGTGAAACTGAAAGTCCTGTCGCAGAAGCTTGATGTCGTCGTCGTTTGGATTGACGATGTCGAGCCAGCCCGTTCCCTCGGTCTCCTCGAGAAACCGCTTTACGTTGCTCGTGTCGCCAGGGCCTTGGTACCGTCGTTCCCCGGTACAGATCGTTAGCTCCCGCATCGCAACTCCTGTATTGAGGCCTAGTATGCCACGGCGCTGGTATGCTAACACATTGTTCAGATCGTGCCTGGGAGCCCGACTCGGGCGACGGGACGCTCATCTTCCTCGCACTGGGGATCTGGAAACTGGTCATGGATGTGGGGCATTATTGGTGGCGCTTCCGAGGGACGGAGCGAAAAACGGCCTCGGGACGGCTACATGGCCGTCCCGAGGAGGATGCGCTCGGAGATGGACGGTTGAGGCTAGCCTGGCCTGCCGACTTCCATGACCCAGTAGTCAAAATAGCGTGCCGGATCGCCGGCGCGAAGGATATGGCCGATGCCGATCTGGCGCGCCTTCGGGTTCATGACGTTGGCGCGATGGCTAGGGCTTGCCATCCAGGCGGCGACCGCCGCGTCCGCGTTTTCCTGGCCGGCTGCCAGGTTCTCACCCCAAAAGGACCAGCGGTACCCGGCACGGTGCAGACGCTGGCCGGCATTTGTGCCGTCGACACCGCGGTGACTCAACCGGCCGAGGCTGGCCTGGATGCCGCTGAACCGCTGGGCTTCAGCCATCAGCATATCCTGTGCGAAGACCGGAGCTAGCCCGGCCGCGGCTCGATTGGCGTTGATGAGCAGGATGATGCGAGCGAGGGTGGGATCCGCCACCATCCGGTGGTGTGGCGCGGCTTCGACGATGGCTCCGGAGGTAGGGACAAGAAGGCCGGCAAGCAGTAGAAAACTAGCAAAGCGTCGTAGCATGATGAAGCTCCTGTTTTAGTTCGGTAGCCCGGCTGTCCACGTACCAGGTGGACCCGTGGCTTTGCGTCCCCGCCTTGCGACGGGTTTGCCGTTTCGGTTAAATTACGGAGCGCTTGAGGCTCACACAGCACCCCTCCACGATGGTAATGACGCGACCTCCGCTCTTCGTCGGGACAATCGTAGAATAGCAGGTAATAGGCACGCCGTCAGTGGACCGCAGGTCCTGCGAGGCGGTTTGATTCTGCCTAGAGGGGCGAGGGACTAGAGGATCGGCAGATGACGAGTACGACGAGCGCTTCGTGCGATGGATCGAGGGGTTATGCCTTCACAGCCCTTGGGTCTCATCCACACGCGGGGGACGCGGCAAGGTAAAGTGCACGATCGTACCCGATCCCGGCGTAAGCTCGGCCCAGATGCGCCCGCCATGCTGCTCCACGATCCACTTGCAGATGAAGAGGCCGAGGCCGGTGCCTCGCCGCTGGCCATCACTTCGCGACTCTACCTGATAGAAACGCTCGAAGAGATGTGGGAGATGTTCGACGCCGACGCCCGGCCCATGGTCGATCGTCGAGATAATCAGCTCCGTCTCGGCAACTTGGACCTCGACCTCGGCCGGCGTCGTATCAGGTGTATGCCTCACGACGTTTGTAAGAAGATTGTCGAGAACCTGCTCGATCCGGCCACTGTCCGCTGCAACCGGAGGAACGTAGCCGGGAAGAATGGCGACGAACCGGTTGGAGCTGATTCCTTGCCAGCGCTGGACGACGCTGCGCACCAGCATATCGATCTGGACACTTTCGATTTCGAGGTTCAGAACGCCAGTTTTGATTCGAGACGAGTCGAGCAGATCGGTGATCAGCCGCGACAGCTGATCGCTGGCATCCGAGATCGTTTGCAGGAACTCCTGCCGCGTCCCTTCGTCCAGGCTGCGTCCACGCTGAAGTAGCAGCGACGCATATCCTTTAATGTGATGGAGTGGCGTACGGAGATCATGGGAAATGTTTGCTACGAACTCGGACTTAAGCTGCTCGAATGCGAGTCGCTCTTCCTCAGCCCGTTTCCGCTCCGTTACGTCACTTGCCACCCCGATCACGCCCGCGACCTCGCCATTTTCGTCGTGAAGCGGTGAATACCATGTATCGAAGACTAAACCGTTTACCTCCGCTATCGCGCTAGAGGCCATCCCAGCCAGCGCTTTTTGAATACCGTCAAGGACTGCCGGCACGTCACGGTAGACCTCGAGAACCGAATGCCCGACGATCTCGCTGGGCTTGAGACCAAGCGAATCCAGACCTCTCCCCTCAGCCAGGGTGAAAACTCCCTCCCGGTCGAGGGCGAACAGGACCACGGGCACGTTGGCAACCACAGTGCGCAGGCGCTCTTCGCTCACCTGGAGCACTGCCTCCGCCTGCCGACGGGCCACGAACAGAGCATCCCGGATCTGCTCCTGCTCGTCGAGGATCATTGTTCGAGCCTGCGCAAAAAAGCCGGCCGCCACCTCGGCAAGGAGAATAGACAGATTAGGCTGGCGGACGGCCAGCTCGTCGGCCATGAGAT
Source organism: Chloroflexales bacterium (assembly GCA_038254585.1). Taxonomy (GTDB): domain Bacteria; phylum Chloroflexota; class Chloroflexia; order Chloroflexales; family Kallotenuaceae; genus JBBSGA01. The sequence goes on along the minus strand of JBBSGA010000192.1, from coordinate 3,146 downwards.
CATGGCCTAACTCTCGCGCCAGAACTTCCTGGGTTCGACCCAAGGCCTCCGGGCTAATATAGCGGAGACGAGCCAAGCCCGCACCGACAGACTGAGCTAAGCGCCGGTCCACTGGCCTGGCTATAAGTGCGGCAACAGTCTGCTCCGTTAGGGCAATGAAGCTACGGCGCGCTTCAGCACCGGAGAAGGGCGTGAAACTCGTGCGCGCAACAGCCTGGTACCATAGATCGCCGATCGCTGCGCATCGTTCGTACGGTATCCGAGCGGGCGGCCCCTCTAGTGGGTTCATGTGCTCTTGCTGCGCCTTTGTCTCGTTGTCGGATGACACCACAGGCAAATAACGATGCCCTCTACCCGCCCCTTCCGCACGAGTATCTGCCGCGGTCCAAGGACGCGCCAAATCGCCGCCAAGCCATTCTATGGCTTACGACCAACGCCTGCGAAGCTGGCCGATTTGGCAGGCTCATCAAGGAAGATGTCGTCGGGACCTTCCGGCCGCCAGAGCGGGACGTAGACTAACCCCGGTTCGATGAGCTCGAGTCCATCAAAAAAGGCCGCAATCTCTGCGCGTGACCGTAGCTTAACAGGAGTTGTCGCTTTCGCATAGAGCGCCTCCAAGCGAGCGGTAACAGCGGGCGGTGCATCTTCATGTGATCCATGCGAGATAGCCATGTAGCTTCCCGGGCTGAGCCCATCGCGCAGCACTCGGACTAATCGGTATGCTCGCTCATCATCAGTAATGTAATGAAGGAGCGCAATCAGGACAGCCGTAGGCTTACTGAGGTCAAGCAAATCTGTAACCTTCGGATCCGAAAGGAGCAGCTCTGGCTGCCGGACATCGGCCTGAATAGCGACGGCATTGGGATTGTCACGCAGAATCGCCTCGCTGTGACGTACCGTGTCTGGATCGATGTCTGCGTATGCGACCCGCGCAGCTGGGTTCAGTTTCTGTACCACTTCGTGAGTACTGCCCGCGGTAGGAGTGACGGACCCAATATCAAGAAACTGGTCGATTCCCTGCTCGACAAGAAACTTAACGACCCTACGGAGAAAGGCCCGGTAAGACTGCATAACCAACGGCGCGTCGGGGTTGATTGCGATGAGCTGTTCTGCTGCACCGCGATCGATCGCGAAGTTATGGTAACCGCCGAGTAAGTAATCGTACATACGGGCCGGACTAGGCTTGTCCAGCTGTGCGTCTTCAGACACCCATTTGGCGTTACTCATTGGGGGGACTCCTTGTTATCGCGACTTGGCAACGTCCTATGAGGTGCCGGAACTGCTGGCTCTGGTGTCCCCCGCTGTCGCGGCGCACTCACCCTCGGCTGCACTCCTTCGTCACCTGGCTCATAGATGATCACTAAAGTTAGCTCAGCCGAATGTTTTCGGTCCTCCACTATTGTAACTTTGAGGTCAAGGATTGGCTAATCAGAAAGTACATTTACATGCCATGTTCGACAACAGCCGTCCTCAAACAGCCGAAAGGATAGGCTCGTTATCGTTAGAGTGGCGGACTCTTGTATATTCTGGTCCTGGAGCGCCTCCACGGCTTGCGTCCGACACCACTAAAAGTATCTGACTTCGCCGGCCGGTCGAAGAAAGGATCGTCCGGCCCCTCGGGCCGCCACGAGGGGACATAGACGAGCCCCGGCTCGACCAGTTCGAGTCCTTCGAAAAACGGCTCGATCTGTGCACGCGCTCGGACTCGTACCGGCGTGGTGGATTTTGCGTATAAGGCTTCGAGGCGCTCTGGGACGTCACGCGGCGCACTTTCATGCGATCCATGTGAAATTGCGACGTAACTACCCGGAACCAATGCTTCCCGCAGCACGCGCACGAGCCGGTAGGCTTGCTCGTCATCGGTGATGAAATGCAGGAGGAAGAGCAGTAAGACCGCCATGGGCTTGCCGAAATCGAGCATGCCCGTGACCCTCGGGTTGTTAAGAAGGATCTTGGGTTGACGGATATCGGCCTGAACGACAATAGCTTGAGAGTTGCCCCGGAGAATCGCCTCGCTATGACGAACCGCAACCGGATCGATATCCACATAGACGACCCGCGCAGCCGGATTCAGTTGCTGTACCACCTCATGGACATTTCCGGCAGTCGGAATGCCGGAGCCGATATCGAGGAACTGGTCAATCCCCTGTTCAACAAGGAACTTGATGGCCCGGCGCAGGAAAGCCCGATTGGCCTGCATCACCAACGGCGTATTCGGGTTGATCGCAATCATCTGCTCTGCCGCGCCGCGATCGATGGCAAAATTGTGGTAGCCGCCCAACAAGTAGTCGTACATTCGGGCGGCATTGGGTTTGTCGAGGGGTACATCGTCAGGAATCCACGTTCTGTCAACCATGGCTGCCTACCTCCTTCGAGCCCGAGCTCCGAGGTCGCGCTCGACATGTTTTGGCGATCGTACTTCAGCACCGCATCTAACATGCTCGCTTTCAGTCACACGTTGCTTCACAAATCAGGCGCTCCCTGCTTGAACCGCCAGCCATCTCAGGAGAGAGCGAGATCGCGCAAAATCTCGCCAGCATGCTCGTCGGGCTTGACCTTCGGATAGACATGCTGGACGGCCCCGTCCGAGCCGATAACGAACGTGGAACGGAGGATGCCCATCGACGTCTTGCCCATGTAGCTCTTCTCGCCCCACGCACCGAGCGCCTCGGCTAGCGTATGTTCAGGATCGGCAAGGAGGCGAAAGGGGAGATGGTACTTGTCGCGGAACTTGGCGTGACTTTCGATCGTGTCCGGGCTGACACCGTAGATTTCCACACCGGCCTGCTTGAACGCCGTAAAATTGTCGCGGAAGCTACAGGCTTCCTTGGTGCATCCGGGAGTATCATCAGCAGGATAGAAATAGAGGATGTAGGGCGAGCCTTTGAGATCCGCCAACCGTACCATCTGACCTTTATCATCGGACAGCGTCAGATCCGGCACTTTCGAACCAACTTCCAACATGGCTTTACTCCAGTTCGGTCAACTTCGTTTGCTCTGAGCAGTGTAACATGGGGGTGGGGGGGGGGGGGGTGCCCGGCCCCCCCCTCGTGTGGCGCCCACGGGGGGGGGGGGGGCCCCCCCCCCCACAACAGGGTCCGCGCCCGGCCGGGGGGGGCGGGCCGCCCCCCCCGGGCGTGGGGCGC
>JBBSGA010000191.1:0-11438 GCA_038254585.1 Chloroflexales bacterium | reverse complement strand
GGCGCAGGTGCTTGAGGCGTTGGAGCAGCACCAGGGAGCCGGGGAGGGCGTGGAGGAGGCGCTGAGCTATTACACGACCCATCAGGGGCGGATGGATTACGCGGCGTATCGCGCGCGAGGGCTGCAGATCGGGAGTGGGAGCGTGGAAAGCGGCTGCAAACAGCTGGTGCGTGCGCGGCTGAAGGGGGCGGGGATGATCTGGGATGCGGAGGGAGCGGAGCAGGTGGCGGTGGTGCGGGCGTGGCTGCAGCGTGGGCGATGGGAGGAAGCGATGGGGCTGCGGCGGGCACCGGGGCGGGGGTATGAGCGGAAGGGGTGCAGGGCAGAGGCAGCGGAGAATCGCGCAGGCGTAGATGGGGAGCAGGTGGCAGCAGCAGCAGAGCCAGCCGGTCGAGGGCTGGCGCCGGAGGTGCTGGCGCAGGTGCGCGCGGAGAAGGCGCACGAGCGGCAGCAGCATCCTTGGCGACGTCCATGGAGTCGCAAGCAGCAACGAGCACATTCTGAGGAACGGGTGAGGCAAGCGAGGCCAGCGGCGGCTGCCTGACAACTCTTGCTCGCACCCTCGTGCCGCTCGTATTTGCATCCTCCGCCCGGATGTGGTATACTCGTCTCGTTGTTGAAACGGTTTGACTCCTCGCGTTGCCTCGGAGCGATCTCATATTGATCCTTCTCCTGCGCTCGTTGACTCCAACCCCTAGACAATTCGATCCACTTCATTCTTAGGAGTTGCAAGCAATGAGCTTTGCAGACAAGACGTTGACCTGCCGCGACTGTGGCACGGCGTTCACATTCACGGCCGGTGAGCAGGAGTTCTTCGCGCAGAAGGGCTTCGAAAACGAGCCGACCCGCTGCTCCAGCTGCCGCCAGGCAAACAAGCAGAGCCGCAACAGCGGTAGCTACGATAGCCATGGCAGCCGCGATAGCTACAGCAGCGGCGGCTACGGTGGTGGCTATAGCTCCGACCGTGGGCAGCGCGAGATGCACACGACGACCTGCTCGGCGTGCGGTAAAGAGGCGCAGGTGCCCTTCATCCCGCGCGGCGACAAGCCGGTCTATTGCTCGGATTGCTTCCAGAGCCAGCGCCCGGCCCGCAGTAGCTCGCGCTACTAATCCGGCCGGCCGCTTCCGCGCACAGCAAAAGGACTTGCCCAAAGGGCAAGTCCTTTTGCTGTGTCGCGCCGCTCAGGAGATCGGCGTTACCTTCTGCTCTCCGCGCCCGTCGCTTCACCCCCTGCAGCGTATGAAGAGCTTCCGCGAAGGTCGTAGAGGCGCCCGCTTGATGGCAGGCGTAAGGCAACCATTCTATGTCGCTCATCGCGCTCGGGCTGCTGCTCCTGTCGGCCGTGCTCCACGCGGCCTGGAATCTCCTGCTCAAGCAGGCCGGTCGGCGGTATGTCGTGCTGTGGGGGGCGCTGGCGGCGGGCTCGGCGCTCTTCCTGCCGGTGCTGCTCCTGGCGTGCTCGTTTCCCGGCCGCGCCTGGCGCGCCGCGACCTTCCGCGGTAGGCACGCGCTCACGGGCATCGTTCCGGCGCCGGGATCGCAATGATCGAGTCATCCGGCGGCTCGCGTACATCGGCGACGGTGCCGATCAGCCGGTCGTCTCCGTCGTCGCCGGCCTGCTCGTGCGCGCTCTGCGGAATGACCCGCAGCTCCCCTGCCTTGGTTATCACGACGCGATCGCCTTTGTCCATGCGAACTCTCCTGGTCTATACCTGTCTCGGCAGGTCCCGCTTCGCTCCCGATGCCTATGTCGACGCGGCAAGACTCGTGCCCGCTCACGCGTCGCAACCGCCCTCGCCGGCCAGGAGCTGACCCCCGAGCGTCTCCGCGGCCAGGTCGAGAGCGGCTACCGGCTCCTCGAGTACGGCTATGTTCTGGACCGAGGAGATCGCTGCGTGCCGGTTGCGCAGACCACATACGGATCTGCCCTGACCGCCGCCCCCGCGCTCCTGGATGAGCCAGCGTGGGAAGCAGCTTGGGCCGAGGGCCGGGCGATGTCGCTCGAGCAGGCCATCGCCTATGCGCTAGAAGCGGAAGTCGCCGACGGCCAGCCAGCGCGAGGGCAGCATAGGGAATAGAGATTTGCTGCTGCCAGGGTAGCAGCGTATACTCCGACCATTAGCGGCAGACGAGTGGCGGACTCGATCGCATCCACAACGCCGCGTGGTAGCCGCCGTCCAGGTGGTGGAGGGTGAGGCATGATCCAGACCAAGCGCGGGCCGACCATGGAGGAGCTGCGGGCGCGCCGGGAGGAGATCCTGCGCATCGCGCGCGCCTACGGCGCGTCCAACGTCCGCGTCTTCGGCTCGGTCGTACGGGGGGAGGCCGGCCCGGAGAGCGATGTCGACCTGCTCGTCGATATCGCGACCGACCGCCGGGGATTCGAGTTCTTTGGCCTGCTTGAGGACCTCCGGCGCGCCCTGGAGGAGCTCCTGGGTTGGCCCGTGGACGTCGGCGAGACCGTGCAGCCACACGCCCGGGCAGACGTCGAGCGGGATGTGGTGGCGCTGTGATGCGGAACGAGGCCGGCTACCTCACCTACATCCGCGAGAGCATCGAGCGTGTCGAGCGCTGGACTGCCGGCGGCCGTGAGGCCGTGCTGGCGGATGAGGTGCTCTTCGAGGCGATACTCCACCGCCTCGAGACCCTCTCTGAAGCCGTCTCGTACCTGTCCGACCCCCTTTCAGGAGCTTGCCATGCATGGAGCGTCGTTGCCCAACCATTCGCGTTCGGAAGAAGAATTGGCGCGCTATCCTCTGCTCCAGGCGCTCCTCGCGCGCCGCTCGCGCCGCTTTGCGCGCGGGATGACGTTGAATGGCGGCCCCCTCGCCTTTGCCAGTGCCCACCCCGCCCTTCCCCTCAGTGCGGAGGAGGAGGCGGCCCTCGCCTTTGCCGCGGGCGGGATTACCGGCCCAACGATGGCCGAGCTCCCCTACCAGAGCGGACCCGTGCCTGAAGCGGGCAGCGGCAACATCATTGCCCAGTTCATCGGTCGGACCGTGGCCTCCCCCGACGCCCTCCATCCCGTGATCCTCTTCGTGCTCAACGATGACGGCTGCTGGATGCTCAAGCGCCCGCAGGAGTATACGCTCACGGAGGTCGCCGGGCTGACGCGGGCGGCCCAGGAGCAGCGCCTCGTGGAGCTCTATCACGCCGCTCGCGTGCCGATTGCCGTGCATCGGCCCGACGTGCCGCGCGCGATCCCCTTCGCCCCTGCCTTCAACAAGTGGTCCGCCAATCAGCCTGGCAGCACCTACTTCCTGCCGGTCGCCGAACTCACCGCGCTCTATATCAACGTCCTGCTCGCCGCGTTCGACCACGAGCTGGCCTATTTCGTGGTGGATGAGCGCAACCGCTTCCGGCCTGCGGGCCTGGCCCGCTTTGGCCGCTCGCGGGGCGGCCACCTGTACGATGCGCCGGCGGCTGGCCGCTACGCGACGGTCAGCTTCATCGACACCTGGATGTACGAGTTCGCCGCCATCGAACAGGGTGGGATGTTACAGAATCTGGCGTTGATGGCGGAGGCGCTCGGGATCGGCGGCTTCACCCACTTCGCAGCACATCCGTTCATCTGGTGTCAAACGCTCGGCTTCCGCATGCTGGACGTCCCGCTCTCGCGCAGCGTCGGGGCGGGACCGGTGCTGAAAGCGCTCCTGCGCCTCCTGCGGCAGGACATCGCGCTCCCGGACGGCCATCGGGCTGGAACGGGACGGCACGGTCCTCGTCAAGCCGTTCTGCCCCCCGTACTACCGGAACATGGAGGAAGCGGTGCTCGCCTTCGTGGACTACAAATATGCGCCGGGAACGGGCACGCTGCGGGATGGAGGGGCGGCGACCGCGTGGCGCGACGGACCGGCAGTGCAGGCAGGCATTCCCCGCCCCAGCGACGAGGCGATCGGCGCGACGATTGCCTACACCGAATATGTCCACCGGCGGTACGGGCGCTTCCCCGCTAATAGTGGGCCGTTTCGTACCGTCGAGGCGTACCAAGCGCATCATCTGGATCCCGACTTCTACGACCGCTTCTACCGCGCCGAGGCGCTGACGGCAACCCAGCGGGACCACAGTCGTCGCTGGCATGAGCCGGGCGCGGGTGTCGGGGAGGCGGGACGGCAGAGCGGGACAGCAGTGGGCACGTGCCCATGATCGGGTAGCGCGAAGAACCGTTGGGTACAGGTCAGGGCGGGCACGGGAGCCCGTGGGAGTAGGGGAGCCGGTAGTTTGACCAAGGAGCGCCCGATGAGCCATATCCGCGTCCTGGTCTGCCGCGTTGATGATCCTTGAGCTGGCTATTGTCGTTATCCGCAGTGATGAGTTTGTTCGGCAAAGGAATTATGAACGAAGCGCGGAGGTGTGGCCACCCCTATGGAATTTGAACCGGGGCCTGGTGGGAATTCTTCAAGGGAACCGGAGTCGACTGGTGGTCGAGGCTGTCTCCATCGCACATCCTATGCTCGAGACTCCTCCGAGAGGACATCGCGCGGTGCTTGAGCCAAGCTGGAACGGCCACTGACGATGTCCTGCAGGCGCATCACGAGCATCTTCAGGCAGCCTCATCCCTGGCCTGAGCCCTGTGCGAGACCTCCTTTGAACCCAATCAATGAACCTGCCTCTCCCTCACATCACGGTGGACCCCGACTCGTCGGTACGAGTACCATCGTCACCTCCATCACTGCTCCACAGACCGGACAGCACCTGACCCGCTCTTGCTGTTCTTTGGCCACGACGGTCACTTGCACCTCGCCGGTTCCTTCCGCGGCCTCGCTCATCCTCACGCCAAGGAGGGCTCGGACCTCAGCCAGCACGGCTCGCCTGCTTGGGCTGAACAGCCCGAAGTACCGGACTTTCACGAATCCTTTCGGCAGCACATGCTGCAAAAACCGCCCGATGAACGCCTCAACTGGCAATGTGCAGCGCTTTGTCTTCGTGCTCTCGCCGACGCGATAGCGGAAGGTCACCTGGTCGTTGGCCATGCTCTCCAGCCGGTTATTGCTCAGCGCGACCCGAAAGATGTACGGCGCAAGATACTTCAAGGCTGCCTCGCCACTCCCGACCGCCCGGCAGTCCACCACCCACGCTTTCCCCCATACCTCTGCCGGCACTGGCACGTCGAGCTTCATCTGCTGCAGACCCGCCCGCATCTTGCCTCGGAACAACTTAGCCAGCGGCTTGACATGCACCAGGAAGCGGCCCTTGGCTGGCTCCCACCGTCCCTCCGATGATATGAACGCTCCAGCTGGCACCAGGTAATGAATATGCGGATGGTAGCGGAGATCGCGGGTCCAGGTTTGCAGCACGCCCACCATCCCAATCTGGCCACCGGGTGCCCCTTGGGCGAAGCGTGGATCGGCGGCGAGTTGCTGCAGCGCCGTCGCCGAACTGCGGAAGAGCAAGGCATACAGACAGCGCGGGTGCTGGCGGGCAACCGCTCGCAGTTGCGCCGGGAGCGTAAACGTCACCCGAAAGGAGGGCACTGGTAGGAGCAACTCCTGTTGCTGCGCCAGCCAGTTCTGCGCCTGTCCGTGCTGGCAGGTGGGACAATGGCGATTCCGACAGGAATGATAGGAGTAGCGCAGCGTACCACACTGGGGACAGGTGTAGACCTGCCCACCTAACGCTTCCGTCCGGCACTGCTCAATCGCCGCCATCGCCGCTCGCTGGCTGGCCGTGAGACGGCTCCCGTACTTGGCGCGGTAGGCCGGGCCGTACTGCCGGAAGATCTCCCCCAGTGTGATCACACGATGCCCTCCAGTAAGCCGTTGATCGCATCGGCTGCCTGCGCAGCCAGCTTCGGCGTGAGGTGGGTGTAGCGTGCTGTCGTCGAGGGCGAGGCATGACCAAGCCAGACCTGGATCAGGCGCAGATTGACCCCGGCTTCCAGCAAATGGGTCGCCCAGGAATGCCTCAAGGTGTGGACAGTCACATGCTTCTGGAACCCGCACTCAGCGACGGCTGCCTGCACGGCGGCCTCCGCACTGCGCGGCAAGAGGGCGTGGCTGGCGTAGAGCTCCCCGACCCTGCGGCGTGCCGGAAAGAGCCAGACGGGATGGCGGTGCGTCCGCCAGTGGGCACGGAGCAGGGGAAGAAGCTGCGGTGCCAGGGGCACATAGCGGTCCTTGCCACCCTTGCCGTTTTGGATATGGAGGAGCATGCGCGCACTGTCGATCTGGGACACCCGCAGGTTGACCCCTTCGCCCAGCCGAAACCCCGCAGCATAGATTGTGGTCAGGCAGGCACGGTAGTGCGGGCGGTGGAGGCAGCCGAGCAGGCGCCGCACCTCCTCGACGCTAAGCACGGCGGGGAGCAGACGTGACTGCGGACGGCGGAGGAGATGAAAGATGGGCAAGGGGCGCTGTAAGGTGCGCTCAAAGAGGAACTTGATGGCACACATGGCCACCGAGATGGTGCTTGGCGAAACACGTTTCTCGTTGATGAGGTAGACGAAGTAGCGCCGGATTTCTTCCTCGGTGATCTGCTCGGGAGACTTGTTGTAGTAGCAGGCAAACTGCTCGACGGCGTGGATGTAAACATCCTGGGTCCTGGGGGCGAAGCCGCGCAATTGCATGTCTTCGCGCATGCGCTGGCGTAAAGGCGTCATGACGATCCTCCTGCCGGGGGTGAACGATCCCCGGCAGGGGAGAAGCGTCACATCCTGATCCGTGGAATGAGAAGAGGATGATGCGTAAAGATGGGCAAGGGACGAGGGGGCTTACCTGCGCGAAGCGCTTCGTTCAATGCTTGTTATAGCGCAGCACGGCGAAACCGTGTGCCGTGAGATGATCGGCGATATCCTTGAAAATGTGCGATTGGACACCACCATCGGGTCTGATAAAGGTTTCGTCCATATCGCAAGTGCAGCCACCATGGTTCAGGATCACGGTTGGGCTGCCGCCCCGTGCATCGGATGGATAGCTCAGCTCAGCTTTGCTGGTGAAGTCGCCGAAATTCAGCGTAAAATCTTCGACGCTGACGCCGGTATGAGCAGGCGCAGCACGCGCGGCCGGCGACCAAACGAACATCAGCAGCAACAGGACGATCAACAGACGACGGCGAGCGGGCGAGGTCTTCATGAGCGTATCCTTTCCTGAAGCGGAGTAAGACCTACGCGTATTACAGCATCGCCACTGCGTCCATGGGGGTAGCCAGTACCCCGAAAAGTACCCCAAAACGCACCCCGCCCACGAGCGGGCAGCTTGACTGCCCACATACAATCCGCTGTAACGATCAGCCCGAGGGAGAGACGTGGATACTGCCGCATCGTTCGGGAACTGGCTGCGAAAGCGGCGCAAAGCGTTGGACCTGACACAAGCTGAACTGGCTGAACGCCTCGGATGTGCCTTGGGGACGCTACGCAAGTGGGAGACCGGCGAGCGCCGCCCATCCAAACAACTTGCGCGGGAACTCGTAGCGGTGCTTCATTTGCCGGCTAGCCAGCACTCCACCTTCCTGCAAATCGCTCGCGCACACCTGCCGGTTGACCGGCTCGATTCCGTCGATCCATCCGCGCCCAATAGAAAGCCGCCGGAACAAGCTTCGCAAGCAAATCGTTTGGAAGAACCGGTTGCTGGGGAGGCGCCCTTCAAAGGTCTGCGGACGTATGATGTAGCAGATGCCGGGATCTTCTTTGGGCGCGAACAACTGGCCGACGATCTGGTGAGCTCATTGCGAGCTGGACGCCATCTACTGATTGTGGTTGGGGCATCTGGCAGCGGCAAATCCTCGCTCGTGCGCGCCGGCCTCGTCCCGACGCTTGTGGGAAGTGAGCCGTCCACCGCTCACGATTTGCCCGTCCCGGGCAGTCTGCGCTGGACGGTACGTATCGTCACACCGACAGCGCATCCACTTGAGACACTCGCCTTGAGTCTGACCGGTGAAGCCACATCCCTCGCAGCCGCCGCTACGCTGATCGACGATATGTATCGCGACCGGCGTAGCCTGCATCTCGCCATCCGCCGATTGCTCACCACGTCTGCCGGCGATTCCGTTGAGGATACGCGTGAGCGGTGCCTACTCCTGGTCGTCGATCAGTTCGAAGAGCTTTTCACTCAATGTCGCCATGAGGTGGAGCGCACGGCCTTCATCGACAATCTGCTGTGCGCCGCCGCGCCCGAGACGGATGGGCCGACGAGCATCGTCCTCACCCTGCGCGCCGATTTCTACGCCCATTGCGCACAGTTCGCGGGCCTGCGCGATGCACTGGCCCGATGCCAAACCTACATCGGCCCGATGAGCCCTGACGAGCTGCGCCGCGCGATCGAGGAGCCAGCACGTCGTGGCGGCTGGACATTCGAAGCCGGCCTGGTCGATCTGCTGCTGCGCGACGCAGGCGCGGAACCGGGTGCGCTGCCGCTGCTGTCGCATGTCCTGCTCGAAACCTGGCGGCGGCGGCGCGGGCATAGCCTAACATTCGCCGGCTACGCCGAGGCCGGCGGCCTCCACGGCGCGATCGCCCGGACAGCCGAGCGCATCTATCAGGCGGTGCCCGCGACAACCCAAACACTGATGCGGCGCATCTTTCTCCAGCTCACCGAGCTTGGCGACGGCACGCAGGACACCCGACGGCGCGTGACACTGCGCGAGCTGGTCGCCGGCCCGGAAGAGGCAGCCACCGTCGAGGAAGTGCTCCACCATTTAGCCGAGGCACGTTTGATCACCACGGCGGAGGGAACGGCCGAGGTGGCTCACGAAGCACTGATCCGCGAGTGGCCCACGCTGCGCGAGTGGTTGGAGGAGGATCGCGAGGCGCTACGTCTGCAACGCCGGCTTGAGGCTACCGCAGTGGAGTGGGCCGGCGCCGAACAGGACCCAAGCTTTCTAGCCTCCGGGACACGTCTGGCACAGCTCGAGACACTCTCAGGCGCTACACCTGTAGCGTTAAGCGCGAACGCGCAGAGCTATCTCCAGGCCAGCCTTGCCGAGCGCGACCGACGGGTGGACGAGGAGCAAGAGCGACGGGCGACGCTGGCTGCCAACCTCCGGCGCTCCGAGGCGCAACGACTCGCGGCCGAGGCGCAGATGTTGCTGCGAGAAGGTGGCCAAACCGAGCTGATCGCCTTACTCGCCATCCGCTCGATCATGAACGAATATACGCCGCAGGGCGATGCCGCTTTAGCAGGCGCGGCGACGTTAGATTATCCAACACGCATTATCGCCGGCTGCGCGCCCTGGGGCGTCGCGTGGTCACCCGATGGCCGATCCATCCTAACCGGCGACGGCGATGGTATAGCGCGGCTTTGGGATGCTGGAACCGGTCAACTCGTGCGCCTATTCGCGGGTCATACTGATAAACTCTGGCGCGTGACCTTCTCGCCTGATGGAGACGCCGTACTTGCCGGCCGTTCAGATAGGACCGCACGTCTCTGGGAAACTGCCACTGGCCAGGAATTGCACAGCCTGTCTGGGCATGCAGGGCCGGTGCGTGGCGTAGCATTCTCGCCGGATGGACTCTATATCCTGACCGGCAGCGATGACCGAACCGCACGCATCTGGGACGCGACGAACGGCCGGGAGCTGCGCTCCCTCACCGGACACACCGCTCTGGTGTCAGGCGTGGCATTCTCACCCGACGGTCGCCTCGCGGCCACCACAAGCTTCGACGCCACAGTACGGTTATGGGACGTCGCGAGTGGCACGGAAGTTCAGTGTCTGCTTGGCCACGATGCCGCCGTCGAAAGTGTTGCATTCTCGCCCGACGGTAGCATGGTGCTTACTTGCGGCGCCGACCGGACCGCACGCCTTTGGGACGTCGTGCGAGGCACGGAGTTACGCCGGTTCATCGGGCACACCGACTATATTAAGAGTATCGCCTGGATGCCGAATGGCCGATCTGTACTGACTGGCAGCGACGACGGAACGGCGCGGCTGTGGGATGTGGCAACCGGCAAAGAACGTCACCGCTTCAATGCACACTTCAGTTTTGTGTTCGGCGTTGCAGTATCGCCCGATGGTCGCTGCCTGGTGACCGGCAGCGGCGACGGGACCGCCCGTCTCTGGAATATCGAGCCCCCTGCGCGCCTGGCCTCGCGCTTGGACCACCCTGATATGATCGGCAGTGTTGCCTGCTCGCCCGATGGCCGCTACGTACTTACCGCCGCCGCCGACCGGATCGCACGTCTCTGGGACATACAGACAGGAAGACCTTTGCGCACCTTCACGGGGCACACCGATCAACTACGGCGCGCGATATTTTCGCCGGATGGGCGGTATGTACTCACTGCAGGTATCGACTGGACGGCGCGGCTATGGGACACGGATACCGGTGCTCCGCTACGAACGCTCCTCGGCCACACTGACTGGGTATCGGTAGTGGTATTTTCCCCGGATGGGAAATATGTCATCACGGGCAGCGACGACACAACCGCACGCCTGTGGGACGCGCAGACAGGTGCTCTGCTGCATACATTCGTCGGCCATACACGACAGATATTCAGTGCTGCAATATCGCCGGACGGAACCCATTTGGTCACCGCCAGCGTTGATGGCACCACACGGCTCTGGGATATCCGGACGGGCACGGAACGATATGTCTTCCCCACCGGCGCGGCCAGTGCCACCTTCATGCCCGATGGTTGTGCGATACTGACCGGCGACTGGAATAGCCGGTTGCGTTTGTGGGATCTAGAAACTGGCGCCGAACTACGTCGTTTCGATGGTCACACCGCCACAGTCTGGGAGATCGCCTGCTCCCGCGACGGTCGCTATATCCTCAGTGGAAGCGGTGACCACACAGCGCGGTTATGGAACGTGGCGACCGGTGCAGAGCTGCGGCGTTTCGTGGGGCATACCGGTACAGTGTACGGCGTTGCCTTCTCACTCGACGAGCGTTACGTCTTCACTGGTAGCGCGGACAATACGGTCCGCCGATGGGATATCGACTATCACACCACAATCGACGATCTCTGCGGCCGGCTGCTGCGCGACATCACAGAGCAGGAGCGCGCCCAGTATGGCATCGCCGACGACGGGCCAACATGCCCGGTGGCTGATTGACCTGCAACCGGACACCTCCACTGGACCGCTGATCGGTAGCCCTGTTGATTCGGCACGAGTACGCACGGCAGGCGTGGAAGCCTTAGTGACAAATGCCATCGCCACGCCTCCGCTGCATCGCTCACGAGAAACCATGTGAGCATGATACGTGGCGCCGGGTTAGCAACGCAACAAGAGCCGTCGCGACGGCTGCAACCTTCGGCGCGGGTGTATCACCGTGCGCTCAAGCTGCCCTGACGATAGCCAACCCTGCCGGCAGCGACGCCATCATCCCGGCGCGTCTCACCGAAGGGTTGCAGTGCCGGCCACGGCGCGCGGAGTAGATCAATAGTGAGTGTCGCACTAACAATTCGGCTGTTGACGCCATTACCGGTGTAAAATAGCGGGTGAGATTTGGTCTAGAATTCGCAGCGAAAGTTGGAGAACGGCCATGAGTGAGATACCGGCT
>JBBSGA010000190.1:0-11495 GCA_038254585.1 Chloroflexales bacterium | reverse complement strand
GTTCACCATCTGCCGCCCGTGCTCTACCGGCCATGTTCCTGACAGGATAAATGCAGATGCGGGTCGTCTTTCATCATTAAACCGCATTGAGTAACACGATCTCGCTCCGCGTGCCGGTCTTCGAAATCCGCTGCTCAAACGTGTAACTCCTAGCGGCGGCTCCGATTCATAGTTATGAAACCTGGCTGCACGGAGCTGGTGCCAACGGCAGATGACGGCGACCGGAGCCCACAGACCCTCTCACCCCTGCCCGGCCAAGGAAACTACTCGTCTACTACTAGATACGCTGAAGTTTCGAGAAAGGTTCCAGCATGTGTTGCCGAACTACCCCACGTCCAACAATCGGGCCAAGGCATCATGTGCGCGCTGCGATCCCGCGTGGGCCACGTCGAGGACGGAGTGGGCACGTGATAACATCGGCAAATAACGGCCACCGGGCGGGCCCCGTGCTCACGCACGCTCATCGCGGCCGTGGCGGACCGGCTTTCGGAGGTCGCCTGGCAGGTCTCCGATAGGTTGCCCACTCCGTTGCAACAATACCGGGTATTCCCCTGTGAGGTGATAGCTCGCGAAGGAGCCGTATTTCCTGACCCAGTGTGGCAGTCCATGATTACTTGACCGATGTGCTAGCGCATGCGCTGCAATTCGCCGCCCACAGCCTGGATAGCATTGCCCAGGCGTTGCCAATCCCGCAGCGTCGTCGCAAGGTCGACTGGCGACTGCGTCTGAATGGTCCGCGCGTAATCGGCGGTGAAGGTCGGCGTTTGGCCGGCGACGCGGCGGAGCGCCGAATCGAGATTTTGTAGCTGTGGCGGCGCAGGCTGGAGCTGCCCGACATGCGCCGCGGCGGCGTTCAAATCCTTCAAGGCCATGCTAGTGGTCGATCGCCACGCGGGATCACGCAGGAGCGTCGGACGCCGCACGGCGCGGTTCGTCTGCTCGCCCACCCTTTGCAACGCCCCGCTATACGCCCCGGCTGCATCGAGCGCAGCCATGATGTACCGTGCTCTGGCTAGCGGATCCGTCGACACAGACCCGGCAGGCACCACCGGAGTGGCAGTGGGCGCCGGCAGCGTCGTGGGAGCAATTGTTGGAATCGATGCCGCCGACGCCAACGTCGCGACCGGCGACACGGCGGTTACGAGCACCGCGACAGCCGACGGCGCGGGTGGCGGTAGGACAAGCAGGCCACTCGCCGCACCTTGATCTACGCGCAGCAGACGCCCGTACACCCAGCCGTCGCGCCCCTGCGGCAGCGTCACAGCATACCAGTTGCCATCCTGCGTCACGGCGCGCAGCTTGAGCAGGGTGCCCACGTCGACTGTCTCCAGCACGTGCGTGCCTGCCGTGCTCGGGCCGTCACGCACGTTGGCGCGCTGTAGGACGGTGCCGCTCACCCCCACCGGAGTCGGCGACGCCGCACCCTGCGTGACCGAAGTCACTACTGCGGGCGCAGCTACTTGCGACGAAAGAGTCGGCGCTGGAGTTGGGGCACTACGACGCGGCCGGCCGCTGTAGCCCAATGCCCCGCACACGAGCGCGAGCACGACGATCCCGGCAACGGCCCAGAGCCAGCGCCTGCTGTACGGCGCCGCGGACGTGGCGTATGGCGACGTTGGCCGCGGACCAGGGTAGCGCCCGGGCGGTGGAGGAACGCCCGGTGGCGATGGGGGAGTCGGTGATCCGTGGGGTGGTGTTGCCAGCCGAATTGTCGGCTGCTCGTGCGGCGCGACGGGAGTCCCACACAGCGGGCACGCACGCGAGCCGGCGGCGAGATCGGCACCGCATGCTGTACATCTCCGCCTGTTCCCATGTGGCTGCATGCTCTGCGTCCCTGCCTGCGATGGCACTCGGTACTTGAACTCAACGCCTGCCTGGACGTGAGTGT
The DNA here is from genome assembly GCA_038254585.1 of Chloroflexales bacterium. Classification (GTDB taxonomy): domain Bacteria; phylum Chloroflexota; class Chloroflexia; order Chloroflexales; family Kallotenuaceae; genus JBBSGA01. The sequence goes on along the minus strand of JBBSGA010000190.1, from coordinate 9,607 downwards.
ACCACAGGCACTGGCGGCCGCGTGGTCGAGTCGCCAGTGCAACTCTGCAGAGCGCAGGGAAGTTGCGGCCCTCGGTGCGCGTAGAATATGGCCCTCCCGTGCGTGGCGTTGGGGATCAGACATCTCCACCGCCGCCCGGCTCTATCGCACGTTTCAGCGCCAAACCCTGACACCACGCCCGGAGGCACGTGCGGTCTTGACGCAGCTGAAGGAATCCGGGTTCAGGACCGGGCTCATCAGCAATTGTCCCGGCGTCGTGACCACGGGCTGGGATGAGACGTCCCTGGCAGCCCTGATCGCCGTCACGATCTTCTCGTGCGCGGCGGGCCTCCAGAAACCCCACCCGGACATCTACCATTTGGCGTGTGCGCAGCTCGACGTGCGACCGGAGCAGTGTTTGTACATCGGCGACGGGGGTAGCCGGGAACTGAGTGGGGCCGCCGCAGTGGGCATGCACCCCGTCTTACTTCGTGTCCCTGACGAGGACCCGTATACCGCGCAGCATCTCGGGCGAGAGGCATGGGATGGGAGCACGATTTCGACACTGTACGACGTTCTGGCACTCGTAAGCAGCGGACCGGAGAGACTATCCAGCGTCGCTGAATTCTCGTCCGCGCCACCGCGTGGGCGCGTCTCCCGGCATCTAGCTGGTGATCATACCCACGCTGCACGCGATGCCATTCGACGGTCACCGGCGCGCCGGCGGCTGACGCGTAAGCGATCGAAAGCTCACGAGGCGGATCCCGGATGTCTGCAGCAGGGCGCGCAGGCTTGGATTAACCAGTAACCATAGCTCGGCGGGACGACTCGCGACGGCCGTACCACCCAGCCTGCGTAGCTGGTCGTCCACGAACCCCGGATGGACCATAAGCTCGCTCACGCCTGCCGGCAGTTTCGCCAACAACTGCGCCACGTCGTGACGCGTCGTGGTGCCAGAAAAGCCGGCGATGAAGCGGTCCGGCGTGGCGATGTCGTCGGCCGTGATCTGGTGCAGCTCGTGCCAATATGCAGCAGGCGTGATCTGGTGGAGCAGCCGAAGCGCCTGCCTCGGGCGGCGCGCGATTTCCAGTGCCGCATGGAGCATGGGAGAGACCTGCGCCCGGTCAAGCGATGGGCGCGCAGCAGGCATCGGCGTGGGCAGTGGCCGCCGGATCGGCACGCGATAGGCGCTCGCCAGCTCGCGGACCACGGTGAAGAAGGGTGGGTAGCTGGGCAGGAGATGGTGATGGTAGTCCAGATGGTCGAAACGCACGCCCATCTCGAGGAGTAACTGGGCCTGCGCCCAGCATTCGGCGCGCACGTGCGCAAGCGCAATCGTCGGCAGGCGAGCCAGGATCTGGGGAAAGGCATGGAACGTGCCTTCGGCGTCCACGAGACTCGGGACCCGTGCCGGTGGGAGCACCGGACGGCCCGTCGTGAGGTTGAGATGCAGGCCCATCGGCAGATCGGGATCATGCTCGTGCGCCGCCGCCACCCGCCGGGGAGCGCCCGCGACGTTGATCAGGACCGAGGTCGAGGTTACGACGCCGGCGCGCCAGGCGTGGACGATGCCGGCGCAGACGCCATCGCTCAACCCAAAGTCGTCGGCGTTGACGATAAGTGCGCGATCACCAGAGGCTGGTGCAGCGGATGTCATACTTAAGCGTCGCTTCGTCGATCCCGCCCGCAAAGCCGGATAACCCCTCCATCAAGGATAGCACGCACGTCTCCGTCCTGCCCGCGCAGCGCTTAGCCAACTGTCGGGATGTCGGCCAAGAGCTTGATGAAGTAGTAGGAGTCGTTCTCAGCACTGGGATGAATTGCATAGCCCATCTTCAGTTTCAATGCGTAGTTCTCTTGACCCGTGATTGGGCTTCGAGAGCGAATCTGGTAGCATTGCCGCTGCCTGCACAGCCCAATCACTCGCTCTTGCATCATTTGTCCAACGCCTTGTCTTCGGTATGCCGGAACCACGCCGAAAGCCTCGACATATCCTTCTCGCAGGACATGCCCTGCATATTGGATCGGCGGCCGGTCCCGGTCCCTGCCGATGACCTGAATTATGCATCGAAGGAAGCCGGCGCATCGCCGCTCGACGAATGCGCCGAGCAGAATGGACTCTTCAATGTGATCCTCCTGCACAGCTATATACCTAGCTTGAGCGAGTTGGCCGGCGATGAGCAGCAGATCGTGGAAGGCTGGTGTGTGCTCCTGAACCTCGACAATCTCCACTCGTCGATCGGGCCAGTATTCAATCATGCGCCAGATCCGGTCATCCCGGACCTCAAAGAACGAGACCACATGGGCGCGAACCACCCCGTCGGTTACCGCGACGTCGGATACGGCGCCGTCCGCATCCGCGACGATGTAGCGGACGGTGAAGTGCCAGGGCCCGGCGGCAGGGTGGTGGGCGTTGAGCGCCGCGAAGTTCTCGCGGCCGCGGATCCGCTCACCGGACTGGGGCCACTCGAGCACGTACTCGTCGTGCAGCAGGGCGCCTACCGCCTGCCAGTCGTTCGTATTCATCAGCTGCCAAAACTGCTCGACGAGTTCCCGATTGCGCTCACGCATCAACCACCCCTTGGTGCACGTTTGCGTGCGACCACCTGGAAGAACCGGGCCACCAGGTAGTAGGGATACCGGTCGGTCAGCGCGAGCTCCAGTTGTTCGAGCTGCGCGAAGAACGTTGGGTCGTATTTGAGGTCGTTATTGGCGATGTAGGCGCAGACGGAGAGGATACCATAGTGGCCGGCGCACTCGCAGCCAACCTCCGCCAGCAGCCCGATCATCTCTTCGCCGGTGAAGCGCCAGACCGGCACGCCGAAGAGGTTGGCGACGACGGTCGGGGCGTCGAGCCGCGCGAGCGCTTCCGGGAGGTTGAGCTGCAGCAGGGCAGTGAGATAGGTGTCGCCGTAGGGGTTGGGCGCGCTCACCGAGAGCAGGCCGCCGGGACGCACCAGGGCGGCGATGCCCACGAGCGCTGCTCGGGGATCGGGCACGTACTGCAAGACGTTATGGCAGAGGACGGCGTCGAAGGTCTCGGCCGCGAACCGGCTCGGCAGATCGGCGACGTCGGCCTGGACCAGCGTGATGTGGTCGTGCATTCCGGCCGCCTCGACGTTGTGCCGGGCATCGGCGAGCATCTCGGCGGAGAAATCGACCAGCGTGACGTGGTGCCCGAGCGCGGCAAGTGGCAGCGCCTCGTGCCCGTTGCCGCCGCCCACGTCCAGGATTTCGAGCGGGCGCTGTGCCAGATGGCGGCGCAGGTTCGCCTGCACGGTCGTGTAGCGCAGGCGAAACCAGGGCGTCTGTTGCTCCGCCTTCCACACCGGCATATAATTGTTGAAGGTTTCTGCTTGTGTCATGTACCAGACCTCCTCGTGGTGGAAGACGCGGCTGCTATACTGCTTCAACGTGGTCATTGGCAGAGCTGCCACCGGCGTCGGATAGCTAGGGTCACTACCGTCTACGGCATGTTGCATGCCGGATCGCCGGCCGAACACCATTATATTCAGTCCTCCTCACTGGAGTGCTATCTGTGCCCGAACCCGATGCGGATCTGCTGCCTGACGCGCTCTCGGAGCAGCTCACCATAGACCTGTTGGAGCAGACCGGCATACGGTGCCGGGGTTTGGCCACCTTGCTCCAACGCAGCAACCACGTCTACCGGATCGTCGCCGGCGACGAGACCCTATTTCTCAAAACCTATACCAAAGACTGGTATGGCGGGGACATCGCCGGGACCGATAGATGTGTCGAGCATGAGACCGCGGCCTGGCGCCTGCTCGCCGCCCACGGCCTCCCCGTGCCCGAGGTCGTGCTTGCCGATCGCACCTGTGCCAACCCGCTCGGACGGCCGTTCGTGATGACGCGCCAGCTCCCGGGTGCGAGTCTGACCGCCTTACTCGCCGAGGCGCAGGTCCCACCCGGCGCCAAGTGCTCCTCGAGGCAGCAGGCGTCTTCCTGCGGCGGGTGCATGCTATTACCTTCACGAGGCCCGGCTACCTGATGGACGGCGGACCAAGCGGGTTGCCTGCTCACGGCGGCTGGCAGCACAGCATCTGGTCGGCACAACAGACGCAGCGGGACGCGCTGTCCGTGCTGGATGCCGATTCCCACCGGCTGCCGCCTGCGCTCAGCCGGCGCGTGCGCGAGCGACTGGAGACGATGGCAGATGCGCTGGCCTCGGCGTTCGAGCCGCCACGTTTCACGCACGGCGATTGCCACGCCAGCCAGTTCTTTCTCGTGCAGAGTGATGGCGGCTGGCAGGTGTCGGGTGTGGTCGACATGGAGGTGGCCTCCGCCGGCGACTGTGTGGTCGACGTGCTCAAATTCGGCCTGGAGCTCGCGGTCACCTCTCCCCGCCTGCGGTGGTGGGAACCCTTCTTTGCCGGCTACGGCAGCACGCCGGACTTCGAGCTCGTCCGGCTGCGGCTGCTTGGCTGGCACGCGGCGAACTTCGCCGCGTATGGCCGGCCGATCCCGCCGCGTGCCGTCGTGCTGGAGCGCCAGCTGGCGGCACGGGATTGGGCCGGCGTCTTTGGGGTGTGATGCTGAACGGCTCCGTTGCTTCGTCAGGAGGATACGCCGTCATCCGGAAAGAACGTAACGTCGGCGAGCGCAGCCAGCTGATCGTCGAAGCGCATGGCGGGCCAGGCGACGGCGCGGGCCAAATAGCGGCGCAGCCGATGATTGGGCGGCATGCCGTTGATGCTCCAACCCGGCAGCTGCCCGCCTTGTGCGCGCTGGACTCCCCGGCTCGTCAGGAGCACGAGCCACAGCAGCGGGAACAGCGCCAGGTAGAGCTCCGCCCGCCGCGCGAGGTGTCGATCAACCGCCTGCCGACCCTTGAGATACGGCTGCAAGAAGGCCTGCCAGCCGTCCCAGCCCAGCGCGTCCTCCTGGTCGGCAGCGGTGAGGAGATCCGCGATGTCGCGCGCCGGATCGCGCAGGCCACTGTCTTCCCAGTCGACGAGCCCCACGCGGCCGTCCGGTCGTCGGATGACATTGGCAAACCGCGCATCACCCCGGCAGAAGCACTGCACCGGGTGGGCACGTTCGAGCTCGGCGATTACCGCGCGCCGGCGCTCCATCAGATCCAAACACAGTGCGGCGGCGCGCGCTGCCGGAGGATATGCGGCCTTCGCCCACGCGGCATAGGCGAGGAGCCGTTCGTGGAAGTGCCGGGCGCTCTCGCTCAGCGACCGCTCGTAGCCGCGCGACATCCATAGATGCTCAGGTGACAGCGCGTTCAGTTGCAGCCAGGCGCCGGCCAGTCGCGCGAGATCCTGGCGTGACGGAACCTGGCCCGCCCACATCTCGCCCGCCATCCACTCGTAGACGACGATGGGACCGAGTGCCGGTGTGGAGTCCGATTGAAAATGGACCAGGCGCGGCCCAAGATCGAGGGGCGCCACGAGCTCCAGTGCACGAGCCTCGCGGGCCGGGGCCTCGTGGATCTCGTCCGGCTTGAGGAACTCTTTGACGATCAGATGCCGCTCGTCCGCCCAGGCGTCGTAGAGGCGGTTGCTCTGGTGGGCCAGCGGCTGCCGCGGTTGGACGCGTACGGAAGTCACCGGCTGTCCAACGGCCTGCGCGATGGTCTCCTGCACGAGCGCTGGACCACCCACGTGCGAGCCGCTCCCGGTGCCATTATGCATCGAGTGATCGTTGCTCGTCATCGTCGCAGCTCTATGAGACGGTAGGCAAGCGCCGCTACGTCGTGCTGGTTCACGTCCTGCACCACCTGGTACCAGGCTTCGTGCATACTGTCCGGCATCAGTGCCCCGGCAATCGCACTTCCGATGGCTGCGACGGAGCCGGTGTCGCCGCCAATATCCCGCCCGCGCTTGGAGCACGGTACATCACTTACCCAGTTAGGGCAAGCGGAACCTGCTTGCTCGGCTGCTGCAGCATGATCGAGCACGTCGGCGATCGCGCTCCGTGGCGCGGCTGCCCGGAAATAGGCGACGTCCGCGACGATGACAAGCTTGCCGCGCGCTCGTGAGATGCTCACGTTGACGAGATTTCGGGCCGCCGAATGTAGGCCTGAGCTCGCCAGGAGGATGCCCGGCGTGAAGGGCGCCGTATCGACGGTATTCAGAATGATCATATCGCGCTCCGAGCCCTGGAAACGGTGGACTGTGCGACACTTGATGTGAGCGGCCTCGACAGGCGATCCGCGCAAGCAGGTCGCGGATTAGGCGGGATTGTTCGGCATAGGGCGTCACAACCCCGACCGAGGCGATCCCGTTGCGCATGGTGGCGGGCCGTGACCTCCCCCATGCCGGTGTCGTAGGTCTCCCCTGACGGCTGACCAGCCCGTACGTATGTACGAAGCTGCTCACCAACGCGTGCATGAATATCCCGATACTACAACATCCAGCCCGAGGCTATTGCGCCTTCCATGTGCAAATGCAGCAGTGCTCGGAGAATTGACCGACCACGACGGTTGTGATAGCTTGCACAAAGTAGATACAAACGTATTGCCACAAAAAGGGGCATGGGCTCATGCAGATACGTGAGGCGACTGAGGCGGATGTGCTGGCGATGACCATGCTTGCGGATGCAAAGCGTACGGAATATGCGACGTACTCGCCGGTCTTTTGGCGTAAAGCTGACAAGGGCGTCGAGGTGCAGACCCGCTATTTCACGAATCGTATGATCGGCCAGGAGCATGTAATCTCCCTCGTCGCCGAAGCAGAGGATGGCGCGATCGAGGGGTTCATCATGGCCATGGTGCGCGAGGCGCCGCCGGTCTATGACCCCGGTGGCCTTGTGTGTTGGATCGACGATTTCACGGTAGCGACGGCCGACAAGTGGGCGACTACCGGTGTGGCACTGTATACTGATGTAACCGCGCGGGCGCAGCAACGTGGCGTAGTGCTCGTGGTCAGCGTATGTGGGTATCTTGACGTCGCCAAGCGCATGATACTACAAGCGCAGGGCGCGACGATCGCGGTAGAGACCTATGTGCAGCCGCTCCAACAGCTTCGTTGAGGACCGGCGAAGGATTGCTTCTAACGGTGACATCATGTCGAGTACTCCCCAAGAGCAGCGGTATACCACCCTTGCCGAGGTGGCGCTCCGGCACTACGCGCTTGGGCCGCCGACCCCGACCTTTGTCCAGCAGAATGCCGGGATCGTCTTTCGCGTCGAAGCCCCCGCTATAGGCAGCAACTACCTGCTGAAGCTACACAAGCGTGCCGGCACCGGTGCGAATCCATCGGCTGAGCAACTCGAGGCCGGCCTCCACTGGCTAGCGGACCTGGCCCGCACAACCGGCGTCACGGTTCAGGTGCCGGTGGCGACGATCACTGGACAGTTCGTCTGCCAGATCGCGGGCGATGATCGGCAGCCGATCAACTGCACGGTGCAGCACTGGGTCGCGGGAGATCCCCCGCAAGGGCATTTCACCGCCGGGCAGGTCTGGCGCATCGGCGCGCTGATGGCAACGCTGCATGCCTACAGTCACCACCATCCCGCGCCGGCCGGTGTGGCTGCCATGCGGCACGACGCGGATGCCCTGGCACGGAACGTCGGCCTCCTGCGCCGCGCGCTCGACATGACGGTCCTTCCACCCCAGGCATACGCAGTCCTCGTGGCGGCTCAGGAGGAGATGACGGCGCTGATCCAGCGGCTCGGCACGGCGCCCGCGGTCTGGGGTCCCGTGCACGGCGACCTGCATCATGACAATCTGCTGTTCGTGGGCGACGAGGTGCGGCCCATCGATTTTACCGGGCTGCGGTTGGCGCATTATGCCTACGATCAGGGTGTGACGCTCTATCACATCTTCTATCAAGAGCCGGCGATCCGGCGTGCCTTCGTGGCAGGCTATCAGCACGTCCGCCCCGCGCCGGCCGTGGATCCGCGGGTTGTCGAGGCCTTTGTGACGTATGCCGCGATCGACAATATCGCCTGGAATAGTACGATCCCGGAGCAGGCCGCCTCGCCGTTGTTCCAGCGTAACCTGCAGCAGCTCATCGCGACGTTTTGTACGAATGTGGCCGAGGGGCGCCCGTTCTTATTCTCGTAGCATCGTGGGTCTTAGCTGGACGATGTAGCCGTCGATGGCATCTCGGGCGCGACGTTGCCGAAGTCTGGTGCTGATGCCGCTACTGGGAGCGGCGGTCGTGAGGCGATGGTGACCTGGCTGCGGCTCAGCGTGGGGAGGCCAGGAGCGTATGGCTCGAAGCGCGGTGGTGATCCTTGAGCACCCCCGGCTTGTGCTCTTCACGTACCGGCGGGGCGAGGTGCAGGAGGTAAGACGCGTCATCGCTTTAGCTTAGCATCCGGCTGCATCAGTGCTACGTGCCGTAACAAGCCTCCTTGACGCGGCGCAAGCTTCGCGCCATGCTTCACAAGCAGTGCCCGGTCGTGGCTCTGGCTCTAACACGGCACATTACTGGTGCTGCTCGCGGATGCGCCATCTGCGTTCGGTTAGCGCTGACACGCAAGGAAAGGGGCTCTAGATCATGATGTTGACGAGTGACCGTCCACTCCAGCGCGAGGCCGACTCGGCGGATCTGCCGACTGCCTGTGCGGCGAATAGATCTCCAGCATCTCAACACCTTTCCACCACAACAGGACAGGCAATAGGGGATCGACTGATGGCCTCACATGCGCCACCCAAGCATCGCGCAGTGCTCCAGCGCTGGGTCGCGTCGCTCGCAGAGATTCCATCCATTGATGCTGTCTGGCTCGAAGGGAGTCTCGTGACGGATCGGGCCAATCCTGGTGCGGATATTGACCTGCGCGTCGCCATCGCGGATGCAGCTTACGATGAGCTCTGGGAACGGGATCGGAGCCCGCTACTCATCGGTCTTGGTGAGTATCTGCTGCTTGGCACGGGCTTCATTCGCGCCCTGACCGAGGACGGGCTCATTGTAGAAGCGGCACCGTGCCGCACGACCGAGCTTGCGGGGCTGGCACTGTACGAATGGGAGATTTTGTTCTCGCGCTTGCCGACAGGCGAACCGGCCGTCAAGAAACTCCCACCAAGCAGCCCACCTTCAACATGGCCTGCTCGGGAGCCGCTGTCAGTCGCGGAAGTGTGTCACCTCACGAACATGGCGCTGGTCGTGATGGCGACGGCTCCAGCTACCCTCTATACCGACGAAGTGCATTCGGCGCGGTTCATCCTGGACGACCTGCGGACCGAACTGATCCGGATCATGTATCGGCGCATTGGCCTGGTCTACGCCAAGCGCTTTAAGCACCTATCGACCGTGCTGCCGGCTGCATTTCTGAACGACCTTGCAGGCACGCACCTGCCCGCGGGAGCCGCCCCGTTCGACAAGCATGCGATTGCCACGGCATTAACGACAACCTTCGACGTGCTAGGGCAGCATCTCCAGGCCCTCAGCGATCAAGCAGGTGGCGGCTTTGAATCAGCGTGGTACGGCCGGTTGTACCAGCAGAGCAGGGCGGAACTCAGTGCGTTCTAACGCAGGCCTCTTGCTGCGGCGCTCAAAATGGGCTTCGCTCGGGACATGCCCCCCGGATATGCTTTACACCGCCTACGGACCGCCTCGGCGACCGACGGATGTAGGAAGCCTGCAGCGTGGCGCAGAGGCAGCGGGATTCCAGGAGGTGCCCGAGGAGGATAGCCATGGGCTCTGCTGCGGCG
>JBBSGA010000189.1:0-11668 GCA_038254585.1 Chloroflexales bacterium | reverse complement strand
GTCCCGGTCAGCGAGATCAGCTGGCCGATCCAGAAGAGGCGATAGTTGCGAACCTTGAGCGCGCTGAAACCGCGGGTCAGGCTCTCTGGGAGCCGGCTGCGGCGCCCTAGAGTAGCCTCGCCTGTCTCCTGGACCGGCACGTCGATCGCCGGCGTCTGTGTATTAGCTGCCAAGGCACGCCTCCCGTTCTTCACGTGTAAGCACGCGGCGCAGCGCGGGAAGGGCCTGCTGTACCGCGGCGATCTCGTCCGCACGTAGCTCGTCCATCAGCGGTGCCAGTCGGCACAGCGCCTGATCCTGAGCCCGCTCGTAACGCTCGCGCCCCTGGTCGGTTAGATGTAGCAGCTGCTGCCGCCGGTCGCTCGGATCGGGGATCCGTATGATCCATCCTCTCTCGACCAATGCCTGGACCAGCTCGCCCACCGATTGAATACTCACCCGGCGCTTTCGGCCTAGCGCGCTCAGCGTGAGCGGGCTGTCGGCAAGATGGGCGAGCACCCGGAATTGCTGCATCGTCGTCTCCTCACCTATCTCGCGCCGGATCTCTGTCGCCACGATCCGGTTGAGCAAAGGCAGGACGGCCAGCAGTTCCCGTGTAGCTTCTTCCGTCGTCCAAGTTCCCATGGATATCATCAGGTCTCCTGATGATAAGGATACCTGAGGTTATGAAGGAATTCAAGCAAGAATTGCGAGTGATTTTGGCTCTTGGCAGCTTTTGGTGAGCATGGTGCAGCCGCCCAAGGAGCCAGGGTTGGTTGGGCCGCAACAACCAGCTTTGGGTGCTGAAATGACCCAATCTCCTGCCATTTCACGGAGACCATCCCTACCATCGACCCAAGATCACCAAAAGCTGCCAAGAACCGATTTTCGTGTATTCCGTGACTGTGTGGCGGGGATTCGGCGTGGCCGACGGACCGCAGGGATCACGCTCGCTGAAGCTTTACACCCCCACGTCACTCCGCGTAAGATCGGGGCTGTGGCAGCAGCCAGACGCAAACCGATCGACCCGCCGCAGGCATGGGAACAGCTTGAAACGTGGACCGAGTTGCAGACTGCACATGATCGGTGGGTGGGCGAGTACAATTACTAGATGCATTGGGCGCATCGGTTTCGTGATGATGGTCGGGAGAGTCCGGCTGAGGTTTTGGACTGGTCCTCGGGCGAACGTGGGCGCCGGAGGCGTTAGATTACGTGTTCACGGCACCACTGTGCTTCAAACGCCGCCTCGACCGCAGGGGTTACCTGCAGTTTCGCTCCTGGCGGCTGTATGCAGAGCCAGGGTTAGAACGGCACCAGGTAGCGGTGTGGCTCTACAAGGAGCAGTTGACGGTGGAATACCGCGATGCGCAACTGGTTCAGTACAGCGTCGCGTACCAGCCGGATGGCAAGCACTTCCGCGAGGTGACCGCGCCCCAGCTCTATGAAACGCCCTATCGCTCACCCCAGTTGCCCCTGTGGCAGTTCGGCGATGACGAGTGGCTCAAGATCCTCCGATTGCCGCAGGTGAGCAAGCGCAAGGCACGCCCTCAACTAGAGGCAGCCCAAGAACGCCTCTTCGCGTAGTTCTGGAGCGATCGTCGACCACATGGTGTTCGCCTCAACTATGCTGGTGGCAGCAAGGATCATCTGATGAGAGCAAGATGGAACCGATGGAATCGTTTGCCGCGTTGAGCCACCGGGCGCAGGTAGGTCGCCTGAGCCGCCTCGCCGCAGCAGCCCTGGCTGAGTACGATCTGCCGGGGGCGCGCCTCGCTCCGCTGGTCCACGCCTTCAACACGACGTTCCAGGTGACCGACGCCAGGGGCAACCGCTATGCCTTGCGCATCACACGGCCGGGCAAGAGTACCGTGGCCGAGGTGCAGTCGGAGTTAGCCTGGCTCGTGGCGCTGCACCGCGATACGGACCTGGTCGTCCCGGACCCGGTGCCCACCCGCGCGGGCACGCTGCTGACGGTGGCCGGTGCGGCCGACGTGCCCGAGCCGCGCATCTGCGCGCTGTTTCGCTGGGTGCCGGGCCGCTTTGTGCGGGCCCGGCTGATGCCCCGTCACCTGGAGCAGGTGGGCCGGCTCATGGCCCGGTTGCAGGACCACGCGCAGGGCTTCCAACCCCCGCCCGGCTTCACCCGCAAGCGCATCGACGACATTCCCGCTACGCGGGCCGCCGTGGTGCCGCTGGTGGCCGGGGTGCGCCCGCCGGACGACGTGGCGCTGGTCGAAGCCGCGCTGGACCGCGTTGCCACCACGCTGGACGAGCTGGGCCAGGGCCCGGGCGCCTACGGGCTGATCCACTCCGACCTGCACCAGTGGAATTACCTGTTTCATCATGGGCAGGTCCACCTGCTCGACTTTGACGACTGTGGCTACGCCCCGTTCCTCTATGATCTGGCCGTCACCACCTTTGAGGTGGAGCATGAGCCGCACTTTCCCCTGCTGCGCGCCGGCCTGCTGGCCGGCTACGGGGTGACCCGGCCCCTGCCGCCCGACCCCGAAAGCGTCCTGGCCACCCTCACCCAACTGCGCCGCATCCAGAACCTGGTCTGGGACATCGGCCTGCAAGGCGACGTATACATGCGCGATCACTGGCAACAGATCGTCACCACCGGGCTGGATCGGCTGCGGGCTTTCGTGGCCGGCTGAAGCGGAGAACGCATGCACCCGATTGCCGCGTTGGCTCACGTCTCGGCAACTGACGAGTAGAGGGATCAATTGTCCGGACGATCGGCCACGCCGAACGACTCACATGTGTCAACAATGTTATGACTGAGAGTGTGGCGGAGCGCTATCCCGCTCGATTGAAGACAGCCAGGGGAGCCCGGGTGCATGCAGCCGCGGGCTCGAGGATGCGTCGGCAGATCCGCGCCGTCGTAGACACCGGCCGGCCCCGGAGGGGTTCAATGTCCGGCCGGTCGAGGCTCGTCAGGATCAATCTCCGGCGATGCGCGCCGGTGTAGACGGAGGCGTGGTAGGGCAGACTGCGATTAGGAGTCTAGTCCACTATTTCCGGCGCCCGGAGACGAGCCGGAGTGCTGCGTCTCGGGAATAGCTCCCGCGTTCCCGGTCCCCTCCTCGCTTCCCCTGGGCGGGGTGCCGGTTCCAGTATCGCCGCTTATGGTCTGCCCGTCGAGACCCGCGCCCAGGCCACCGCCACTCATGCGACCGATTCCACCGGTGCCTGTACCACCGCCCAGTCCGTCGGTCATCGCGCCGCCCTCACGTTCGCCGCCGTCCGTGGGCTGGTACCGATCCGTCTCTGTGGACCAGGCCCCTTGAGATGTCGCTTCGTCTCTCTCGGCCATTCCTTCCTCCCTCGTTTAATGCTCGTCCGGGCGATCGTGGCTGCCCGGAGCAGCCCACCAAAGAACCTGGAGCATCGCCGAGTTGCGTCCCCAAGATGTGCCTCCGTCCAGCAATAGCTGTACCGGAGGCGATCCTTTACCTCTCAGCCCGGCGACTGCAGGTGCACATGCACAACCTGTAGTACCATGAGCCCCGGCTAGCCGAGATCCGGGACGGTTGGCCCGGTCCAGACGTGCCGCGGAAGGCCGACGACGAGCCCCGGAGAGACGATCTCTCCGGGGCAGAACAAGCGCGTCCTCACAGCCAAAGGAACTTGCTATGCCGCTCCACCCGACGATCATCGCCACTGACCTGGAAGGCGTGCTCGTGCCCGAAATATGGATTGCCGTCGCCGAACGAACGGGGATCGAAGAGCTGCGTTTGACCACGCGCGACGTCCCGGACTACGACCAGCTGATGAAGCGACGTCTGCGCATCCTGTATGAGAACAAGCTCTCACTGGGTAGCATCCGGGCGGTGATCGAAACGCTAGACCCGCTTCCGGGTGCCGTCGAGCTTTTGGACTGGGTCCGCTCGCGCACGCCCTGTATCATCCTGTCGGATACCTTCTACGAATTCGCGGCGCCCTTAATGGCGAAGCTGGGATATCCAACGCTCTTCTGCAATAGCCTCGAGGTCGACCAGCACAACATGATCGTCGGCTACTTGCTGCGCCAGCCGGATGGCAAACGGCAGGCAGTGCGCGCGTTCAAAGGCCTGGGCTTTCAGGTCGTCGCCATCGGGGACTCGTACAATGACACGACGATGCTAGGCGAAGCCGGCGCAGGTATCCTCTTCCGCGCACCCGACAACGTCGTGGCCGAGTTCCCGCAGTTCCCAGTCATGCACGCCTATGCCGAGCTTAGGGCTGCCATTGCGCGCCATCTGGCCGCCCAGTGCTAGGCCACGGGACCAGGTTATAAGGGCCGTTCTCGTGTCGCCCTCCGCTCATTGGATGCCTGACCTCCGCCTGCCGGCGTCAACGAGGCCGGGTGTCCCTACCTCACTCCCGAGCCGGGCGGCCTTCCCTGGTCTGGTTATTGCTTGCACAGCACACACAAACATAGCTGAGGGAGCCGAGCAGATGACCGATCACGATGTTGAACGGCAGCGTGGCTCGTCGGCCGAGGCCTCGCAACGCATCGACGAGCTGCGGGAGCAATCGGGGCTGGCCGGGGCCCAAGCGGGCAGCGCATCGCCCGGCGCGCAAACGCAGCCCCGGGAGCCGCGAAAGACCCCCAGGACTGGGTGACGGGCGATCAGCCGATGACCGCGGCCCAGCGCTCCTACCTGCAGACGCTCTCGCAGCAGGCAAACGAGCCGTTTGACGACTCCCTGACGAAAGCTCAGGCCTCGCAACGCATCGACGAGCTACAGCAGAAGACCGGCAGAGGTACGCCGCGGCACTAGAGCGCGCCCGGATTGGCGGCCTTGTCGCGTTCGATGGCCGTCGAGTCTGATGCCGGCGTATCCGGCGAAGTAGCGGACCGCGATGGCACCAGCCTAAGCGAACGCTTGAGGCGCTGTATGCGCTGGTAGGACTCGTCGATGCGTTCTTCGCTGATGGTTCCGTCTCGCACCAGTCCCTCGATTACCGCGATCGCGCGAGCGGCAACACCTTCTTCGTAGATCGTGTTATTGGCGAGCGTGAGGATATCGACTCCTGCGGCCATAGCAGCCGCGATGGCCGCCTCGAAGCCATACGCCTGTGTAATCGCCCCCATCTGCAGATCGTCGCTGATCACGACCCCATCATAGCTCAGCTCGCCCCGCAGGAGGTGGGTGATGGTTGGTCGCGAAAGCGTAGCAGGGGCGTGCGGGTCGATCCGGGCGTTGAACACGTGCGCCGTCATGATCGCGTCCGCCTGACGTGCTTGGATGATGTTGGCGAATGGCTGCAGTTCGGTGCGCGACCATGTCCGTGTCACGTCGACCAATCCAAGGTGCGAGTCCGAGGTAGAGCTCCCGTGCCCGGGAAAATGCTTGAGCGCACAGCGCACGTTATGCGCGTGGTGGGCACGAATAAACTCGAGCGCATGGCGGGTCACGATCATGGGATCGGCCGAGAAGCTGCGCTCGAGTTTGCCAATGATCGGGTTGCGGGGGTTGATGTTGAGATCGACCACCGGTGCCAGGTTGAGATTGATGCCCAGCGCAGCCACTGTCTCGGCAATGGCAAGCGCGTGCCTGCGCGTATTCGCGAGGTCGTCGGTGGTCCCGAGCGACTGCGCGGAGACCGTGGGCGGGAAGCCGAATTTCTCCTTCAGCCGGCTGACCTTGCCGCCTTCCTGGTCGATCGCAACCAGCAGAGGCGTCGCCGCCGCGGCCTGGAGTGCTGCGACTAGCGCTTTGACTTGTGCCGGAGATTGGATGTTCCGTACGGGAGTCTGGCTTGGAACGTCGTAGTCGAAGAGCACGACGCCGCCCAGGAAACGCAGATCGTTGTCGCTCGCCGCCAGGCCACGGAATCCGACCAGTAACATCTGGCCGATTCGTGCCTGTAGGCTCAGAGGTGACTTGTTCTCTTGCTGTGACGGCTGCGTGGTGCGCGGCTCAGGAGTGGCCGTGTTGGCTGCCGGAGTAGCCGGTGCTAGCGAGAGTGGGGAGGGTTTCGGCGACGGCGCACGGGCGGTCGAAGTCACCGGTACAACTGCCCCGGTCGCGGCGCGCTGGCTGCAGCCGCCCAGCGTCATCGTAGCCGCCGTGCAGGCCATGATCCTAAGGAGCTCGCGGCGGGACAGGTGAGATGAGCATAGCGCCACCGGGTCGGCCTGGTAGCCTCTCATCACTCCTGCGGTCCCCAAGAGCGCGGCATGGGAATCAGTATTCTGTTGCTACCCGAGCTCAGCTAAACCGCTCTTCGTGAACGATCGCCGGCAGCGGTTTGCGCACCTGTGCGGGCTTGGGCCGGCTGCGCTGTGCGGCGACATCCGGGTAGCCGAGCGAGAGCGCGGTGCGGACCAGGCGCTGCTCGGGGATTCCGAGCAGCGCTTTAGCCTTTGTGGGCCCGTTTCCGACGAACCAGCCGATGCACGAACCGACTCCGTGAGCCGCCGCCGCGAGCATAATGCGCTCGCTCAGGCGTCCCTCGTCGAAGGTTTCCTGATCG
Source organism: Chloroflexales bacterium (assembly GCA_038254585.1). GTDB lineage: Bacteria > Chloroflexota > Chloroflexia > Chloroflexales > Kallotenuaceae > JBBSGA01. The sequence goes on along the minus strand of JBBSGA010000189.1, from coordinate 5,224 downwards.
ACGCGGTCGAGCTCACCTGCCATGACCAGCACAATCCCGAGTGCAGCTCCCGCCAGATGTTTAGCGTAGCCTTCAGCCTCCGCGAGCGCCTGGAGAGTCTCCCGGCGGCGAACCAAGACCAGCTCCCATGGCTGACGATTGCTCGCGCTCCCTGACCACCGCGCGACGGCGAGTAAGTCGTCGACGATGATCTGCGGAACGGGTTCGGGGCTGAACTGTCGAACGGCTCGCAATCCACGAAGGAAGGCAATGCGATCTCGGGCGCTTTGCGCGTCACTCACGGTGGTCTTTCTCCCATGCGCCGTCCTCTGGGCCGGTGTTACCGATAATCATTATTATTCACAACCAGATAATACAGATCGAACCGCTCCTGGTACTCTCCCAGGTATTGTGCACGCTTTTCTAGGAATCGTCTAGTGCCGTGGAGCAGGGGCAATAAGGAACGATACTCCAGAGGCGGGTGCCGCCAAAGTAATCACGCCAGGATGCGGCATAATCCCTCCTGGGAATCATGACATCTGCCGCGCGCCCGCGTATACTGCAATCCGGCGAGACGCTGCGAGAGCCTAGCTCGCCTGCCGACGCCGTCGGCAGGCGAGCTAGGTTGGAGAAGATCTACTGCGCTGCCAAAGCGCGCACGCTCAGGAGGGAGCCGACATGAAATTCGTCAAGCTTGGCGCCGCGTACATCAACATGGACCTCGTCACCGACATCTGGGTCGATCAGGATCGGGTTAACGTCTTTCTGGCTGTTCCCGTGATGTACACGCAGAATCCTTTCCAGGGGATTACCAATGCGACCACGACCCGAGAGCTTCAGTTTATGGGCGCAGAGGCGGTGGCACTTCTCGACTGGTTGGAGCAGAGATCAGAGACAGAGGACATTACGCCGAACCACTACGAGACAGCTGATCGGCACGCGACGAAGCCCACGGCACAGCGGCCGGTAGAGCCGGTCGAGGCTCAAGTGGACGACGAGAACGGCGTCCGGCCGTTCTAATGCCGGGCTTGAATTCACCGCTGTACTTGTCCCATGGGGCGCAGGCGGCGATACGGAACCCGCGAAAATCATCGCCTCGATATATCGACCGCGCCGGGACGTCTATGAACGTAGTGTACGAAGGAGCACTAGCATGCCGTCGCGTGTTTTGAATATCGGACTTATCGGCGCCGGCCGCATTGGTCGCCTCCACGCCGAACATCTGGCGCATCGCATCCCGCCGGCGCGGCTGATGATGGTCGCCGACACCTCCGCGGATGCAGCCCGCCAGTGCGCCGAGCACTACGATGTCCCACGTGCGGTTGCAGACTATCATGAGATACTGCGTAACGTGGAGATCGAAGCCGTCGTGATTTGCTCGGCTACGAACACCCACGCGCGCATCATCGAGGACGCCGCGCAGGCCGGGAAGCATATCTTCTGCGAGAAGCCGATCGATCTCAGTCTGGCGAAGATCGATCGGGCGCTAGGGGCAGTCGATCGGGCAGGGGTAAAGCTCCAGGTAGGCTTCAATCGGCGCTTCGACGCCAATTACCGGCGCGTGCGCCAGGCCGTCGAAGCGGGTGAGATCGGTGAGCCGTGGCTCCTGCAGATCGTCAGCCGAGACCCCGCGCCACCACCGCTGCAGTACGTCAAAACGTCGGGCGGACTCTTCTTAGATATGGCGATTCACGACTTTGACATGGCCCGCTTCCTGGTCGGGAGCGAGGTGCAGGAGGTTTATGCAACGGCGGGCGTGCTGGTAGACCCGGCAATCGGCGCCGTCGGAGACGTGGATACGGCGGTGATTACCTTGAAGTTCGCGAACGGCGCGATCGGGACGATCCAGAACAGCCGCCGAGCCGTCTATGGCTACGATCAACGTGTCGAAATCCTAGGCAGCGCCGGCGCGATCAGTGTCGACAACAACTATGCGAATACGGCGCTGATCAGCAACGCGCGTCATGTGTACCGCGACCTGCCGCTCAACTTTTTTATGGAGCGGTATACCGAGAGCTACATGCGTGAGATGGTAGCGTTCGTAGACGCGGTTCTCGCCGATGGGCCAATTCCGGTCACCGGCCTAGACGCGCGGGTGCCGGTAGCCATGGGGCTGGCAGCGCGCAGGTCCCTCGACGAAAATCGCCCGGTTCGCCTGAGCGAGGTCGAGCGGTAGCTCTGGTATGGGGCGAAGTGGCGCGTGTGCCACGTCTACCGCTAATCCCGGCCGGTCCCATCTCGGATCTCGTTGACATGCCAAGCCAAGAGCGGATCGGACGTCGCGCCCTACCCCCCAGCCGACCGCGACGTCCGGTCCGCCGATGGTTATGATAGCAGGGTCCGGTAAGCTCTCGGTAAGCCAGAGCGCTCCAGCGGCACGATCACTCGCCCGGTTCCGCGGGCGCGCTCCAGAATCGGATCGCCGAACTGCTGCGCCTGGTGACCCCAGAAGTTAAGGTCACAGACAATAACAGACAATATACGACTGTTCGAGCGGATCCTGCTGGGATGTAGAGCGAGAAGCGGACTGATACAGCGGCGCCGGATATAACACGCGACGTCCATCAGGAGGTGAGGAGGCGATATGAACGAGCGACAGACAGATATCCTCATCGTGGGCGGAGGGCTAGGAGGCATTGCCGGGGCGTTAGCGGCGGTCCGGCTCGGGAAGCAGGTCATACTGACAGAAGAGACCGACTGGATCGGCGGGCAGCTGACCTCCCAGGCTGTGCCGCCGGATGAACATCCCTGGATTGAGAGCACCGGCTGCACGGCCAGCTATCGCCGGCTGCGCGAGGGCATCCGCGACTACTACCGCAGGCACTACCCCATGCTGCCGGGCCCTCGCGCCGATCCTTGCCTGAATCCGGGCATGGGCTGGGTCAGCGCGCTTTGCCATGAGCCGCGCGTGGGGCTCGCCGTGCTGGAAGAACTGCTGACGCCCTATCGCTCCAATCGCCAGATCGAGGTGTTGCTGCGGCACCGGCCGATCGCCGTAGAGAATGACGGCGACCGTGTGCAAGCCGTGACGCTTAAGCATGAGGAAACGGGAGACCAGATCGTCGTCCATGCTCCGTATATCCTCGACGCTACTGAGCTTGGCGATCTCCTGCCGCTGGCTGGCGTAGAGCACGTTATTGGCGCCGAGAGCCAGGCCCAGACAGGAGAGCCTCATGCGGTGTTAGGTGCGGCGCAGCCGCTGGACCAGCAGGCGGTAAGCTGGTGCTTCGCCCTGGACTACCTGCCGGGTGAGGACCACACGATCGACCGGCCCGAGGAGTACGACTTCTGGCGCGCCTACCAGGCCCCTTTCTGGCCGGGGCCGCAGCTCGGCTGGACCGACTGCAATCCCCAAACACTCGAGCCGCGGCACCTCGCGATCTTCGACGGCGCTCCCGAACGAGCAGATGCACGCGATTTTTGGCACTATCGCCGCATCTTCTTTCGCGGCCACTACCCCGCGGGCCGCTATCCGAGCGATATCACGCTGGTCAACTGGCCGGCGATCGACTACTGGCTAGGGCCAATCGTCGGGGTGCCCGAGGAAGAGAAGCAGCGGAACCTGCGGCGAGCACGGCAGCTGAGTCTCTCGATGCTCTATTGGATGCAGACCGAGTCTCCGCGGTTGGATGGAGGGCAAGGATATCGCGGGCTGCGACTGCGGGGCGATGTCGTCGGAACGGCGGACGGGCTGGCAAAATACGTCTACGTGCGTGAGAGTAGGCGTCTTCGGGCCGAATTCACGGTGCTGGAGCAGCATGTCGGCGTAGAGGCACGCGCCGACCGGCTAGGCGCCGAGCTCTTTCCCGATAGCGCCGGCATCGGGAGCTACCGCATCGACCTGCATCCGAGCACGAGCCTGCGCACCTACATCGACGTGCCGTGTTGGCCTTTCCAGATCCCGCTCGGCGCGCTGATCCCGGTGCGCGTCGAGAATCTACTGCCGGCCAACAAAAACCTGGGGACGACACATATCACCAATGGCTGCTACCGGCTTCATCCGGTCGAGTGGAACATCGGTGAGGCGGCCGGAGCACTGGCGGCCCACTGCTTGGAGCAGGGCCTGACACCGCGCCAGGTACGCAACTCGCCCGCGCGCCTCGCCGACTTCCAGGGTGTGCTTACCGGCACGCTCGGCTTCGAGCTGGCCTGGCCGGAGCCGCGACTCACGCGCCGGTGATCTGCAGCAATCTTGCCGGACACCCTAGAGTGTCCATGCGCCGTCGCGCCCGATTCCCACGGCGCTATGTGCACGCGCTGTCCTGATGTAAGCTCATGAGCGCGGCACCGGTGGCGTCGCGGCGAAGATCACGGCCACGATCGTGGCAAGTATGAAGGCCAGAAAGGCCATCGGGGCAACGACCAGATAACCCATGGACAGCGAAGCGGCCGCGACGACAAGCGCCACCACGGCGACTGCCAGCAGCCCGCGCACCAATGGCTGTTCCATCTACTCCCTCTTTCATGTCACGCTAGGGCCACCTCGGCATATTGCTGGAAGGATAGCACCTTATCGGCACAGGGCGGTTCCTTGCTCGGCTTGGGCAGCGCACGCCGACCCGCCGAAGCTGGCACCTTCCTTGCTATCGCATGCCGGCGTCGGCATACCGTGGACACACGAGCGCAACATCTCGACACTATCACGTGCGTATTGCGCGCCCAATCTCGAAAGGACAACCAGCACATGGGACTGTTGGAGAACAAGGTCGCCTTTATCACGGGCGGGGCAAGCGGCATCGGCGAAGGCGCAGCGCGACGCTTCGCGCAGGAGGGGGCAGCCGTCGCGCTGGCGGACGTGCAGCCTGAGCAAGGCGAGCGCGTGCGCGCGGAGATCGCGGGGGGCGGGCGGTCATGCCATCTCCGTTGAGTGCGATGTGAGCGACGCTCAATCGGTTCAGCAGGCGGTCGGCATGACGGTGCAGCAGTTCGGCAAACTTGACATCGTCTTTGCCAACGCCGGCATCAACGGGGTATGGGCGCCCATCGCTGAGCTGCAGCCCGACGAATGGGACAGCACCTTGTGTAAAAGGCCGCGCCCGATTCCCATAGGCGCGGCAACGAATGTCCCTTTGGGATTGCGCCTGCACACCAGCCTGCTATGATCTGCTCGTCGGCGCATCCGATGTCGTGAATGTCCTGTGTCCTCGAGACCGTATCCAAGATCGGCATGATGCGCTGGTGCGCGTGTTCACTGAGGCTGTGTAAGATCGACTCCCGGCACGCTGCCAGGGCGCACGAACAAGGT
>JBBSGA010000188.1:0-11703 GCA_038254585.1 Chloroflexales bacterium | reverse complement strand
TATCTCGCTGCATGATACGCACCTGGCACTCGCCGCCAACTGCTGCTGGGAAGGCGCGGCGCGAAGCGCGTCGACGTGGTCGAGACACCGTACCGCTGCTGGCATAGGTCGTGCGGTGCCCACGATCGACCCGTGAGCCGGCTAAACCATGGCCCGAGCTTGGATCGCGTGGTTGTCTGAGTACATTATACTGTCGCCATCTGTCGATACCAGAGGGGGTGGATTATGCCTAGCGACTCGTTGACGATCACCGATAACCGGACGGGCAAAACGTACGAGCTTCCGGTTACCGACGGGACTGTGCGGGCGATGGATCTGCGCCAGATCAAGACCGGGCCGGACGATTTTGGCCTGATGAGCTACGATCCGGCCTTTACCAACACCGCGTCGACCAAGAGCGCGATTACCTTCATCGACGGCGACAAAGGTATCCTGCGCTACCGTGGCTATCCGATCGAGCAGCTGGCCGAAAAGAGCACGTATCTCGAGAGCGCCTACTTGCTGATCTTTGGGCAGCTGCCGACGGCGGAGCAGCTCGAGGCGTGGAAGTTTGACATAACGCACCACACTATTCTGCACGAGAGCACCAAGCACCTGATGGAGGCTTTCCGCTACGACGCGCACCCGATGGGCATGTTCATCAGCACCGTGGCGGCGCTCTCGACCTACTATCCCGAGGCGCGGCACATCGAAGACCCGGAGATCCGCATGCTCCAGGTCAAGCGCCTGATCGCGAAGGTGCCGACGATTGCAGCCTTCTCATACCGCCATACGGAGGGCCTGCCCTATAACTATCCCGACAACGAGCTGAGCTATACCGGCAACTTCCTGAACATGATGTTCCGCATGGCCGAAGCGCGCTACCAGCCGAACCCGGTTCTGGAGCACGCCCTCGACGTGCTCTTCATCCTTCACGCCGATCACGAGCAGAACTGCAGCACGAACGCGATCCGCGCGATCGGGTCGTCCAAGGTCGATCCGTACTCGGCCTTGGCCGGCGCTGCCGCCGCGCTCTATGGCCCGCTGCACGGCGGCGCGAACGAGGCGGTGCTGCGGATGCTGACGGAGATCGGCCATACCTCCAACATTCCCGGCTTCATCGAGCGCGTCAAGCACGGCGAGGGACGCCTGATGGGCTTCGGCCATCGTGTCTATAAGAACTACGACCCGCGCGCCAAGATTGTCAAGCAGGTGGCCGACGAGGTTTTCGAGGTGACCGGGCGCAACCCGCTGCTCGACATCGCGCTTGAGCTCGAGCGCATCGCGCTCGAGGACGAGTACTTCGTCTCGCGCAAGCTTTATCCGAACGTGGACTTCTACTCCGGGATTATCTACCAGGCGATGGGCCTGCCGGTCGATATGTTCCCGGTGCTCTTCGCGATCCCGCGCAGCTCGGGGTGGCTGGCGCAGTGGCTCGAAATGCTGGACGATCCGGAGCAGAAGATTGCGCGGCCGCGGCAAGTGTGGACCGGGCCGGACGTGCGCGATTACGTCCCGATCGACCGGCGCGAGCCGGCCGGGGAGGCCGTCGAGGCCCAAGCGGCCGGGCGATAGATGCCGGCTTGGAGGACGTCGATCCGTGACGCTCCGGCTTGAGCGCGACGAAGGCCTGGCCGACTGCGTACCCTTGTTCATCGAGGACGCTCGTCTTCGCACGCACAAATGGAGCTATGGCGATAGGACCATGGTCCATAGCCTGGCTGGCCCGTGGCGTGGACAATACGGTATGTGATAGGCAGTACTGCAGCGTAGCGCCGGCCCCTGACTCTGATCGAGTGTCTCGTGCTGCCTCTTCATATGACCGGCGATAGTTCACAATTGACCCAATCGGGCCAAAGGATGCTTGAATTGCAGTCTAACCGGATGCACCGAATGTTTGCACGATACAGGATTGGGCTTGTGTTGACCGCGCTGATCGGGAGCACACTTCTCCATACGTTGCCCTCATTTGGCGCAGCTCGAACGCCTCAGCTGGCGAGGGGCATGCCGCCAGGAATCGACGTCGCGATTGAGCAGCCGGTGACCGCGTCGTCTGCGACGGGCGCCCAGCGGGCCTACAATGCCGTCGACGGCGACCCCGCGACAGCCTGGTGTCCGGCCGGAGGGAACACTAACGCTCAGCTGACGGTCAGCTTCGACCAACCATATCAGCTCAACGGAACCGCCGTCACCTGGGTTCGGCGTGCGCCCAAGGAGTATGTGCTCCAAATCTCTGTCGACGGACGCCAGTGGCGCACATTTCCCGGCACCCAGTCGAGCACGGGCACCCTTACCCAGTTCGATCAGGTCGCCGGACCTACCCTACCGGTGCGCTTCATCCGGCTGAATCTTGCCGGCCCCACCGCCCTGCCGTGTGTTGCCGCGTTCCGCGTCTACGCCAGCCCACCTCGCGCGGCGCGCCTGGTCCGCGGCGCGGACCTTTCCACATTAGGCGCGCTGGAAGCCGCGGGGAAGTCCTTCTCCGACGCGGCCGGCACCCGAGCCGCCGAGCAGATCCTCGCCGACCATGATATGAACCTCGTGCGGCTGCGCTTGTGGGTCAATCCCTCGACCAATTTGAACACGCTTGCCGACGTGGCCGCGATGGCGCGCCGGGTCAAGCGGGCCAACATGCAGTTCCTGCTCGACCTGCACTACTCGGACTTCTGGGCTGATCCTACTCATCAGGCCACGCCCGCTGCCTGGCAGGGGCAGGATCTCCCGACCCTCGCCGCGACCGTGCGCGACTACACTAAGTCGGTCGTCTCTACCCTGGTGCGGCAGGGGACGCCGCCCGACATCGTGCAGATCGGGAACGAAGTGATGGGCGGCATGCTTTGGCCGCAGGGCAAGGTCTACGTCGACGGCCAACAGCGCTGGGCCGAGTTCACGACGCTGCTCAAAGCTGGGATAGCCGGCGCACGTGAGGGAGCGGCGGCTGGGTCGGCACCCAAGATCATGGTGCATGTCGAGGGCGGCGGCGATGCGGGCGGCTCCCAGTGGTTCTACGACCACATCCGCGATCAAGGCGTCGCTTTCGACCTGATCGGGCTCTCCTTCTACCCCTACTGGCACGGCTCGCTCAGCGACGTGCGGCAGAATCTCGACAACCTCGCCGTGCGCTACGGCAAGCCGATCATGATTGTGGAGACAGCCTATCCGTGGACGTTGGACGACCAGGATGGCCACGCCAACATCATCGGCCCGTCGTCCAACCTCCCAGCCGAATATCCTGCGACCCCCCAGGGTCAGGCGCTCTTCGTCCGCGATCTTCTTTCGGTGGTTGCCCGAACGCCCGGCAACCTGGGGCTCGGCCTGGCGTATTGGGAGCCGGCCTGGATTCCGGGTGTAGGTTGGAAACCGGGCGAGAGCGACGTCTGGGACAACCAGACCTTGTTTGACGCCCACGGGCGCGCACTGGAGTCGATCGATGCGATGCAGGTCACTCCTCGCGGGCGCCTGCTCTCCCTTCCACCCAGTATGAAGGAATAAGCTACTCGTTCTTGTCCTTGATCTTAGACATCTCCTCGAGTCGCGGAAGCATCGATGGATCCACTCGCCAATCCGGCCGATCACCAGACCAGCCGTTCGGAGCATTGATTGCATCGAAGTAGATAACCCCATGGAGGTTAGGCCAGCTCCTTGACATCGCAGCAAAAGCATCATGGAGCCATTTAGACTGGAACTCACGAGAACCAGAGACCCCAAACTCAGCAATGACAACTGGCTTGCCGCTCGGCGATACATTGTGATACTTCTCGCCAAAGAGCCGTTCAAAACTGGAGCCTTCCTTCACCCCATTCTTGATATCCCAGTTTCGGTTCTCTAAGACTGTTATCCCTACCATATCGACATACTCCCTCCCCGGGTAGTAGTCCATACAGTTTACATTTCCCGCGGGACTCCAGAGCCAGAGAGCCTGTGTGACGCCTTCTTCGTCGAAGATGCGATGAATCCGTCTGAAGGCATCAATATATGGGACAGGGTCCTTAAGCGACCAAGGATATAACCCGACGAGCTCCGGCTCCTGGGCCCACTTCACGAGAACCTGCTGTTGGCTTGAAGCCTTTACTGTTTTTGCGACATTATGGATGATCTCGTCATTGAGTCCATCCGCCGTGTCTTTCAGCACACGTGCCTGTTGTCCGGACTTGGTTGTCCAGGGCTCTAGACTGACGACCGGTATGCGCCCTTTCTTGACTGTGCTGTAGATGAACGTACCGATCGCGTCATACTTGACCCAATCAAAATAGTCCATCTGGACATCCAGGGGACGTTTTTCCATTTGGTTCTCGAGATCGTATGCTCCTAAGAACATACGATCGTGTGGTAACCCTGTGATCGAACCCGTCTGTTTTGTAGGGCCTGGCACAGCAGTAGCGTGAGAGACACTTGTGCGACCAGCCATGGCAGTTGATTCAGGATCAACGTGCACGGTTGGCGCCGCGGTGCTTAAGCCTGAAGCTACCGTCGGAGAAGTGGGCTGAGTTGGCCGAGCCTGAGCTGGGATTGTAGTCACCGTTGAATGAGCGACCAGGGCCTCATTGCCGCAGGCTGTGAGCACCAAGATCAATGGTACTAACCACCTGCCGCATATACGATACATTGTGATTGCTTCCAAATAAGACCACCTCTTTTATGGATGGATAGGCGACATACGTCGTCCCTGCTAATGAGAAGATCATCAGGAACAGAATGAGAAGCGGAGTCAAACGGCGCCAGACGGATTTAAGAATCCCGAGATGTGATACTAAATCCTGCAAGTCTTTTAGTAGTACAACAAGGAAGACGAGAACAACCATCAGAACTCCTACCAAAGTGTATAACACATCTCCTTGTGTTGAACTACGTCCAACACGCAGTAGGAAGAGTTGTACTGAGCCGAGCCCGACGATCATCAGCAAAAGGTACGGCAGATGCGATAAGGTATCAAAGGATTTGCTTTCTGGCCGCATTCCTTTGACCGTAATCATGTAGGGCTTCTTCACATGAAGAGCTGCCTGGATAACAGCCGAAAGGACCGATGGCCATCGCGCGATATGAAGAATAATTCCTCTCCACGTTAAGGTTGGCACGCCTTTAGGTAGGAACCATTTCCGGCTCCACCACCACGCCGTTGTCGATACAAGAGCCTGAGCAAGAAAGTGAACCATGAACTCCGCGAAAGTGACATTCGACGTTGGAGTATTGAACAGAAGTCCAAACACCGGTAAAAGGAACATCGCTAACATGGAGGTGCTCCAAAGCACATACCATGTTTGTGTAAACAAGAACTGTATCGTTTGCAGAAGTGAAAGCTTCCCAACCATCTTTCGTGTATGCCCCTGCAGTACCTGGAACATTGAAAACGCCCAAGCGAACTGCTGTGCATTGTATGTACTAAAATCCTCTGGTCCATCTCCCAACGCGAGGATTTCAGGTACATAGACGCCTTTCCAGCCGCTCGCGGCTAAATAAAGCGTATCAAGGTGATCCTCGGCTCGCGTCGGTTGAAAGCCTCCGATCTGCTCGATCGCCGAAAGCCGGTAGGCACAATGAGATCCAATAATCATCGGAGTCTCAGTCATCCCATAGAACCCCCTTTGCAAGACACCTTGCAAGATGTACTCTTGCTCTAAAGCACCGTGAGCGGTCCAATGTTCCTGGTGGTTTTTGATGACCGAGGGGCTCTGTACCCATGCAATTCTTTCATCTTGAAAGAACCCAAGTACTTTATCGAGATACTCAGATACAGGATTGTGGTCGATATCAAACTGTACAAAGAATCCGTAGTCCTTTCCCAGCAGTTGCCATGCTTCAAGGCAAGCATTTACATTGCCGGCTTTGGTCTTAGCTTGGAAAGGGGGTTCTGCTTTATTCCATCTTGCAATAAGATCAGTTCCCCAAGTATTGACATCATGACGTGAAAAGTAGTGGACGCCATACTTGGCAGCCAACGCAAGGATCTCTGGCGAATGAACCTTGTCAACTAAGATCCAGCTCTCGTGAGGATAACGAACCTTGGTCATAGCCACGAGCTGTCTTTCAACAATCTCTAGGCTTTCCGATCCGGGAACGGTCAACGTCATTAACGCTACCTTTTCCGTCGATCGTGCTTGGATGTGTACCGGCCTCTTCATCTGACCTAGAAAGATCAGATAGAAGCCCGGCAAGACAGTGCCTAGGTAAAACATAACCCAGGTTCTGACTCCGAATAAGAACCAGTTGCCAACATTATCGAACGTCAACCACCATTTCCAAAAGAAAATAGTAGCTACGATAAAAGCGGTACAAAGAATGACATACTGACAATACTGTCCCTTACTCATTTCTCTTACACGCTTGACTGTTATTGACCCGTCGGATACGCGGCGGTCGCTCATCGCCGACCCGTACCCCGTGGAAGCAGCCGATGCTGTGTATTCAGAACGAGCAGTGCGACGGCTGCTAAGGATTCGTGTGGCGGACGTCATGTCATACTCCTTGCCTGCACTGCAGGTTTGGTCAACTGTTGCCAGGTGCCAATGGAGTATGACTTCCGGATATCTCAAATAAATGTCAGGCCTGGAAGCGGCGTCTATCAGTTCCGTCATGGGATGGGTGAGGGGAGCGCATGGTACAGGCCGCCCAGCAATGCCGCCTCGTGGTCGAAGCCGGGAGGCGACCGCGAACGTCACCCGCGGGGCTCTGACCGGCGAGCTTCCTGCCTGAGGGCTCAGATCAACGCATCATCGACCACACGCCGCGCCCACCAGGGTTGGCAGGGCTTGGTTCCCTCGGGTACCTCGGTCCCAGGTACGTCCAGTCCCTTAGTCCTATTGCTGCTCCCAGCTCCGAATGATACACTTAGGCTCCCTCGTGTTTTGGCCTACACCGGGGGGATGCGGAGCATTGGTCGCGGACAATCATCAGGGAACAACACACATGTATCACATGCTCGTCGTCGACGACAATCCGATCAATACGAAGGTCTTGACGTTCCTACTGACGGAGGAGGGCTATACCGTAACCGGCTTGAACTCGCCGGCCGAGGCGCTCGCCGCCCTGAGCCAGAACGTCTACGATCTTATTTTCCTCGACATTATGATGCCCGGAATCGATGGCCTCGAAATGTGCCGGCGCATCCGGGCGACTTCGACCACCCCGATCATTTTTATCTCGGCGCTGGACGAGTCCCAGGATAAGGTCGCCGGATTGAAGGCAGGAGGTAACGATTACATCAGCAAGCCGTTCGATCCGAACGAAGTCCTGGCGCGCACCTCGTCCACGCTCCGCCGCAGCGAGCTGGGCACTCCTGCGTCGAGGGTCGAGACCGCCGATCTCAGCCTTGATCCGATCGACAATCGGGTGACTTTGGTGCGGAGTGGCAAGACCGTCGACCTGACGCCGACTGAAGCGCGCCTCCTGCGTTCGCTCGTACGCAATCCGGGCCGCACCCTGACGCGTGCCACCCTGATGGAAAACGTCTGGGACGGCGCGCCCACCGGCGAGAGCACCCAGCTGGACGTCGTCATCAACCGGCTGCGCGGGAAGATCGAAGCCGACCCCAGCCAACCGCAGCTCGTGTTGACCCACCGCGGCGTCGGTTACATATACCAGCCGAGTGTCGTGGCGGCCCGCCCTGCTATAACCGCGCTTACGGTTGAGAAGGTGGTGTGACGCTGCACCTCTGCTGGTCCTGCGATAACGTCGCGGTGGGCATCTCCGGCTGCAACCAGTGGATCCTTGCAAAGGCATAAACTGGCGATTAAGCGCGGATCTGTGAAACGGATCGCTTACTGAGCGATCCGTTTCATCTCTTCCTCGGTGGGGATAGAGGAGGGGGCAGTGGCATCACTATTCGCGCGATGACCAACGTCGTGTGCGGCCGTATGCGGCAAAGCTGCGCACGAAACAGAGAGCGGGGCCGAACGCTTATGCGGACTTTGGCCCCGTGTACACGACTTCCAGCAGGATGCGATCCGGTGACTCAAACATCACCTGGTAATAGGTCTGCTCCGGGCTCTGAGTGAACTCCGCGCGGTGCCGCGGCGTCTCGAAGAGCAGCTCCACGCCCCGCTCCGCGAGGTAGGCGGCGACGGCGTCGACGTCCGCTTGCGATGCCGCGCCGAGGGCGATGTGATTCATCCCCGGCCCGTCGTAGTCATTGCTGGCCTCTGTGACGTGGCCGATGAACCAGAGGCTGTCGTCGCTCTTGCCCGCCACGCCAAACATCTCCTCGTTATCAAAGATGGTCTGCCAGCCCAAAAAGGCCATCAAGTCCTTGTAAAACGGAACGTTGGCCGGCCGGACGTTGAACTGGATGTGGGCGAGATGGGTCTGCATGGTCTAGCGCCTCCGAGTACAATGTTGATGCGGTATCCTGTGCCGCGGCGCGCATAGAGTAGAACATGCATTCTGCATTGTCAACCACGGAGTACTCCCCGAGAGAGCCACCTAACCAGATCGCCGTCAGGACGCTGGGCTCGGCGGCTCCTCCGGTGTAGCGATCGGGGGCTCGTTGCCGAGACTTCCGAAGCCCGTCTCGCCGTAGCCGCCCGTCACGCCGGGATCGGTGTCGCTGCCGAAGCCGCCGGTCTCGACCTGGTGGGGAGCGGAGCGCCCGCTCGCGGCGCGCGCGGCATTCGCGAGGACGTCCCAGACCGCTCGCTCGCTGACGCGATGCTGCTGCGCGATCTCGAAGACCGTCTGGCCTGCCAATGCGTCGCGCACCATCTCGCCCTCCTGGCTTGGCATACCTTCTGCCAGGCCGGGATCCTGCTGAAGCTCGGCTACCAGTCGAGCCATACGCGCGTCGGATGATTGTGCCATGCGGGGCCTCCTTCCCTCGACGTGGTGCCGGAGCAACCCCTGTGCCAGGGGAAGTGGGACGAACGTCCAGCAGCATGCTTCCCCGGTACCATTTTCAGTTGAGGGAACATTAAGCCTTCGGCAGTATTTTACGGGAGCGGATAGGGCTGTTCCAAAGTCAGGTTTTTGGTCCAGGAGGCGAGGCGTTAGCCGGTTCCAGAGCACGGCCAACGGCTAAAGCCTCGCCTCCGGACGCAGTGGCGCCCTGATCGGCGGGACTTTGGAACAGCCCTACGGGAGGGGATAGGCTCGCTGGTGCGAAGGCGACAGATAGGCTATCCTACAGGAGCCTGCTCTACGTGCACGGCAGCGCCGACGACATTCTTCCCCGATGCCCTCCCGGCGTCCCCGCGGAGGTCGATGTATTAGCAGAAGGAGTGACCAATGCCCTCTCGTCTGCGTGCCCTCGGACTGCTTAGTCTCATCTCGCTGGTGCTGCTGCCGCGCGGCGACCCTGCTCGGGCCGAGGAGTATGTTCCGAAGGCGCTTGATAAGCGCGCGCCGTTCGGCGTCGTCGCGACGCTCGGCAACCGGGTGCGCGACGACGAGCAGGACGCCGCGATCGCCCTGATGCGGGAGGCAGGCGTGCAGTGGGCGCGCGAGGAGGTTTTCTGGGACCGCCTCCAGCCGCAGCAGGGCGGCCCCTACCTGTGGGGCGGCACCGGCAGTGGCTTCTATAACTATGACAGCTCGATCGGCCGGCTGCGCCGCGCCGGGATCAACGTGCTTGGGCTGCTCGACTATAACCCGGCCTGGCTCAAGGGCACGCAGGTGCCGCTCGACACGTGGATCAAGGATTGGGGCGACTTCGTCTACAACACGGTCGCGCGCTACGGCCATGATCGCGGGCAGATCAAATACTGGGAGATCTGGAACGAGCCGAACCTGCGGAAGTTCGGCTACGAGAACGGGCTCTATAGCGTTCAGGATGTTGTGCGCATACTGGACGTCGCACGGGCCGCGGCGAAGGCGGCAGATCCCGAGGCAGCCATCGTGCTGGGCGGCATTGCCAGCATCTGGAGCGCCCTGCCCACGCCCGAAGACTATGACGTGAGCACCTACCTCAGGCTGCTGCATGACGCCGGCGGCTGGGATTCCTTCGACAT
Source organism: Chloroflexales bacterium (assembly GCA_038254585.1). Lineage (GTDB taxonomy): Bacteria > Chloroflexota > Chloroflexia > Chloroflexales > Kallotenuaceae > JBBSGA01. Next base: position 1,789 of record JBBSGA010000188.1, on the reverse strand, counting down.
CCTGGCGATTCACCCCTACCGTCCGGGCGCGCCGGAGGCAGCCTCGTGGCGCCGCGATACCGCGCAGGACCTCGAGGCCGAGCTGCGCGTCGTCGACGGACTGCTCGCTGAGTTCGGCAGCAAGCCGGTCTGGCTCACCGAGGTTGCATGGTCGACGTACAACGGCTACTACGGCGTCTCGGAGACAGACCAGGCGGCGTTCCTGGTGCGCATGTACCTCCTCGCGCTGGCCCATCCTTCCGTGCAGCGCGTCTTCTGGTACGACCTGCGCGACGACACCGCTCCCGCGGCGCCCTACGATCGGCCCGTCTACGACGCGGCCGAGCCGGAATACCACTTCGGCCTGCTGCGCCGCTCGTACCCGCTCGATCCCGGCCGTGCCGATCTCCGCAAGCCTGCCTTCGTCGCCTACCGGACGATGACCCAGATCCTCGGCAATATGACTCTCGACGGCGTGATGGACACCTGGGACGATCCCGGGCTGTCGGGAACCTTTGGCTACCGCTATCGTGGGGGCGGCCGGACCGCCGTGGTGCTCTGGCGCATCAATCCTGCTGCCACGCCGGCAGTCACCGTCTCCTGCGTCTGCCGCGACGCCCGCGTGCGGCAGTGGGACGGCAAAGTGCTGGCGGTGCTGCAGACGCAAGACCTGCTGACGGTGCGTCTCGACTACCTTGGCGTTCCGCTGTACGTCGAGTGGGGCGAGGACCGCGGGAGCGGCCAGCTCTTCCCTGAGACCGGGCACCGGGTAGGCGGTACTTTCCTCCGCTTCTGGAGCGAGCACGGCGGGCTGGCGCAGTTCGGCTACCCCATCAGCGACGCTGTGACCGAGCCCGAGCTCGGCAGCGGGAGGCCGCGTTTGGTGCAGTATTTCGAGCGCAATCGCTTCGAGTATTTCCCCGATTCGAAGGATCCCGCCTACGAGGTCCAGATCGGCCGCTTGGGAGATGAGCTGCTGCAGCACCGCGGTGTCGATTGGCGCACGCTGCCGCGCGCCCCCGATACTCCGAAAGAATGCCTCTCGTTCCCGCAGACCGGACATAATATCTGTCCGCCGTTTCGGGAGTACTGGGAGCGTAACGGGGGCTTGAGCCTCTACGGCATGCCGCTGACGGACGCATACGAGGAAGACGGCCTGACCGTGCAGTACTTCGAGCGCAACCGCTTCGAGTACCATCCTGACAAGGCCGGTACTCCCTTTGAGATCGAGCTCGGCCTGCTCGGCCGGGCGCTCTATAGTAAATGGGGCGTGTGGCCGTAGAGGTCCATCCCGTCGCGCGGGCACAAAAAAGCAGCAGACTTCTCCTAAAAGAAGTCTGCTGCTCTTGATTGTGGTAGCGGCGGATGGATTCGAACCATCGACCTTCGGGTTATGAGCCCGACGAGCTGCCACTGCTCCACGCCGCGGTAGCGGTAACACAGGTGCATCGACCTCGTCTCCCAGGGAGTCATCTCCCCAGTACCCTCGGCGCTGCGCCGTTGCACGACCCGGTTCGGGATGGTACGGGGTGGGTCCAGCGCGCTCCACACACACCTGTGTCACCTCGGGGCGATGCCCCCTTCATTCGTTGTGCCTGCTGATCGCCGCTCGGTTCGTGCGCGGGGCGTCCCCGTCCCAGCGTCGTCGGCGCTGCCCGCGCCGGCTGCCTCATCCCTGACCAGGCAAGCCCTCGGTCCTCAGTAGTCGTCGGCTCTAGCGCTCGCACGCCCTCCACCGCGACCCTCTCCTACCGGCTCTTCTTGCCGGGACCTTACCAGCCTTGCGCTGCGAGAAGGCTCGTCTTGCAGT
>JBBSGA010000187.1:0-11726 GCA_038254585.1 Chloroflexales bacterium | reverse complement strand
TTCGGGATCCGGCCGGAGGATGTTCACGACGCCCGTTACGTCCCGACCGGTGTCGAAGCAAGCCAGCCGTTCCAGACGACGGTCACGGTTACCGAGCCGATGGGCTCCGAAGTCTACGCCTACATCGAGAAAGGCGGCAAAGAGTTCGTCGGCCGCCTCGATCCGCGCACGTCGGCCCGTGCCGGCCAGCCGCTCGAGATCGCCCTGGATATGGCGCGCATGCACATTTTCAACCCTGAAACGGAGATGGCCCTGGTCTAGCACCGAAGGTCGCGTCGCGTAGTTTGGGTGCGAACGCCCGCCGGCAGTGCCGGCGGGCGTTGGCTTTGAGCCGCGGATGGCTCCTGGTGGCGATAGCTCAGATGAGCTAAGATCTAGCTAATTGGGCTGGCTTTGAGCTTTGATCTAGGGTATAATGCAGCTCTCCGAGACGAGATCAGCTGTGGAGGTGCCTCTGCTCATGCCGCCCTTTAAGGTTCATGCTCCCTACCGGCCGACGGGCGACCAGCCTGATGCGATCGTGCGCCTCGTCGACGGCGTCAAGAACGGCCTGAAGCTTCAGACCCTGCTAGGAGCGACCGGAACCGGCAAGACGGCCGTCGCGGCATGGATTGTCGAGCAGGTGCAGCGTCCGACATTGGTTATGGCTCACAACAAGACGCTGGCGGCGCAACTCTACGCCGAGTTCAAAGAGTTCTTCCCCGACAACGCGGTCTCGTATTTCGTCTCCTACTACGACATGTACACCCCGGAGGCTTACGTCCCGTCGAAGGACCTCTATATCGAGAAAGAGGCCCAGATCAACGAGGAGATCGACCGGCTCCGGCACGAGGCGACGCAGTCGCTTATGTCGCGGCAGGACGTGTTGATCGTCGCATCGGTCTCGGCGATCTACGGTCTCGGCGCCCCGGCGGATTACGGCATGGTCAAGCTCGAGCTGCGCACGGGCGAAGTGCGCAACCGGGACAAGGTGCTGCGCCAGCTCATCGACCTCCAGTTCGAGCGAAACGACATCGACTTTCACCGCGGCACTTTCCGCGTGCGCGGAGATACGCTCGAGATCTTCCCCGTGAACGCAGAGACCGCCTACCGAGTTGAGTTCTGGGGCGACGAGATCGAGCGGATGGTCGAGGTCGACCCGTTGACCGGTGAGCTTCTGGTCGAGAAGAAGACGATCGACATCTTTCCGGCCAAGCACTTCATTACGACCGGCGAGAAACTTCAGCTTGCCGTTCGCGACATCCAGAGCGAGCTGGCCGAGCGTGTCACTGAGCTCGAGGCCGCAGGCAAGGCACTCGAGGCCGCGCGCCTGAAGCAGCGCACGCTCTATGATCTCGAGATGATGGCCGAGATGGGCTATTGCTCGGGCATCGAGAACTACTCACGCCATATGGATCGGCGCGCAGCCGGACAGACGCCCTGGACGCTGTTGGACTACTTCCCCGACGACTTCCTGCTCTTCGTCGACGAGTCACACATCAGCGTGCCGCAGATTCGAGGCATGTTCAAGGGCGATCGGAGTCGCAAGGAGACGTTGGTCGATTTCGGCTTCCGCCTGCCGTCGGCTCTCGACAACCGCCCGCTGCACTTCGAGGAGTGGGAGCGGCATATCCATCAGGTGATCTTTGTCTCGGCCACGCCGGGCCAGTATGAGCTCGGGCGCTCCGAGCAGGTCGTCGAGCAGATCATCCGGCCGACCGGATTGCTTGATCCGATCATTCATGTCCGTCCCTCGAAGGGACAGATCGACGATCTCATGGGCGAAATCAAGGGCCGGGTCGCGCGAGGTGAGCGCGCGTTGGTGACGACGCTGACGAAGCGTATGGCCGAGGATCTGGCGGATTACCTGAAGGAAATGGGCATCCGCACGCAGTATCTCCACGCGGACATTGAGACGATCGAGCGCGTCGAGATTCTGCGCGACCTGCGGCTAGGTGTTTACGATGTCGTCGTGGGCATCAACTTGCTGCGGGAAGGGCTTGATCTTCCGGAGGTCTCCCTGGTCGCGATCCTCGACGCGGACAAAGAAGGGTACCTACGCTCGGCCCAGTCGCTGATCCAGACCATCGGGCGCGCCGCGCGTCATCTCGAGGGTACAGTTGTGATGTACGCCGACCGCGTTACGGATTCTATGGACATGGCGATCAAGGAGACCCAGCGGCGGCGCGACATCCAGATGCAGTACAACAAGCGACACGGCATCGAGCCACGTGGTATCGTTAAGGAAGTTCGTGACCTGACGAATCAGATCAAGAAGGTGGCTGAAGAGCAGGCGTCCTACATGGCGGACGCCGCCGGAACAGTCGCGATACCCAAGGACGAGCTGCTGCGCATGATCAAAGAAGTTGAAAAGCAGATGAAGGACGCAGCTAAGAACCTCGAGTTTGAGAAGGCTGCGCTGCTGCGTGACCAGGTGGTCGAGCTCAGGAGGACACTGGCACTCGAAGATACGACGGCATTGCTGGAGAGCGTGAGCCATCCGGACGGAGATACTCCCGCGGGCAGGAGCACGCGCGACAGCAAGATGACCTACACTATCACCCCCCCGATAGGCACGTCGAAACCGGCAGGACGTGGGAAGCGACGGTAAATGTGATGCGTGATACGTGAGAAGGGAAGGTCGAGAAGCGAGAAGCTGAGCCAAAATAGGTGATGTGTGGCGGGGCGCTCCCGGTCGTATCACGCATCATGTATCACGTGTCAGGACGGGGGTTCCACGTGGCAGTCCAAGTATGGATCGGCGAGAAGCCAGAAAACCCGAACGAGCGTAAGGCGATCATCGCACTGTCTAGTGGCCTCGAGCGCCTCGAAGGCCTCTACGTTATGTTGGCGAATTTCAGCGTCGGCGGCCATACGATCGACCTCGTCGTCCTCAAACACGACGCGATCTTCATTCTCGAGCTGAAACACTGCGATGGGCGCGTCTTCGGTGCTGTGAACGGACCATGGACCGTCGTCAGCAAAGGCGGCTCGACCAAGCAGCTCAATCCGGGCCGCAAGAACCCCTATAACCAGGTTATCTCATACTTTTATAGCTTCACTAACTTTCTGAATGAGCACAAGGCCGAGATCTTATCAGCCCAGAAAGCACCGGACGTCGACTTCCGCTCGGCCAAGCGCGTCATCGTGATCGTGCCGACGTTGGAAGAAGGATCTGAAATCGATCTCGACTGGAAGGTCCAGGTCAAAGGGCTGGACGAGCTTCCGACCTACCTGGTGATCGAGCGCTCCGCGGGCATCGACCTCTCGGAGGAAGCACTATTAAGGATCCCTAAGCTGCTCCGCTGCACGCCTTGGCAGGAGGTGAACGATCTGCTAGCCGGGGTCATGCCGGCATGGGAAACAGTTCCAACCGATCCTCCCATCCAGGAAGCCGCTCCATCCCCAGCGCCTGAGCCGGTTTTCGCTCTGCCTTCTCCAGTCCCAACCGTCCGGCATCGCGTCCAAAACTGGGTCGCGGCGGCGCTGACGTGCTTCGCGCTAGGCACGCTGATCTATGCCGTGGCGGTCCGACCGCCTGCGCCGCTCAACGCCTCGGCGTCCGGCATGCAGGCCGAGGCAACCACGACCGCGGCTCCGATTCCGACGATACCGGAACGCGGCATCTCGCCGGACATCAATAACGGCGTGGCCGAGCTGCATGCGCGGGTACCGCGGCGCTGGGATGAGGACGGCAAGAAATGGCTGTGGGAGCGAGCCGAAGATGCGGACGTCCTGGTAACGCTCGAGACCGTCGACTTCAACAATAACGCGATCAAGCTGACGTGGACCGTCGAGAACCGCCGCCAGACGACAATCACGGTGCCGATGACGGAGAGCAACTTCGAGCTGACCGACGGTACCCTTCAGTACCGTATCGACCAGCGCAAGTCCCAGCCTCCGAAGCTCAGCGTTAAACCCGGCGCCAAAGAGACGGCGGTGATCTTCGTCGCGCAGCCGGTGCGGCCGTCTGCAATCACGCTCAAAGTGACTCTGCTTCAGTTCCCGTTCGGGAAGGCGACATGGCTCGTGCCTGTGCCTCAGAGCGAGCATTAGGGAAAGCTTCTCTCGAAACCGAGCAATTCTATCTAGCCCCCGCCGAACGGGGGGTTGATCTTTCCATTTGTGATAAAATGTGCAACCAAACTTGCGCCGGCCGAGCCGGCTTTTCGTGTGTACGTGGCGCTCGGCGGAATACGAATCGGACGTAGATCTATGCGTTAGGGGGTACCGAGCGAACCCCGAAGGATGCTTGATGAGCCAGCAGAAAGTTCTCGTCACCGGCGGAGCAGGCTTCCTGGGGATCAACTTGCTCCGATACCTCGACGCCAAGGGCTTCCAACTCGTATCCCTGGACGTCGCGGATTTCACCTATGCCGATATGCGCGACAAGGTGACGGTCGTCAGGGGCGACACTCGCGACAAGAGTGCCGTCGATCAGGCGATGCAGGGCGTGGAGATTGTCGTGCACACCGCGGCCGCGCTGCCGCTCTACTCCCAGCAGGATATCTATACCACGGACGTGGAAGGCACCCGCACGGTGCTAGAGAGCGCCCAACGCCACGGCGTCAAGCGTTTCATCCACATCTCCTCGACAGCCGTCTACGGGATCCCCGATCATCATCCGCTCTACGAAGACGATCGCCTGGAGGGCGTTGGCCCCTACGGCCAGGCTAAGATTCAGGCCGAGATGGTCTGCCTCGAGTACCGCGCCAAAGGCATGGTTGTGCCGATCATCCGGCCCAAGTCCTTCGTCGGTCCGGAGCGCCTCGGCGTCTTCGCCCTGCTCTACGACTGGGCGCTCGACAAGCGCAACTTTCCGATGATCGGCAGCGGAAGGAATCGCTACCAGCTGCTTGACGTAGAGGATCTGTGCGAGGCAATCTACCTTTGCGCGACCCTGCCGGACGAGGTCGTCAACGATACGTTCAACATCGGCGCCAAAGAGTACACCACGATGAAGGAAGACTACCAGGCCGTGTTGGACTATGCCGGGTTCGGGAAGAAGATCATCGGTTTCCCGGCGGCACCGGCGATCTGGGGGTTGCGGCTGCTGGAGATGCTGCACGTCTCGCCGCTCTATAAATGGGTCTACGAAACGGCGTCGAAGGATTCATTTGTATCGATCGACAAGGCCGAGCGGCAGCTCGGCTACGCGCCGAAATACTCCAACAAAGATGCACTGCTGCGTAACCTAAAATGGTACATCGACAACCGTAAGAGCTTCGAGGCGCAGTCCGGCGTCTCACATCGGGTACCCTGGAAACAAGGAGCACTGGTTCTGATCAAACGCTTCTTCTAGCTCCGACAAGGGGGCAACGCGGTGCGGCATCGAGGCGGCACGGGCAACGAGCTCGCGCGGCCTCGGTGCCTGAGATCTAGCCCGGCGTACCGGCCGCGGGATCCGTGACGTGCGCGGCCAGCAGATTCTCGACGCGGGCGACGACCATGTCGACAGCGACGTCGATAACGATTGGGCGTTCATAGCCGCCGGATATAGTGCCGTCTCTGCTCGTCATCCCGATCGCCGGCGCGCTATCTGGACGAGCCCTACGACGAAGAGCAGCGGCGTAATCAGAAGATTGCCTGCGACATAGAGCAGCGCCAAACCGGCGATGGACAGCGCGGACGGTTCGAGGCCAGATCCCCGCCAGAAATAGATCAGACTCGCAAAGAGGAGGCCCTGGCCGAGATCAAGTGCAATGTGCTGCAGTTTTGTCCGAGACGCGAGCGGCAGCACGATCGGCATACGTATCAGATCCCGTACTGTTTCCACTTTCGGTCGACAAGCTCGACGATCTCCGGCGCCATTGTGATATCCTCCGGCCATTCGCGCGGAAAGCGATCGAGGCCAGGGTCTTTACGCGTCGCGTCGACACCCATTTTGGTACCGTAGGCGAAGTGATCCGCGGAATGGTCGAGCGCATCGAGCGGGCCCTCTACGATCACGGTGTCCCGTCGCGGATCGACATTCGAGCCAACGTGGAAAAGTACCTCACCAAGATTCTGAACGTCGACGTCGGCGTCCACGACAATAACAAATTTCGAGAGCGACAGCAACATCAAGCCCCAGAGCCCATACATGACCTTGCGCGCCTGCCCCGGAAAGCGTTTCTTGATCGCGACGATCACGACGTTATGGAAGACGCCTTCGGCCGGCATGTTTACATCCACGATCTCCGGCACGACCAGCTGCATCAGCGGTAAAAAGAGCCGCTCGGTCGCCTTTCCGAGCCAGTAGTCTTCCTGTGGCGGATAGCCGACGATCGTCGTCGCGTAGATCGGCCGTCGGCGGCGGGTAATCGCGGTCACGTGCATCACGGGATAGTGATCGGCAAGCGAATAGTAGCCGGTATGATCGCCGAAGGGACCTTCGAGTCGCTGCTCGGCAGGGTCGACGTAGCCTTCGAGCACGATCTCGGCGTTCGCGGGGACCTCGAGGTCGATCGTCTTGCCTTTAACCATTTCGACACGGTCGTGCCTGAGCCATCCGGCGAACATGATCTCGTCGATGCCGGGAGGCAAGGGCGCCGAGCCGGCATAGATCGAGGCAGGGTCGCTGCCGATGGCAACTGCGACATCCATGCGCGGCGCTCCTTTGCGGCGCGCCTCGCGCTGGTGCTCAGTACCACCTTTATGGATCTGCCAATGCATTCCGACCGTGTTGCGGTCGTAGACCTGGAGGCGGTACATTCCGACATTTCGGATGCCTTTGATCGGATCGCGTGAGATAACCATCGGCAACGTGATATAGCGACCGCCATCCTCGGGCCAGCATTTCAGGATCGGCAGCCTGCCGAGGTCTACCTTATCTCCTGTCAGCACGACTTCCTGGCAGGGTCCCGAGTCGACGGTTTTTGGCCGATAGCGCACGACTTCGGAGAGCTCGCCAAGCTTGCGGAACTTGTCGAAGATACTGTCCGGCACCTCGGGCTTAACCAGCCCGGACATACGATCCCGCAACTCGTTAAGGTTGTTCAGACCTAGAGCCCAGCTCATCCGCTCTTCGGTGCCCATAGCATTGATGAGCACGGGCATGTCAAAGCCTTGAACGTTTTCAAAAAGGAGCGCATAGTTCCGATCGCGGCTTTTCGACACCCGATCGGTTATTTCGGTGATCTCAAGGTCAGCTGAGACAGGCGTCTTGACACGTTTCAGCTGACCACGGCGATCTAAATATGCTACGAATGCTTGCAGATCTTTGTACGATTCAGGCACAGTTGGCGGCATAGTGTTCCTTAAGGCCAGGTCGAATGCGGATCGCAGTTTCAGTATAACAGCTTTCTTCGCCGGCTTCGGGATGGGCGCGAGCAGCGCAGAACGCCGCAGCAGGCGCCCGTGGAAGCAGCGCCTGCCGTGTGTGAAAGGAGGAGGATGCCAGCGGAGCGCCACGCGTCCGGCGGGCGCTCGCGGAACGACCCGGCAATCTAGCACCACAGCCGTACTTGAGCAGTTTGTCGAGCCGCGCCCGCGCTTGATGCCCCCGCCGCCAGAACGACCACTGTATCGTCCGCTTCACTGGTGCCGGGTCCGACTACACCAACGCCACCAACAAACGCCGCACTTCCGCACGGTCAACGAGATCAACTTGGCATCCAGCTCCAAGGCTCCCCCTTGTGGCCGTCGTTTCCGATCCCGCAGTTGGATCGATGATCGAGCCCGTCGGTCGGCATGGGCTGATCTATGAGTGCGTGGATGGACCGTCCACCAGCGCCACGTGCCGGAGCTTCCATCGTGCCGGCAACTTCACGTTGTATGCGAGCACCGAACCTTGCTTGATGTGTACTGGCACCAATCTTTGGAGCCGGCTCTCCCGTGTCGTCTTCAGTGTATCGCAACAGATGCTGTAACAAATGAGCGGCGGACGACCCAAGCCCAGTTGCGAGAGTCTGCTCCGGGGTAACTGGAATCGGCTTGAGCGAGCGATCAAAGAATGCCCGTACGTAAGCGCGGGTGATCGCCACACCACGGTCACCCGCGATTGTGCCAAGCGCTCCTTGGAGCTTCGCCGCGGGCACAAACAGGACTGCCATGTCCGCAAAGTTGAAATGGCGCGCGCCCTTGACTGTGAGCTGATAGCCGTCCCGCTGCGACCCGCCCGTCGGGAAAGCCCACGACGTCGGCGCTATAGGTCGGCGTACTGCCGACGACGTAGCCGTGACTCGCCAGATCCTCGGCAAGAGTCGTGTAATCAGCCGCGATGCGGCCCAGGCCCGGCTCGAAAACGAGGACGGGATAGCGCGGCTGCCTGCTGGAGAGCGCGGCATTCGATACCGCATCGGCGCTCTCGCACAGGAGAACGGAGGATCGGCCTTGACAGGCGCCCCAACCCTCGTTACCGTATGTTTGGTAATTTCATCGGCTGTGCGCGCGATGGCAAAGCAGACACCGAAGGTTGAGCGCGGCGTGCTCTACCCGACGCGGGAGAGTACCGGCATCTCTGTCGGATCCCCGGCCTGGTTTGTCTGGCTGGCCGAGGAAGCGAGCCGGTCGTTCACCTTCCTCGGCGCTCGCGGTAGCTTCACCGCACGCCGCGAGCACCGTCGGCGCGGGGGTCTGTATTGGGTTGCCTACCGCAATGTAGGCAGCGTTCTCCACAAAGCCTACCTCGGCAAACCGGAAGCCCTCACGCTGGAACATCTGGACGCCGTCGCGACCGATCTCGACGTCCGCACAAGTGCCGTGCGACGACGGCCTGCGCAGCCGGCGGCGCTGGCTACGGAAACGCCGGCGCCGCGCCCGGTTCCCGACGCCGCGCTGCCGCTCTTGACGACCAAGCTGTACGCGCGGCCCGCGGGTCCGGAGATACTGGCGCGTCCGCACCTGACAGCACGACTGCGCGCGGCGCTGCAACACCGGCTCACGCTGATCTCAGCGCCGCCCGGCTTCGGCAAGACGACGCTCCTGCGGCAGTGGCTGCCCGAGGCAACACAGCCGGTAGCCTGGCTCTCGCTCGACCAGAGCGATAACGATCCCGTCCATTTCTGGCGCTATGTCTTTGCCGCGCTCCAGCGGGCGCAGCCAGCCATCGAGCCGGCAGGCCTGGCCCTGCTCCGGTCGCCGCGGCCGATGCAGACCGAAGCAGTGATCACGGCGCTGCTGAACGCGGTCGCCGGGCTCCAGAGCGATCTGACGCTCGTGCTGGACGACTACCACGTCATCGACGCCTCGGCCATCCACGAGGGTCTTGCTTTTCTCATCGATCACTGCCCCCCGACGCTCCACTTGGCGCTGGCGACCCGCAGCGACCCGGCGCTGCCGCTCGCCCGCTGGCGCGTCCGCGGCGAGCTTGCCGAGGTGCGGGCGCGCCATCTCCGCTTCACGCTGGAAGAAGCAGCCAGCTTCCTCGGTCAGATCATGCACGTGACCCTCGCGCCGGACGATGTTGCCGTCCTCGAAGCACGCACGGAGGGCTGGATCGCCGGGCTGCAGCTGGCCGCGCTCTCGATGCAGGGCCGGACGGACGCGGCTGGCTTCCTGGCAGCCTTCAATGGGAGCCACCGCCACGTCGTCGACTACTTGATCGCCGAGGTGCTGGAGCGGCAGCCGGCGCCCGTCCAGCATTTTCTGCTGCACACGTCGATCCTGGAGCGGCTCTGCGGGCCCCTCTGTAATGCGCTAACCGGACAGGATCACGGGCAGGCGATCCTGGAGCAGCTTGAGCGGGCCAACCTGTTCGTGGTGGCCCTGGACGACGAGCGGTGCTGGTATCGCTACCACCATCTGTTCGGAGAGTTCTTGCAGGTCCGGCTGCGCCAACTGGATCGTGATCGGGTGCCCCGGCTGCATCGGACGGCTGCGGACTGGTTCGAGCGCCACGGGCTGGTCGCGGAGGCAATCCGCCATGCGCTGGCGGGACAAGACGCGGCGCACGCCGCGCGGCTGGTCGAGACCCAGGCGGAGACGCTCTTCTGGAGGCAGGGCGAGGCCGCGACCCTCCTCCGATGGCTGGACGCGCTTCCGGAGGCGGAGGTCCGCGCACGACCGCGGCTCTGCCTCTTTCGCGGCTGGTCGCTGCTTACCGCGGGTCAACTCACGGCCGTCGAGCCCTGGCTCGCTGAGGTCGAGCGGCAGCTTATCAGGAGGCATCCGGTCAAAGACGCAGCAGCGGGAGGCCCGGATCTCGCTTCTTTCGCTTGGCCTGAGCAGGTTGCGATCGACACGATCCGCGGCGAAGTAACGGCGATCCGCGCCGGCGTCGCCCAGTTCCAGGGCGATCTTCGCCGCTCCGCCGAACTCTGCCGGACCGCGCTCGACGTGTTGCCAGGCGATAACCTCTTGCTGCGCGGGTCGTTGATGCTCAACCTTGGCGTCGCGACCTGGAATAGCGGCGACGCGACCACGGGTGCACAGGCTCTGGCCGACGCCAGTGCCATCAGCGAGCGAGCCGGCAACCTGCAGGCCGCGATCGTTGCCCTTACAGTCCTCGCGGATCTCCATACCGAACAGGGCCGCTTGCGCCAGGCCGCGGCCATCTACCGCCGGGCACTGGACCTTGGCGGCGTCGACAGCGTGCAGCCGGTGCTGGCGGTAGGCAACGCGGCCATCGGACTCGGCGCGTTGTTGCGTGAGCGGAACGACCTCGACGCGGCCGAGTCCCTGACGCGGCAGGGCTTACGGTTGGCCAGGCAATGGGGCTATGCCGAGGGCATCTCGCAGGCCTTCCGCAACCTCGCGCGGATCGAAGAGGCCAAAGGGAACCTCGAGGAGGCGCACCAGGCGATACGTCAGGCACTGGAGGCGATACGTCGCTCGGATCTTGGCGAGCGGGCACGTGCAGCGATCGCGCTGGACGAAGCCCGGCTCCGGATCGCCTCGGGCGATCTTGCCGCCGCGGCGCAATGGGCCCACGAGGCCAATCTGCGAGTTGACGACGAGCCGGCGTACCTCCAGGAACGCGAGTACCTCATGTTCGCGCGGCTATTGATCGCCGAGGGCACGCCTGAAGTCGCCGTGCGCCTGTTGGAGCGGCTGCGGCGGCGCGCGGCCGCCGGAGGTCGCACCGGCCGCGTGATCGAAACGCTCGTCCTGCAGGCGCTGGCGCTGCAGGCGCACGGCCGATTCCGGCCGGCCATACGCGCGCTCGCCGAGGCGCTCGCACTGGCCGAGCCAGAACCGTATGTGCGAGTCTTTATCGGCGAGGGGCCGGCTATGATCGGCCTGCTGCGCCAGGCGGCGGCAGCCGGCAGCGCGCCGGCGTATGTGCGCTCACTCCTGGCCGCCACCGGAACCACCGCGGCGTCCGACCGGCTCCATGCCGCGCCTCACTCCTCATCGCCCGTACCGGACACCCTGCGATCGCCGGTCGAGCTGTTGAGCGCACGCGAGCTCGCGATCTTGCGTTTGCTTGCGACAGGGATCTCGAGCGCTGCGATCGCCCGCCAGAGCATCGTTTCGATCAACACCGTCAAGACCCAGATCCAGAGTATCTACGGAAAACTCGGCGTCCACAGCCGGGCAGACGCGATCGCGCGTGCCAGGGATCTTCAGATCCTGTCCTAAATCGGCCGCTGCTGTTAATGTGCGCGGCGTTCCCGCGCACGCGCCGGTCTAGCCCTCGAGCGTTCCCGGCGTTGCCAGGTGCTCCTGGAGATCATGCAGCCCACGATGAACGAGCATCTTCACTGCCGCGTCGCTCTTGCCCATCACCTGGCCGGCTTCGGCCACGCTCAGGCCGGCAACCATGCGTAGTCCCACCGCTTCCGCGCGCTCGGGGGTGAGCGCGCGAAACGCCTTCACCACCTGCT
>JBBSGA010000186.1:0-11743 GCA_038254585.1 Chloroflexales bacterium | reverse complement strand
GCTCGAAGATGCGCGGCAGATCGTCGGGCGCGATGCCCGGCCCGTCGTCGCGGACGCGCACGATCGCGTCGCGTTCGTCCGCGTCGAGCTCGAGCACGATCCGGCTCCGGCTGTAGCGCACGGCGTTGCCCACGAGATTACCTATGATCTGGTGCAGCCGCTGGCGGTCGCCACGGATCGGCACATGACGCGCCTTCCACTCCATCTCGAGCGCGATCTTCTGGCCGCGCACCGCCTGCCGCTGCTGCTCGAGCGCCTCGGCAAGCACGGCACCGCAGTCAAGCTCCTCCAGCTGGAGCTCGAGGTTGCTCCCCTGCCGGCGTGACAGATCCAATAGATCGTTGACCAGACGCGTGAGATCGTCGATCTGCCCTTCGATGATGCGCACAGTACGCTCCTGCTCGGGCGCGAGCGGCTTGCGGCTCAGCATCGAGGTGAAGCCCTTGGCAATGGTGAGCGGCGTGCGAAGTTCGTGCGAAACCTTGCTGAAGAACTCGTTACGCGTCTGCGCGAGCCGATGCAGATCCTCGGCCATCTGGTTGAGGTAGCTCCCGATCTGACCGATCTCGTCGTTGCTGCGCACTGGGATGCGGCGCTCGAAGTCGCCGCGCACGATCGCCTCCGTCTGCTGCTTTATCTCGCCCAGCGCCCATTTGAGATGGCCGCCGAGATACATGCCGACTGCAAGCACAGAAAGGCATGAGATAATCCCGGCGAAGGCGAATTCGTAGCGTACAGTATCTTGGAACCGGTCGAGCGGGGGAAGCTCCTCCGCCACCTCCAGCGCGCCGACGACGGTTGTACCGGAGCGCAGGGGCAGCACCTGGTAGCCGTAGGGCTGCCGTCTCTCGTCGAACAGCAGCGTCGGCGTGGCAGCGCGGCTTTCGAACGCCTGCCGGACCACGGCCGGCTGGGCGGACAACGACCCGGTGGATTCGAGGATCTCGCCATGCGGCCCATAAAGGCGCAGCGACAGCGGCGTGGGCTGCCGCAGCAATGCCGATGAGAGCCGTCCCGTGGCGGCGTAGCTGCGCTCGAGCTCTACCTTGAGGTCGCGCGCCTTCGCAGCCAGGGTCTGGAGCTCGAAGCGCGGCAGCTCATCGTGGAGCACGCGATGCACGGTGTAATTCGTGTATAGGATTGTGCCCCACAGGATGAATGCGAAGCTCGCCAGGAGGCGGAACCGAAGCTGCGTACAGCGCGAAGGCCAACGCATCATGCCACCATACGATAGCCGACGCCCCACTCAGTGGCGATCGTAGCAGCACAGCTAGGATGTGGTGCGAGCTTCTCACGCAGCCGTTGGATATGTACGTCCACTGTACGGGTATTGACCTCGCAGGTGTACCCCCACACCTGCTCGAGCAAGGTCGCGCGCGGGAAGGTCTGTCCCGGGTGGCTGGCAAGCAGGTGCAGCAGGTCGAACTCCTTGGGCGTGAGGTCGAGCGCCTCGCCTTCGGCCTGGGCGACGCGGCGGCCCGGATCGATCGTCAAGCCGCCGACCTGTAGGATCAGGTGGCTTACGCCCGTTGCTCTGCGCAGGATCGCTTTGATGCGCGCGCAGAGCTCGTCCGGATTGAAGGGCTTGACGACGTAATCGTCCACGCCCGCGTCGAAGCCGTCGATGCGGTCGGCCTCCTCGGCGCGTGCCGTCAACATCAGCACAGGCACGTTGGCGATCGTGGCCAGGCCATTGAAGGCGCTCTGCCGGATGCGGCGACAGACCTCGAAGCCGTCGATGCCGTCAAGCACGACGTCGAGCACGACGAGCGCGGGCCGCGTTGTCTGCAGCAGCGCAAGCGCGCGCTCGCCCGACTCGGCGTGCAAGGTTTCAAAGTCGGCCGCCTCCAGGTGTACCGCGATGAACTCGGCGATCAGATCGTTATCCTCGACGACCAGAATCAGCTGCTTCGGGGTCGCTGCGATCGACATAGCGAGACTCCTAATTTCCGTAGTCCGCGATCCGCGCGCATTACGGATGGCGGACTGCTACACAAAATGCTTCGCCAGCGACGACGCGAGCTGCTTCAAGCTGACGCGGGTCGGCAGTTGCGTTCCGTCGACGCTGAACTCACCACGGTCCATGTCGCGGTAGAGCTCCATATCGAACGGCACTTCGACGATCCCATTGAGGCGACTGCCGAAGCGCGAGCGCATGTAGTTCAGGTCGAGCGGCTGCTCGCGCCGGACCTGGTTGATCGCGAGCGTCACACGGTCGAGCGGGATGCTGAGCTGATCGAGGTAGCCCAAGGCGCGGATCACAATGCCGGTCGTGATGAACAGCGGCGCGGAGACCAGCACTACCTGGTCACACTCCTGAAGCGCGAAGCGCGTGATGTCGTCGCGGAAGCCGGTGCCGCAGTCGAAGATCACGGTGTCGTAGTAGTGCTGCAGCTGCTTATTGACGACGCGATAGTCATCTGCCGTGATCGTCGCCATCACGTCCGGGTCGGCCGGTGCCGCCAGGACTTCCAGCCGGCTCTCGACTTTGCTGGTGAACCGCCGCAGATCGCTATAGTGGTGGATCTCGCCGAGCGACGCGAGCAGTGAGCTGACGGTCTGCTCTTCGCGCCCGCGCACGTTGTCTGCGAGCGTCCCGAAGTCCGGGTTCGTATCGATCGCCACGACCTTGTCGCCGCGCACGTCGGCCAGGAAGTTACCGATCAGGTAGGTAAGGAAGCTCTTGCCGACGCCGCCTTTCGGACTGATGACGGCGACGCTGTGGCAGCGGGTGAGCCGGGGCGCGCGGATCGCCTTGTCGAGCTGTGCCTCCTCCGCTTTCAGCCGCCGGTTGGTCGGAAGGAGATCTTGCAGGCTACGCAGAAGGCCGGGATGACCGCTGGCCGGATCGCGTCCACGCTCCTCCTCGTTGCGCTCAGTCCAGTCGCGAATGTCGTCCGCCAGTGAGCGGGCCGGGGTAATCATCTCCACCGCCTGTGCGTCGGAAGCCTGCCCAGCGCTCGCCACGAAGTTCGCCTCGGATTCGCCGCCCGGCACCACGACAACGTCAGTTTCGGTCGCGCCACTTGGGGATGGCTCCGGCTGCCAGACCGCGACCGTCTCAGATAGGTCGATCGCGCTGTGACCATTGCCATTAGGATGTGCCTCGTCGACGCCGACCGGCTGCAGCACCGCCATCTCGCGCACAAGCGCAGCAGCCTCGTCGATCGTCTCGACGGCATGGAGGGAAGGGCCTTCGAGGTCGACGAAAAGGGGGCCGACGACGACGATCTCGCAGGCGTCGAGCACACGCGCCGCGAGGTTGCGCACAAACGTGCGGGTCTCGACGTTGATCCCCTCGTCCTGATGCTCGGTCAGCACCAGCGACTCGATCGCGCCCGGCCTGCTGCCGATCAACGAGAGCGCGGCCAGATTGTTGTCGACGACCTCGATCTGGCCCCCTGCGCGGCCGGCCGCGCGCCTGAAAGCCGCGATCTCGGCCTCATGATTGCTCACCAATACGTGCATGTTCCTCTCCTACTACGATCGAACCGCCAGGAGGCCAAGACATGCGCCAAGGGCGGTTTCGTTTCCTCCATCAGGTGTCACTCAACACTCGTCACCGTGAGACCACCAGTGGCTTCAGGGTAATGGGAGACGAGTCGGATGCCGGCTCGGGACGCACTCGGGCGTTGACGATCGACAGGGCGAGCTGGCGAATCGCCTGGTGCGCCGGGGAGCGCGGAGCGCTCTCGCCAAGCGTCTGGCCGAGGCTTACCGCGCCCTCAAGCGAGTAAAAATCGGCGGGGATCTCGGCGCGGATCTGGTAGGGGAAAAGCGCGCGAATGTCACGTGGCTGGATCTCGAGCCGCTTGTTCGTGCGATTGAGGACGACGCCGACGACGTCCGCCGGGATGCCGCGCTGCTCGAAGACGCCAAAGGCTGTGCGCGACGCCTGCACCGACAGCACATCCGGCGTCATAACATGCAGCAAATGGTCGGCGCGCTCGAGCGCGGCCAGCGTCATATCGCCGATCTGCGATGGAAGGTCGACCACGACAAAGCTGAACGCCCGGCGCAGCGCGAGCAGGATGCTGGCGGCGGCGTCCGCCGACACGAAATCGCCGAAATGCAGTGCCGGCGCGGCAAGCAGGCGCAGGCCCGAAGTGTGCGGCGTCAAAACGTTGCTGATGATGGCCGACGAGGTTCCGAGATCGTCCAGGAATGGTCCGAGGTCAAGCAGCGTGCGCTCGGGCTTGAGCCCCAACAGACCGGCAAGCGTGCCGAACTGTGGGTTGAGATCGACGAGCACAGTGCGGCTCTGCGGGACTTCGCGCGCCAGCGTCGCCGCCAGGTTCGCGGCGATCGTGCTGGTCCCGGCGCCGCCGCGGGGGCTGTAGAGCGCCACCACGCTCGATCGCGCCGTGAGCGCCGAGTCAGCCTGGAAATGCATCAGCTGGCGCGTGCGCGCCTGCTCGAGCTCGTGGGCCCGCAGGATACTGCTGCGCAACGTGTCGAGCATGATCGGACGCTCGAGCACGTCGCGCGCGCCCGCGACGAGTGCCTGCTGCAGCAGTGCTGCATCGGAGCGGGTCGCCACGACGATCGCCGCGGTGCCGGGAGCGGCAAGGGCTACCTGTCGCGCCACGTCGAGCGCTGGAACGACGCCGATGGCCTCGTCGATCAGCAGGACGTCGGGCCGGTGGGCGACACAACGATCGATCGCTGCTCGTCCATCCGGAACACTACCGATGACCTGGATCGGGTAGCTTTCGGCCAGTAACAACTCCAGCTCGCGCAGGAGGTCTGGCTGACCCGAGGCGATCTGCACCTTGATGTCAAGAATAGCTTGTTCACCCATCAGCGGAAGTCCTCCTCGGTCACCGGCGCAATCGGCTCGGTCGCGCGGTCGTCCGAGCGGCGCAGGGCGAGACGAATATCGCTGGCGAAGGTGTCGGCGTACGCCAGCTTTTGTGCATCCTGGGGCGAGACTTTCAGTGTGGCGACGACGACTGTATCCCGTAGGCGGTAGGGCCCGCTCGCCGTAGAGTCGGAGAGGGCAGAGCTGCCGGTGCTGGCGCTGCGGAAGATGCCGGGAAGGCTCGACGAAGTGTTCGCCTGTGCGCCGGCGCTGCCGGCCTTCTGTGACGTGCTGCGCGCGGTGGGACTCTGCGGTGTGCCGTCGACGGCCAGCACCTCGATATCCTGCAGCGGTACGATCGTGCGCCGCGTCTTGACCTCGCGTCCATCTTTGTCGAGCGCGGTGGTCTCGTACGACATGATTACGTCGACATGGCTTCCCGGCTGGACCCGATCGACCTGGACCGAGACCGGATTGACGCCGATCGCGACGGCCCGATTGCCGTCGTCGAGGCCGCTGGTCGGCGCGACATCCTGCTGCCGAACGACGTCGCCCTGCTGGAGATCCACAACGGCAACCCGCTGACCGGCGATATCAGCAACACTTTGGATGTACGATGGCGTCGCATACACGCGAGGGATTTGCTTCGTGGCGAGCATCTCGGCTGTGATCAGCGTGCGCGCCGGGATCGGAGCCTTGACCACGACCACCTGCTGCATATCGCCGACCTGCCGCTCGAGCGCCTCGATCTGCGTCGAGAAGAGCAGCCCGGTCGTGATTGCAAGGGCAAATGCCAGCATGCCGAGCAGCAGGCCCCTCCGTTTCTGCTTACGCATCAAGCATCTCCTTTCCACCAGATTGGGTCCTGCACCAATTTCTGCAGTCGCGCGAGGTCGGCCTCAGTCGGTACCAGCAGGATCTCCGCGAAAGGCCGCGCGGCATAGGGCAGGAAGGTCGCGGCGACGGGCTCGACGCGCGCTGCCTCGGGCAGCCCCGCCCGCGCCAGGCTGGCTGCAAGCGCATCCATCTGGTCACGACGGTAGCCTCGGTAGCGCACAATAGCGGCATAACGTAGGCGTCCCCAGCGAGACTGCAGGATCTCGCCGAGGCGCGCATGGAGCTTTCGCTCCTGCTCAACGACGAGTATGGCCTGCTGTTTGGGATCGAAATGCCACAGCGTTTCGATCGCGGGGGCGAGGCTCACCAGCTGCTGGGCGCTTGTCGGCAGCGCCCAGGATCGCCGGACTGCCGGGCCGGGAGTCAGGAGCAGCGTGAGCATGTGCGTCTCGAGGTAGCGCAACAATGCAAGCACCTGCCCGGCGCTCGCACCCTCGGCAGCCAGCGCTGCCGCGCAACGCAGCAAGAAATCGAGGCCACCTTCGAGCGTCTTCGCCTCGTATACGTCGATCAATTGCAGTGGCTGCATCAGCTGGCGGCAGATGCGCGCTTCGCGGGCGGCGGCGTCAAGACCCTGGAGGTAGTGGACCGAGATCACGTGTGACTGGCTCTCGGCCAAGCGGAGGTAGGTTTCGAGAAAACGCGCGCGGTCGGGCGCCAGCACCTCCGGCGACCGTCCTTGTTCGATCGCGTCGCGGGCGACCGAGCGAATGACGTTCGCCCGCTCGTCGCTGCACATCGTCTCGCCGCGGATGCGAACGTCGCGCGGAATAACCGCCACGCCGGGAACATCTTCGATCTCGCTGCCCAGTAGGACGCGGCCGTCGGTCACGACCATTGGCAGGCTGTGGCTCATTCCTCGCTCCACATGATCGGCGCCAAGTTTGCCTGCAGAAAGGGCTGCGAAACTCGGCTTAATTCGGTAATTTGGCTCGACGCGTAATTACAGACTACCAGCGGCCTGGACTACGTACCAGCATCCGATGCTCAGTACGATGCTACAAAGCGGCGGCGAGGGCGACATGAACGGCGATCAACAGTCGATTTGCGGCGTACCACACGTTTACACACGGTGCTCATAAAACCTTCTCCGATAGGCTGCAGCTGTCAAACTGTGACAGAATTACTTCTGCCGAGCTGCGCGACGTGTGCCAGATTTGGCTCTTTGTTTACACTCTTGTTACACAGCGAAGTGCAACCTCCGATTGGTGATGCGTTGATCATTGCGAAGCTGGTTAGCGTATGCGGGAGGTCGCCGCATCGCCACAGGCGGCGTTTTCTCGCGCTGTCACAGCCCGCCCAGGTTCGGTTCGGGCAGTTCAGTGCCGGAGCAGTGGGAACTGGCAGGGAGAGTGGCAGACGATTATGCCATCCGGCAGCGCCTGGACTGTTATTGCCAGCGACGTGCGCGGTGGTACAAGGGAGCCGGAGCGATTGAGCCGCTTCTGTGATGAAGCGGCAATTATGGGGCAGGCTTAGATCGGCGGCGAGTCATTGACGGCGGGATGTCACCGTGCCGGCTGGTCGATTATGCGATCCGCACGACGATCATCCTCGCTCTGCTTGAAACGCGGCGTAGCTTTGCTCTGCCCATCGCCGGGCAAGCGCGGCGCCTGAGCGCAGAAGATCGAGGCTGCGCCGGAAGGCCTGCGCTGCAGCCTCGACGTTACCCTGTGCCACGTAGAGCTCGGCCTTCGCGCGCTCGGCCATCCCACTGAGTGTCGGATCGTCCGGGATCTCGCTCGCCTGCGCAAGGTTGCCCTGAACCTCGTCCCAAGCGTGCCGCCGCAGCGCATCTTCAGTCAGACACAGATGTGCCATCGCTTGTAGTCTGCGCAAGCCGCTACTTTCGGCTACCCGGAGGCCGCGGAGTGCATACTGAGCGGCCGTCGTGGCGTCGCCCTGCTGCAAGTACAGGAGGGCAAGGCCGATATTCGCGCGCGCCTGCATGTACGGGAGGAACGGGTCGGCGGCGAGGCCGACCACCGCCTCGAGCTCGCGCAGTGCGTTGAGCGTGTCGCCGTCGTAGATCGCCAGCGAGGCGCGGAGGAGGCTCAGCTCGCATTGGAGGATAAGATCCGCAGCGTCTCGAGATAGCTCGGCGCTCGTCGCCGCTGCTCTGGCCGCCCCGATGTCGCCCCTATCGAGCTCCACGTTTGCAAGTGCGAGGACAAGCGCCGTCGCACCAGCCCGATGGCGCAGGCTTTGCGCCTCGACGAGATAAGGATGCAGCGTCGCGATTGCTTCGTCGAATCGTCCGCCTGTAGCGAGGGCGCCTACCAGCTGTGCCACGACTGCATAGCGCAGGCCGTGGTGAGTGGCCGCCGGAAGACGATCGAGTGCCTGCCGCAGCCTCTCCGCGGCGAGGGATGCGGTGCCCCGATGCGCGGCGTCCAGGCCCTCTCCGTAGGCGACCAATGCAGCGACGTATGGTGTGGGGGTGATCTGTAGCAACATCTGCGCGTCGGCCAGCCAGAATCGCGCCTGATCGCCGCGCCCCGCCAGCAGCCAGATGCGTTGCTGCAGCAGCGTGAGCTCGATACGCTCCTCAGCAGAGACAGGCGGTCCGATGGTCCGCTCGGCGCCCATACTCACCTGCGCGTGGTCGAGCGCCTCAGGCCAGCGTCCAGCTAGCAGATATGCCGCTGCCAGCTGCCGGTGGCATCGACGAAGCTGCGGCAGTGCGAGGGTTTCGCGGAAGGCCACCATCAGGTCGATCACGGCCCGCAGTGTGTCAATCGCCTGTCCGCACTCGCCGACCAGAAGATACAGAGTGCCAAGGCTTGCTTGTGCTTCCGCCAATTCAGGGCCGGGAGCGAGGCGCGGCAGCAGATCGCGCAGCAGGTCGATCGCAGCCCGACCCTGGCGCTCTGCGACGATCCAGTGGGAATGCTCGCCGACGACTTGCGCCGCGCGTGCAGGCTCCCCCGCGGCAGAGTAGAAAGTTGCCGCGTCGAACCAGAGGCCGTCACGCGTGGCGTCGTCGGCGTGATCCAGATAGATACGAGTCGCCTCCGGCACAAGCACGCGCAATCCGGCGCGATGAGCTTCGATCAGCCCATGTAAGTAACCGGAGGTGCGCGACGGCCCAACCGTCACGAGCCCGTAGGCTATGAGCTCGTTGAGCGCTACCCGCACGCCGCCAGCCTCTCCGGTGCGAATCGGTTGGGGAACAAGCAGCAGGCGAAAGAGCAGGTCGCGCGCCTCGAGCGAGAGGCCCTTACAGAGGCCGTCGAGCAGTAGGTGGTCGATATCGGCATCGACATCGGCCGCCAGGGCCTGGATCAGGCGCGGATAACCGAGAGTACGGTTGTAGAGCTCCGACCACGCCGGCGGCGCGATCGCCGGCCCGCCAAAAACGGCCCAGAGCGCGCGGGCTATGTCGTCGGGAACACCGCCGAGGGGCGCCCAGCCATGGTCGCCTGCCCACCTCGGCAGGACGCGGCTCAGAACCAACAAGCGCATGCCATTCCTCGTCGCCCCGCGCAGCGTTGCAAGCAATAGGTCGGCGGCGGGATCATGTGCGATCGCCTCGAAACACTCGAGAACGAGCAGATCGGTGTTAGTGCTGCTCTCGCGTATATCGGCGAGCAGCACTCGCGTGTCGGCGGCATTCGGATGTCGATCCACGCCATAGCTCCGCAGCACACCGATCAGGATCCCATCACCGGCTCCAGCACATTTGTGCCACACGACGCCCTTGACGATCGGATGGTAGCGCGCGGCGATCGTCGCGGCGAGCGCGGTTTTGCCGCTGCCGTACAGTCCCCAGATCACTGCCACGCCTTCCTCTTCAAGTCGTCGCGTGTAATAGGCTACCTCGCGGTCACGGCCGAAGAGAGGTGGCGGCAGTGGCGGCTCGGCGCGCTGCGGGAGCTTCCGCTCCTGGAGCTTTTGGACAACGATCTCGGCGAGACGCTCGAGTCCCTGCCGCTTGGCACGCGTATAAGTCGCCGGTGCAATCGCCAAGTCGCGCTCCAGCTCCTCGCGCGTTGCGCCCTCCAGTGCCTCACGCGACAGAATCTGGTAGGGGCGGAAATAGGGATCGTCCTGCTCGTCCTGTGCGCGCGGACGCAGCTCATCCAGGCCATCCCGCAGCAGATCCCTTAGTATTTTCCCGCGCATCGCGGAATCATCATCCGCCGGCAGTGCCTGCTCTGCCAGCTGGCTACGGCCAAGATCGAGCGGCGGGTCGAACGTCAGGAGCGGAAGCGCCGTGCGCAGCAGCGGCACGAGTGCGGGTGCCCACAGCTCACTCTCTTCCTCCGCCTCCTCGACCTCGACCTCGGGACGCAGGCGCTCGACCAAGCGATAGACCGAGCGCCGAGGCACCGGGATGCCGCTGCTCTCCAGCTGTGCCCGAACCGCACGCCAGATCTGCCCACCGCTTGCCTCCGGATCGAGGGCAAGCTCGCGCGCGATCGCCTGGGCGAGTGGGCTCTGGCGCTGCAAGTGACCGATCGCACCGCGCCGCTTCGAGCGCAAAGAGTCGAGGTGTCCGGTCTCCAAAAAGCTGTTGCACAGATGGCGCACGGTCTCCGGCGTCGTCACAAACTGCTCGGCTACCTCCCGGTTCGATCTTCCATCGTGGAACACGGCCGATAGCAGATGGTAGCGCCAGAGCGCGCGCTCGTCATCGCGAAAGATCGTGCGTAACTCGGCGTCGGTCAAAACCGGTAGCAAGGGCGTCAATACCTCGTCCATACAACCACGCTCACCGCTCTGAGGCATTCATCTGTCGTTTCAGGGATAAACGCGCGGGCGCATCTGGGACGAGGCACCAGATACGCGAAAACACACACTCTAGGATTGAGAGCAGGGTGTGTGCCAGGAAAAGCAAAGTAAATTTGGCACGATCCGGAAACCAAACATGATACGGCCCACAAGCATGTAACCCTACGCTCTGGCTACGCGGCGGGTGTACGCGTGGCCCGGCGTCCTCTAACCCCGCGGGCCGGCCAGTAAGCACGTGTGAGCATCGCTTTGAGCAAAGCTGCCCTGACACACGTTGCCGCTAATGCTACGCTGAAGGCGACCTACGCCGCTGCGCACGAGCAATTGCTTCGAGCCCAACATTGTCGCTCGTCGCCGACCAGGGATGGATTTCGGATGGCCTTGCAGGAACGTACCCACGTCCAAAATCAGCTCGTTCGGCACTACCACGACCGCATGCTGCGCGAGGCGAATCTCGCGGGCCTGATCGCTCTGCCACCTGATCAGCTGCGCGCACGCGTCGAGGCACACGTCGGCCAGATGATCAGCGAGGAGGGGCGCCTGATCACACAGCACGAGCGTGCGTCGATCATTTCGGCGATCCTCGACGAAACGGTCGGGTTCGGCCCCCTTGAGCGTCTGCTGGCCGATCCCTACGTCACCGAGATCATGGTCAACGGCCCGCGGTCGATCTACGTCGAGCGCAACGGCATCGTGCAGAGCGAGCCGGGCGTCGTCTTTATGAATGAAGACCACGTGCGGCATATCATCGACCGGGTGGTCGCGCCCTTAGGCCGGCGCATCGACGAATCGTCCCCGATGGTCGACGCGCGCCTGCCGGACGGCTCGCGAGTCAACGCCGTCGTGCCACCACTCGCGCTCGACGGCCCGACGATGACGATCCGGCGCTTCCGCAAGACCCCCTTCGCGATCGAGGATTTGATTCGCAATGGCACGCTGTCCGAGGAGATGGCGGAGTTCTTGCGCGCGTGCGTCGTCGCGCGGCTGAGCATCCTCGTCTCGGGCGGCACCGGATCGGGCAAGACGACGCTGCTCAACGTTCTGGCGAGCTTCATCCCGCATGGCGAGCGCATCATCACGGTGGAGGACGCGGCCGAGCTCCAGTTCGGCCGCGTCCATCCGCACGTGCTGCGGCTGGAGGCGAGACCGGTCAACCTCGAAGGTAAAGGCGAGGTGACGATCCGGCAGCTGGTGCGCAACGCTTTACGCATGCGGCCGGACCGCATCATCGTCGGCGAAGTCCGCGGCGCCGAGGCGCTCGACATGCTCCAAGCCATGAACACCGGCCACGAAGGCTCCATGACCACCGTG
>JBBSGA010000185.1:0-11814 GCA_038254585.1 Chloroflexales bacterium | reverse complement strand
TTTACGGGGCACTCCGCGCCGGCCACGCGCTCCGGGCGCCCGCCCAGCACTCGTTATGCCGGCTCCGGGGCGCCGCGGCACCCCGCTCGGCACGAGCAGGCCCCGCTGGGGATAGCCGGCGCCCCTGCCCCCCAAGCGCCAGTCCCGCCTGCCAAGCTTCCTCCGCTACGTGTCGTCGGGCAGGTCGGGGAGACCTACATCGTGGCCGAGGCGCCGGATGGCATGTACCTCGTCGACCAGCACGCGGCACACGAGCGCGTCGTATACGAGCGGCTCATGCACAGCCAGGGTACGCAGCCGCTCGAGCGCCAGAACCTGCTTATGCCGGTGGCCGTCGATCTTCCTCCATCCGTGGGCACACTGCTCGCGGGGCACGTGGACGAGCTCGAAGGCTGGGGCTTCGGAATGGAAGCGTCGCCGGAGGGACGGCTCAAGGTCACGGCGGTGCCTGCCGGCCTGCGCGAAGGCGAGATCGCGCCGTCCCTGCTGGAGCTCGGCGAGCACCTCGTCGACTCCGGCGGCTCGACTCCGGCCGACTGGCGCGAGCAGGCGCTGACGACTATCGCCTGCCATAGCGCGATCAGAGCGGGCCAGGCCCTTTCACATGAAGAGATGCGCCAGCTTCTCCAGCAGCTCGAGCGCTGCGCGATGCCGCGTACCTGCCCGCACGGCCGCCCGACCACGCTGCTGTTGTCCCAGAGTCAGCTCGAGCGCCAGTTCGGCCGCAAGGGCTGATCCCCGCGCGTCCTACCGCCCGCTGGAGGTCGCACCGCCGATCTGGCCGGGCGGGGCAACAAACCGGCCTTCGAGCGCCGTGATCTGTTCCCCTTTGAGCCAGCGCATCTCTCCAAGGATACGCCCCGCGGTCGCTTGCCGCTCATCGTCGCGCTGAAAAGCGTGCCACACGTACAGGAGCGAGCGCCGAGAAGGCTCGGACGCCGGCGCAAAAGCGATCTGCGTTATGCCGCGCGCCGAGTCGGCATGTACCACCCGCCAGATGGCCTCCCCGGTCCGGTGTTCGAGCGGGGGCTTGGGTCGAGATGTGAAATCTATGAGCGGCGTGGCGATCACCACAGAGGTCCAGTCACCTTCGTAGGCCTGGATCGTCCCGAAGAAGTCGGCGTCGTGTAAGAAGGCGAGCGAGGTGCCCGGTGGTAGGCTGGAAGGCACGGGAAACCTTGGGTTTTTGCGGGCCACTTCAGATAGAGAAACGTTCGAGAATGGGTTCAGAAGCAGGTGGCGTGGATCGGGCAGCGACTGGCCCACACCAGTGTCTCGCAGGTCGAGAAGCTGGGGCGGGGCTTCCGGCAGCACTTCGACGGTTTCGGCCTGCCACAGCAGCTCGGGCGGGGCATTCGGCTTGCCGGATGTCGCGGTTGCCTTGAGCAGACTCGAGGTCACAGCATCGATTGTGAGAACGATGCGCCGCTCCGCACCCGGCTCGGTGTAGGTCAGGAGATACGCGAAACGCCCAAGCGCCATGGTAGTCCCAAGCAGGGCCGCGTTCGCGCGCCGGGCGGCGGCAATCAGCGTGAGGTCGGCGGGAGTATCCGTCGGCGGGAAGGAGGCCATCGCGCCGGTCGCGGGCAACTGGCGCAGAAGAGATATCAGATCTGCGACACGTGGATCGCTCAGCTGCTCTGTCATCGTAATGGCTGGCTCGATCTGGGCCGAATATTGCAGCCGGGTGCGCCCGTCGCTTGCCAGGTCCAGCATCGGCATCCGGTCGCTTAGGCGTGTGAGAACGAGGCGCATCCGCTGAGGCGCCTGGTATTCGATCCACCGCTCACCCAGCACGCTCTCCTCTCCGCTGCCGGCCTGATAGCGCTCGTGTAGCACGCCCCGCCGGATGCCCAGATCGAGGCGATGGAGAGCGTGGTCGATCAGCGAGGCCGCCGTCATCCGCTCCTCGATCGTCGGCCGGCCTCCGGCCGATGGCTGCCATACCATGAGAGCGGCTGCCAGAAGCGCCGCCGCGCACGTACCTGCGATCTCTAGACGTCTTTGCCTCCTCCAGCCGGCGGAGCGACCCGCGGAAGGAGCAAGCACGCGCGATCGACGTGGGAAGAAGACCTCAATCGCCTCGCGCAGCAGATGGCGCGTGCGCCGCACGCCCTCCGCGCGTGGAGCGCAGCGATCGCAGCCCAGGAGGTGCAGCCGGGCGATCCGCCCACGATCAGCATCGTCGATGTCGACGATGCGTGGGCCGATCGCCCGGCACCCCACCTCGTCCAATACCGGCGGAATCAGATCGAGCGCCGCTCCTATCTCAAGCAGGCAGTCGGCCACACGCTCGCCGGAGCAGTGTGCCGCGAGCCAATAGCCGAGCTCGTGAGGCGGCAGATCCAATAGCAGATGGGCTCCGAGGGCCAGGCGCTCGATCGGCGCCATACGCCCGAGCATGGCGAGCAGGCCAACCGAGACTTCGTGCGTTACGGCGAGGCCGGGAGCTCGCGCCGGCTCGGCCATGGGCCAGCCGGATGTAGTGTTGGGCAGGCCCGACGCGAGCCGGCGCAGCGCCGTTTTTGCGTCAGGATCGTCCGCCAGCACTAAACTGGCGAGCTCCTCGGCCTCGGCGTCGCCGCCGATTGCGAAGAAAGCAAGCTGGAAGAGGATCGGCCCGAGGGAGTGGAGCGGGCCGGGTCCAACCCCTGGCATGGGGCGCTCGCGTAGCCATCTCATAGAAGGATAGTACCAGGATCGACCGGCGGACGAGCGCAGCGCCGTCCTAAGCAGTCTGAATCTCTGGCGGCTGGTGGTCGCCGGTTGTCAGAGTTGACCACGTCGAGTATGCTTGCCTGCCCCAAGCGAAAGGATCGCGCTCCATGGACTTACCGTTCCGCCAGATTCACATGGATTTTCATACATCGCCCGAGATACCGGAGGTGGGCGCCGACTTCGACGCCGAGGAGTTCGCGCACACGCTCAAGGCGGCAAGCGTCAACTCCGTCACGTGCTTCGCAAAGTGCCACCATGGAATGAGCTACTACCCAACCGAGGTTGGCGTGGTGCATCCGCACCTCAAGCGCGATCTGCTGGGCGAGCAGATCGCGGCGTGTCATCGCGTAGGCATCAACGTGCCGGTCTACATCAGCGTCGTGTGGGACGAGCATGCCGCTGCCGCGCATGCCGACTGGCTGCAGGTGTCGCCCAGTGGTGCGCTGGCGGGACGTCCCCCCTTCGGCAACCACGGCTGGCGCTTCCTGTGCATGAACAGCCCCTATCTCGACTACGTTGCCGCACAGACCGACGAGGTCGTCCGCCGCTACCTGGCCGACGGTATCTTCTTCGATATCGTGATGGAAACGCCTCCCGGCTGTGCCTGCAACCACTGTATGCGGCTGATGGCGGAGCTCGGCCTCGATCCGTCGGATGACGAGGATCTGCGGCGCAAAGCGCTGGTGGTAGCGCGGCGGGCGATGGATCGTCTCTCGGCGATCGTGCGTGAGCACCGCCCGTCCGCGACGATCTTCTACAACAGCCGGCTGCGCGTCGACGCCGATCCCGAAATGGGGATCAAGCCGGAGCTGCAGTATCAAACCCATCTCGAGATCGAGTCGCTGCCGTCGGGCGGGTGGGGCTACAATCATTTTCCGCTCTACGTACGCTACTGCCAGCCGTTGGGGCTCCCGACCCTCGGCATGACTGCACGCTTCCATAAGACGTGGGCCGACTTCGGCGGCCTCAAGAGTGAGGCGGCTCTCGAGTATGAGTGCTTCCGCATGCTCGCGTCCGGATCGGCGTGCTCGATCGGCGACCAGCTGCACCCTCGCGGACGGCTGGAGGCGCCTGTCTATGAGCGTATCGGCCGGGTCTACGGCAGCATCGCGGCGAAAGAGGGGCTAGCCCTAGATGCCCAGCCTGAGGTGGACATCGGCATCCTCCTGACGACCAGGCTTACGAGCGGCTTCAACCGACAAGGGGCGAGCGACGAGGGAGCGCTGCGGATGCTTCTGGAGTCGCAGCACCAGTTCCAGTTTGTCGATCGGGACTCGGACTTCACCCGCTACCGCGTGCTGATTGCGCCCGACGAGGTGCGTTTCGACGAGGCGCTGGCGCGCAAGGTCAAGGACTACCTCGCGGATGGCGGCTCCCTTCTGCTGTCGCATCGCTCGGGACTGGCGGTCGGCAGCGGCGAGCCCAGTTTCGCCCTAGATGAGGTCGGGGTGACGTACCGGAGCCCGAGCGAGTACACGCCCTCCTACTTACGGCTCGAGGGCGGGTTTGGGTCGTCGATTCCGGCGATCGATCATGTGCTCTACGACGAGGGCTCCACGGTCGAGCCGGTCGAAGGGACCGACGTGCTGGCACGCATCGTGTGGCCCTACTTCAATCGTACCTGGCGCCATTTCTCCTCGCATAACCAGACCCCGCCCGCTGAGCCGACGCAATTCGCTGCCGCCGCGTGCCGAGGACGCGTTGTCTACTTTTCTCACCCGCTCTTCCGCATGTATCTTACCCACGGGTATCCGATCTACCGCGATCTCGTAGCGGCGGCGCTGCAGGTGCTCCTGCCGTCGCCTCTGGTCCGCGCGTCTTTGCCGACCTCGGCCGAGGCTACCCTCTTTAGACAGGGGGAGCGGCGTATCCTGCATTTGCTGCATTACGCGCCTCAGCGCCGGTCGAAGGATATCGACATGGTGGAGGATGCGCTCCCGCTGTTGCCGGCCACGGTAGCGATCCGGGCCGACGCTGCTCCCGCGCGGGCGTACCTGGCTCCCGGCGGCCAGGCGCTCGATTGTACCTACGACGGCGGCTATGCGAAGGTGCAGATGCCCCTGGTGCAGGGGCACGCGATGGTCGTGCTCGAGTAGCGGACGGTCGGCTCGGTCAGTCTGCTCGGGCTTCGCCGAGCGATAGCCGCGGGCCAGCCGCGGCGGGTGCAGCTGTAACGCCGGCCTGGTGCTGGTAGAGCCGCGCATAATGGCCGCCGGCGCGGAGGAGCGCGGCATGGGTGCCATCCTCGACGATCCGGCCGCGCTCGAGGACGATGATCCGATCGGCCTTGCGGATCGTCGTCAGACGGTGCGCGATCACGATGCTCGTACGCGAACGGAGCAGACGCTCGAGGGCGTCCTGGATCAGCGCCTCGGTGGTCGTGTCGATGCTCGAGGTTGCCTCGTCGAGGGCCAGCACGCCTGCCGGGCTGAGGGCGATGGCCCGCGCGAGTGAGAGTAGCTGCCGCTGCCCCATCGAGAGGTTGCCTCCACCCACCCGAACCTCGGTTTCGTAGCCCTTGGGAAGCTGCTCGATAAAGGGCGCAGCGTTGGCTAGCTCGGCGGCACGCCGGACCTCTTCATCCGTCACTGTTGCGTCGTAGAGCCGGATATTGCTGGCGATTGTGCCGGCAATACAGATGGGATCCTGCGGCACCACGGCAACCGTGCGTCTGAGGTCATGCAGGCTAAGCTGGCGAATGTCCTGCCCGTCGAGCAGGATCGCGCCCGACTGCGGATCGTAGAAGCGCGCGAGGAGCCCGGCGAGGGAGCTCTTGCCCGCGCCCGTGGGGCCGACAACGGCGACGTTCTGGCCCGGCTGGATCTTGAGCGAGATACCGCGCAGGACCGGCTCATCGGGCTCGTAGGAGAAGTGGACATCACGGAACTCGATCGCGCCACGAACCGGCGCAAGCGGCGCCGGCGCGGCAGCCTGCTTGATCGAAGGATCCGTCTCGAGCATCCGTGCGACCCGCTCGGCGGAGGCCAGGGCAATCTGCACGTTGTTGTATTGCTCGGAGAGGCGCAAGATCGGCTGGAATGCGCGCTCGCTGTACTGAACAAAGGCGACCAGCGTTCCGAGCGTGGCCCAGCCCGCCAGAACGCCGCGCCCACCCCAGTAGAGCAGCGTCGCGAGCGAGAGGGCGGAAAGGAGCTCCAGGACGGCCAGAAAGATCGCACTGTTGCGGCGCAGGACGATCAGCGCGTGGCGATAGCTCCCGTTCACGACGTCAAACTCCGCGGCGCTGTCGGCCTCGCGCCGGAAGAGCTGGATCAGGAGCATGCCGTTGAGCTGTTCGTTCAGGAAGGCGCTTACTTTGGCGCTCAGGGAGCGCTCGGAGTTGGACGACCGGCGGATGCGGCGGCGGAAGAAGCGCGTGACCACTGCCAGTAGCGGTAGCACGGCCAACGCCAGCAGCGCCAACCTCCAGTTGACGACGAACATCACGACCACCACGCTGATGAGCGTGACAGTTTCGGTCAGGATCGTCACGACGCTCGACGAGAGTAGGGCGTTGAGTGCGTCGATGTCGCCGGTCAACCGCTGGATGAGATCGCCGACCCCCTGCTTGCCGAAGAAGTCCATGCTCTGGCGCAGCATATGCTCGAAGAGCCGGTGCCGCAGCGCCGCGAGGCCGCGCTGCCCACTCAGCTGCAGCAGGTAGGTCTGGCCGAACTGGAAGCTGAACGAGATGGCCACGGCAATCGCGTAGAACCCCGCCAGCCACCACAGGCCAGCGGCGTCATGCGTCTTGATCGGCCCATCGATCGCCCGTTGGAGGAGGTAAGGCGGCACGACGTTAAGCACGGCCATGCCGATCAACAGGAGCAGGGCCAGGGCAAGCGGCCGCCAGTAGGGCCGCATGGTCGTCACCATGAGCCACATCAGCGACGCATCCTGTGTGCGCTCCTTGGTCGTCCGCGCCTCGGTCGTCACTGCCTTGCCTCCAGCCATGCCTGCTCCTCCTGGTCGACGATGTCGTCGACTGTCTCCTCCGGCGCCCCATCGCGGCGGTGCTCCCGCTCGTACATCGCGGCATAGCGTCCACCCAGTGCCACGAGCTCATCATGCGTTCCACGCTCGACGATCGTGCCGTCCGCCATGACGAGGATCAGATCGGCGTGGCGCACGGCAAGGAGGTGCTGGCTGACGATGAAGGTCGTGCGCGGCGTTCTGCCCTCGCCCCGGCCGGCCAGACCCGCGATGATCTGTGAGGCCGTCTGCGCGTCCACGCTCGCCAGGGCGTCGTCCAGGATCAGGATGCGTGGATCCCTGACGAGCGCTCGGGCTATCGCCGTGCGCTGTTTCTGGCCGCCTGAGAGTGTTGCGCCCCGCTCGCCGACGGGGGTCTGGAGCCCACGCGGAAGCTGCGGCAAATCGTTGCTGAGCCTGGCGGTTGTGAGGGCTTCGTCCACGGCCGCGTCAGGAACGTCATGGAGACCCAAGGTGATGTTATCGCGCAGCGACATGGTGAAGAGCAGCGTCTCCTGGGGCACAATGGCCAGGGCGCCGCGGAGCGTGTTTAGCGCCAGCGAGCGTACGTCGTTGCCGTCGACCAGCACCTGTCCGTTGCTGGGATCCTGGACACGGGCGATCAGACCGAGCAGCGTCGACTTGCCCGCGCCGGTGGAGCCGACGATGCCGACGGTGCTGCCGACCGGCACATCGAAGTCGATATCATGCAGGATGCTCCGGCCGGCAGCGCGGAAGCTCACGCCATGCATGCTCACCGCCCCCTCGATCTTTGGACGGCGGGCGTCAGGAGCATCGCCGATACGCGGCTCGCGCAGGAGCACCTCGGCGATGCGACCGGTGGCGGCGGCGCCTTGCTGAAGGCGCTCGTAGGCCGAGCTGATCTGGACCGCGGCGTTGCTCAGCAGACCGAGGTAGACGATAAACTGCACGAACTGGCCCACGGTTAACAACCCTGAGATCACCTCGGTGCCGCCGATAGCGAGCACAAGCGCGGTTGTGAGCCGCACCGCGGTTCCCGGAATGGGCGAGATCATTCCGCTGCGCAGCGTGAACTTCAGGTTGCCCTCGGCATAGCGATCGTTGGCGGAATCGAATGCGTGGACGACCTGCGGCTCCTGGTTGTAGGCCTTTACCATGCGGACGGTCGTGAGATGCTCCTGGGCGAAGGCCGACAGGTGCGCCATCTCGCGCTGCACGTGGTCGAAGGAGGATTCGAGGACCCGCCCGAGGCGCAACTGGGCGAAGATCGTCACGACCAGAAAGCCGAAAACGATCGCAGCCAGCAGTGGGCTGGCGCTGGCCATGAGCACACAGCCGATGACGACCAGTACGAGGGAGTGCAGCATCATCTGAAAGCCGGCGCTGAAGAAGCGCCAGATGTAGATGAAATCGATCGTCGCGCGTGAGAGCAGATCGCCGCTGCCGTAGTCGGCGTAGGTCTGCTGATCAAGGATCAGCAGACGTGCGAAGAAGTCACGACTCATCTCGTAGGAGACTGTGGCGGCCATATCGCCGGTGAGCATGCGCAGCAGGTAGCGAAAGATAGCGAGCGTCGCGGCGAGCGAGAGAAGGCCCAGGGCGTAGAGCAAAAGGACCGGCAAGCGCACTCCATGCTGAAGCTCGTCGATCGCATGGCCGAGGACGAAGGGACTGAATGCGCTTGCGCTCGCTCCCACGATCGCAAAGAACAAGCAGCCGATCAGCCACCGGTACCGTCCCCGGAGGTAGGGCCATAGGTACCGGATGCTTGAACCTTTCATGTTCCTCCCCTTGCCGCGGGTGCCGCACGCGAGCCTCCAGCAAGGCCGGGTCCGCAACCTCGTTATTATATACACGTCTGAGGATTTTTTCGCGCGCGCATGCTATAATCCGCACGCTGATGTACCTCAAACGGCTCGACATTCAGGGTTTCAAGACCTTCGCCCAGCGCTCAAGTTTCGTCTTCCCTCCGGGAATCACCGCAGTCGTGGGGCCCAATGGATCCGGCAAGTCGAATCTGTCGGACGCCGTTCGTTGGGTTTTGGGGGAGCAGAGCTTCGTTAATCTGCGCTGCAAGAAGACCGAAGATCTGATCTACGGTGGCGGGAAAGGCCGGGCGCCTCTCGGCTTCGCCGACGTATCGCTGACGATCGACAACGGCGACCGGCTCCTGCCGCTGCCCTACGACGAAGTAACGATCGGACGTCGCGCCTACCGCAGCGGTGAGAATGAGTATTTCATCAACCGAGCCCGCGTTCGCCTACGCGATCTCCTTGACGCCGTCGCGCCGCTGGGCTCCTCCTACACGCTGATCAACCAGGGCCTGGTGGATGCCGCGCTCGCGCTGCAGCCCGAGGATCGCCAGAAGCTCTTCGAGGATGCAGCGGAGATCGGGCCCTACCAGGCCAAGAAGGCCGAGGCCGAGCGGCGCCTGCGAGAGACCGAGGCAAACCTGGTGCGGCTGAGCGACCTGCTGCAGGAGCAAGCGCCCCAGCTTCGGACCCTGCACAGGCAGGCGCGGGACGCCGAGGCGGTCGGTGCGGTCGCGGCGGAGCTGAGCGACCTGCTTGGGCGCCACTATCGCCGGCTTTACGCTATAAGCCGGGTGTCCATGGAAGCGGCCGCCGACGAAGAGCACCGCTGCGCCGGCGCACTGGCGCGGGTGCGCGGGCAGCGCGCGTCTACCGGCGCGGCGCTCCAGCGCGAGCGCGGCCTTGTTTGGGAGCAGCGCTCCCAGCTCGTTTCGATGCGTGAGGCCGAGGCGAGCCTCGACCGCCGTATCGCGACAAATCTCCGCGAGCACGCGGTGGTCGACGAGCGCCTGACCGGCCTGCGTCTGCGTCAGGACGAGCTGCTGGAGCGCGAGCAGATGCTGCGCGAAGAGCGGACCATCGGTGCAGCGGAGTGCGACATGCTCGGGGTCGCCATGGAGCGCGGGGCGGCAGTGGTCGGCGAAGGGCGTGCCACACTGCGGGAGCGCAGCCGGAAGGCGAGCGAGGTTGTGGCCGCACGGCAGGCGGCGG
Source organism: Chloroflexales bacterium (assembly GCA_038254585.1). GTDB lineage: Bacteria > Chloroflexota > Chloroflexia > Chloroflexales > Kallotenuaceae > JBBSGA01. Next base: position 2,119 of record JBBSGA010000185.1, on the reverse strand, counting down.
AGACGGCGCTGGCCACGATGCACGCGGCCCTCGCGCGCAAGGCGGCGGCGGTGGGTGCCGCCGAGGCGCACCATCACCAGCTTGCGCGACATGCCGCGGGCCTCGGGCGCGATGTGGAAGGACTGCAGCGCGAGACGGCGCGGGCGGCCGCGGAGCTGGCCGACGCGCGACGGCAGGTGTCCGAAGCCGACGATCTGCTCGCGCGAGCGGATGCCGCGCTCCATGATGGGGCCGCGGGACTGGACGGCGCGCAGCATGTCCTGCGGATTGCGCGCGAGGAGCGCGCGAGTGCTGCCGAGGTGCACGCGGCGGTACGCCGTGTGCGCGCCGATCTCGAGACGCGATATGAAACTCTGGCCCGACTGATCCAGAGCGGGGAAGGAACCTTTCCCGGCGTGAAGGCGGCGATGCGATGGGCCAAGCGCGCGGGACGGACCGACTTCAGGCTAGTCGCGTCGATCGTGAAAGTCCCGCAGGATCTGGAAACGGCGATCGAAGCTGCGCTCGGATCGCGCCTTCAGCAGATCGTGGTCGACTGCTGGGAAACGGCCGAGGCGGCGATCGCCGAGCTCAAGCGATCGCATGCCGGCCGGGCTACCTTCTTGCCCCTCGACACGCTCCGCGCGAGCCGGCGCACCCCGCCTCCGGCGCGGCCTGCCACGGCCGGCATTCTGGGCTGCGCCGCCGACATGCTCGACTATGACCCGCGGTACGCTGCCGTGGTCGACTTGCTGCTCGGGCGAACGTTGATCGCCGCCGATCTTCCGGCGGCCCGTGGCGCACTCAAGGGGCTCGACGGCGGGTGGGGGCTGGTCACACTCGCGGGCGAGCAGGTCGCGTCGACAGGCGCGCTGACGGGTGGATCGGCGGGCAAAGAGAGCGGGACGCTGCGCCGTGAGCGCGAGTATCGTGAGCTTCCGGCGCGTATCGAGGAGGCGCAGGCGGAAGTGATGCGGCGCGAGGCGCAGCTGGCACGGCAGGAGACAACGGTCGAAGACGCTCTGGGCGCCGTGCGGGCAGCGGAAGCGGCGATGCGTGACGCGCGCGCTGGCCGCGACCGGCGCCAGGGCATCCTGGAGACGCGACGCCGCGAGCTCCATCGGGCCGAGGACGGCTATCAAGCATTGCTCAAACGGGCCGAGCGGCTGGGCTCAGACCGCTCAGAGGCGGAAAAGGAGCACGCCACGGCGGCAGCCAACCTCGAGTCTGCCCGGGGGGAGTTGGCCCTGGCCAGGGAGGCTGTCGAGCAGGCCGAGCAGGAGCTGCCGCAGCGCCAGCACGCGGCTCGGGCCGACGAGGAGGCGGTGCAGGCGTTGCGCGAGGCGCTGCTGCGGGCGGAGAGTGACCAACGCGTGCGAGCCGAAGCATACGAGCGCCGCCGCCGCTCGCTCCAGCAGGCCGAACATGAGCTAGGTACGATTAAGGATCGCGTCGCCCAGTTCGACGTCGAGCTCTCGGCACTGGGCGGCGAGCTGGCCCGCCTGCAAGCCGAGGGCGCAGCGCTGGCCGCGGAAAGCCATGCTCTAACGGGGGCTCTGCGCCCTGTCGAAACAGCGCTAGACGAGTCCGAGAAGCGGCTGCAGGGCTTCGAGGCGGCGGAGCGGACTGCGACGGCCACGGTGATCGAATGCGAACAGCGTCACGCCAGCGCGGCGATTGAGCTTCAGGGTCGTCGCTCAGAGCACCAGCTGCTCGAGCAGCGCGCGGCAGCCGATGGGATCGAGCTTCACACTCTGTCCGACGACCCGGCGACGGCTGCGGCGCAGGATGGCGAGCCGCCGGAGCTGCTCGACAGCCGTATCGAGCAGCTCCGCGGACGTCTGCGGCGAATGGGACCGGTCAACGCACTGGCCCCGGCCGAATATGCGACCCTGGTGGAGCGTCACGCGTTTCTGGAGACGCAGCTGGAGGACGTCAGGACGACGACCGCGACCTTGCGAGAGGCGATCTGTGAGCTCGACGAGCTTATGGACGTACAGTTTCATACAACCTTCGACGCGGTCGCGCATGAGTTCAAAACGACTTTTACGCAGCTCTTCGGCGGTGGAAGCGCACAGCTATCGCTCGTGGAGCCGCCCACCGGCGACGGTGAGGCCGCTTCGCGGCGCCGCGGCGTCGA
>JBBSGA010000184.1:0-11877 GCA_038254585.1 Chloroflexales bacterium | reverse complement strand
GCACGAGCGAGGAACCCCTGGTTCGACGGAGGCAATGGTATTCCAAAGAGCGCTCCGACGACCTCACAGGCGGACGTGAGTAGCAACTAAAGTCTTGCACTAAAGTGCATAGTTTCGAACTAGCGAGTTGGAACAATGAAACCGTACACCGCCGCCGATTTTCAGTTTGCGATGCAGGGACCTGATCCGCGGAAGGAAGAGCTCGCCTACCTCCAGGCGCGGCTTGGACCTGCCACCGCGCTCCTCCCGCAAAGTCAACCTCTCATGGGCACGCTCTTTACAGACAAAGGACCGATGGAGGTGGCGGATGCAGTGGCCACATTCGAGGTGGGTACGCCGATATATCGGTTTGGCACGTGGGTCGTGACAGAGGAAGGCATCGCCTGTCTCGTGCATCACTATCCACTCGCGCATGCACGCCTCCAAGAGCAGGAGGACTGGGCTGGTCACCTCGCGGAGCAGGCATGGGTGAACCTGTGGGATCTTCTGCGAGCGCTAACGGTCGCACGACAGATGGAGTCACACCAAACGCAGCACGGGCCATACGGCGACGGCGCGCACCCCTCCTAACCTGGGCCGTCCCGCTGATGGGCCGAGCAAGCTTGGACGTAAACGCGCCCGGCGGTAGCAGGCAGTAATCCGAGACGCGCTAAGCTCTACCGCTCTCCGGAGGACCGGCCCGGGAGACGGCTCGCCGTGACCGCCGCGACCGCGGCAACGACGATCATCAACAGATCCTGGAGGACAATACCCGCGCGTGGTGTAGCATTTCTTCTACTGGCGTAGGCGACGACAGTGCCACCGAGCCCGGTTCCAATCGCAATTCCGAGCCCGTTGACAAGCTGCATTGCCGCTGACGCGGCGCCCTCCTGTCCAGGAAGCGCACGCTCGATAACGACCAGGGTGATAGTCGAGTAGGCCAGACCCATTCCCAGACCCGCCACGCCCCAGGCGAGCACCATGAGCGCGACCGGCGGGGCCGCGACCAGCCCCACAACAATACCCGCGATACCGGTCGCGATCAGCGCTAGTCCGATGATCACCAGCAGCCGCCGGCCACGCCGCGCAGCCAAGTGCGCCTGAATCCATGCGCCGGCCGTCCACGCGACCGTCGCCGCCGTGAGCGCAAGCCCTGCCGCGGTCGCCGTTTGCCCGCGCGCCGAGGTCAGGGCAAGCGGCACAAAGGCATCCGCGCCAAAGAAGGCGAGGTTGACAAGCCCAATCGTGGCAATGGCGGCCGGAAGACCGGGCGCGGCGCGCAGTGTTCCCGGCGGCAGTAGACGGCGCAGAGCCGGCAGCGCCAACCCAGCTCCTGTCACTGTCAGGCCGGCTGCGATCAGGGGCGATGGATAGCCGAGACCGACCATGACCAGCCCGGCACCGAGCGTTAAACGCACTGCCAAGATTGCGCGCTGCCAGTCGCGCTGGCCTGCACCCTTCCGCGAGAACCGCCGCAGGGCAGGGAACGCCAGGCCGGCCGCGAGTGGAGTAAGTGGCGCAAGCGCCAGAAAGACCCAGCGCCAGCCGAGATGGTCCGCGATCAGACCTGCGAGGGCCGGGCCTACGAGGCCCGGCACCACCCACGCGCTCGACAGCAGGGCAAGCATCCGCGGCTTTGCCGACTCAGCATAGCCACGGCCGACCGCAACGTAGGAGACCGAGGCGATGGCGCCGGCTCCCAGCCCCTGCACGGCCCGCCCGGCGATAACGACGCCCATCGTAGGAGCGAGTCCTGCGACGATCAGCCCGAGTGCAAACAAGCCGACGCCCACGACAAAAGGGCGTGCCGGGCCATGTGCGTCGGCCTCACCGCCGGCGAGTGTAATCCCGACCAGATTGGTTAACATGAAGGCACTGAAGGCCCAGCCGTATAAGGCAAGTCCGCCGAGATCGCGAACGGTCGCGGGCAGAGTAGTCGCCACGGCCAAGGCTTCGAAGGCCGAGCCGGCGACGGTAAGGATCAGTCCCAGGGTGAGCAGACGGTACTTCGGATCCCAGACGCCGGCCGGCTGCGGCTCGTGTAGCTCGTGCGATTGGATGGCCGTGTCCAGCATCCTGAATACCTCCCTCAAGGATCGCCACTTGGGAACCCGCATTATGGCGCCGCGCTCGACCGACGGCATCGTATTGTAACGGTTCGGCCGGCGGACCGGCCGCATGGACGTCACGGCACCTGTCTGATCAGGCGGGAGGTGGAGCGTGACGGATCGGAGTCCGGCTACTGCAGGACCAGCATCTCGTCGACGTTGCCCTGAGCCCTCCGCTGGACCACGGGACGGTCTGCCGGCGCGATAATCATCGAGAGAGCGCCCCGCGGAGCAAGGGGCCGGCCCGAGCCGCGGTCGACACGCGCGGACGGAGCAAGGCCGAGCGAGAAACGCTGGAGCACCATCGACAGCACCAGCTTGGTCTCCATGATTGCGATCGCCGGATCGTGGCCCATTTCGCCGCACGTCCCGAACGGCAGGTAGACGTGCGGCGCTGGATCGAGGAAGAGCCAGCGCTCAGGTCGGAACCGTTGCGGGCTTAGATAGAGCTCAGAGATGCGGTGCGTGATGTAGGGGCTGTAGATTATGACCGTTCCTCCCGGCAGATGATATGGCCCCAGGTCGAATGGCACCGCGCTGGTGCAGTGCCCAATACTCGCCGGTGGAAAAAGGCGCGCGGTTTCCTTGACGATCCGATCGAGCAGCGGCAGACAGGCAAGCTGCTCCGGCCCCGGGGGGGCGCCTTTGAGCACACGTGCCAGCTCTGCTTGGAGATCCGCGAGGATGCGCGGGTGTTGTGACAGCGAAAAGAAGGTCCAGGCCAGCATCGCGGCACTGGTCGCAGGCCCTGTGCGGAGCAAGAGCATGGCCCGACGCACGATCGCGTCGTCGGGTACCCGGCTGCCATCTGTCTCGCGTGCCTGAAGCAGGACATCCAGCAGCGTACTGCTCTGGTTCCGCGCGGCGTGCTCGCGGCGACGCGCAAGCGCGCCTCCCAGGCAAAATGCGACCTCGCGCGATAGATGAGGGCTATGCCGGTCGGCAGCCAGACCAGGGCTCGTTCGAAGCAGCGCAAATGGGACGGCGCTGTTGTGCTGGCTCCACCGTCGTACTGCGGCGGCAAGCTGCCTGGCAACATCGCTCGTGTGCTCCCCGAGCAGTACCGTGATCGCAGCCTGGAGCGTAAGCTCGCGCATGACGTAGGCGACATCCAGCTGGCAGCCCAGACCCCAGCGATCGAGCATCCGCTCGGTTAGCCGGAGCGCTGCCTCGTAGTGGAGCTCGACATAGCGGCTGGCGGCAGAGAGGGTAGTATGTTGCGGTATAGAGTGCTGCCACAGGTCCGGATTGGCCAACAGCTGCTGATTGGCATCCGGTCCGAGCGCGACGACGACCGTGGGGTCGTCACGTACGAGGCCAGAAATGCTCCCATAGCGCCGGTAGGCCGTGGCAAGCCAGGCGATCGGGTCGTGCGCGAGGAGCAGGGCGTTCCCGCGTCTGCCGAGCAGTGGCACCGGGCGCGGCCCTGGGATCCTACCTGCTCCGCCTACCGCCGATCCCATCGCTCATCACCCCGCCGCATCGATACATACATTCATTATGCGCTCCTCTCGGCCTTCAGATCGAACCGACGAGAGCAGAGACAGAACAGCCGGGTACGGCGTCTCCGCATCCGGCTGTTCTGCTCACGTCCATGCAAATTACCGTTGATGAGGCGCTTATCATCGGCCGCGCCGGTTGTTTCAAACTCGGTTCCGGAGCCGGTCGTGCTGATCTAGGCGCCTTATTCCGTTCCGCCGCCGACCCGCCCTTTCAATGCCGACGCGGCGCGAAATCCGACGGCCTTGGACGCGGGAACCTGAACCTTCTCACGTGTTCGGGGATTGGTGCCTTCTCGGGCGGCTCGCTCACGCACTTCGAACGTTCCGAGCCCGCTGATCTGGATCCGAGCACCGGCTGCGAGATGCTCGCCGAGCACCGCGACAACGGCCGATATTGCCTGTTTTGCCTGTACCTTGCTCAGCCCGGTACGGGTGGCGACCTCATCGACGAGCTGAGATGTACTGAGTGATTGCGCCATACGAACCTCCGTGCTAGAAACGCAACGATTGTTACATGCACAGGGCCATTCGTCAACCACTTGCACGTATGAGCGGACCAGCAGATAAAACTGTCAGATGTTTCACCCCGCATATTCATCGACTTGTAAGCCGGCTCTCCTATACTTAGGCGTGGGTAGCGGGATGTCCGCTTAGATTCCTTCCCGATGGTGAGTCCAGTGATTTCTGTTCATAATTTCAGCGATTCAGCACGCAGCCTCACACTTGCCTCCAGTTTACGCCGGCTCCGCATCGACGCCGAGCTAGCCGGGAACGGAGCGAGCATCCACCAGCTCCGCAATGCCGTTATGACGGCTCAGGGGGCATTGGGCCTGGTCGAGACACGCCTTTCCGAGGGCCGCGGGGCCGACGTAGAGACGCTCCTCGAGCTGGCCGAGACGCGACTTCGCGAAGGTCGCAGACTCCTCACGCGCACACGCGGCCCTGACCGGCATTCCTGCACGCCTGACGGGCTCGTTGCCCATCTTCATCGGGCAGGTGTATTCCAGCGTCACATCGATGCCTTCACGGGCGAGTTGCGCGAGATCACTGATGGCGAGGTCGTCGCGCAGTAATGACCGCGGAGAAGGCCTCGAGCACGCACCTCTTGTGACCGTTCCTGTCGCACACTTGTGCTACAGTCACAGTGATGACGCAGGGAGGTGGCGCATGAACAGCTTCTACGAGATTGGGATGCTGGCCCGCGTACGGCAGCAGGATCTGGAGCGCGAGCTACAACACCGGGCACTGCTGGCCGAGGTACTGCCGAGACGACGCCACGAGAGCGTGCTCCATCGCATCGTCCAACTAATGGCTGCGTACCGTCGCCGCGGCAATCCTGCTCGGGCTACGCGCACTGCGTAGGAATCGCGAGCCATCGTGCACTGCTACAGGCCGGATCGAACGATCCGGCCTGTAGCATCTCTGCATGCCATTCCAGCTCGAACATCATTCCGAGTAGGCAGCGCCGGATGATCGGGGTTGATCTGCAGCCACCGGCGCCACCTCCCCATCTCCGGCCCACAGCCGCCGAAACTCCGGACACGTCGCGAGTAGATCGTCCAGCGTGCCTTCGCCGGCCACCTTGCCGTCATCGAGCACCACGATATGGTCTGCGCGCCGCAGGGCCTCGTGGCGGTGGGAGACGATAAGGTACGTGGCGTCGGGACGCAGCCGCTGCCACAGTGTCTGTTCCGTCCGGGCGTCGAGTGCGCTCGAAAGATCGTCACAGATGAAAAGATCAGGCTCACGGACGAACATGCGCGCGGCAGCCGCGCGCTGGACTTGCCCGCCGGAGAGCCGGACGCCGCGCGGTCCGACGACCGTCTCCAGGCCATGATCGAGCTCCCCGACGTCGCGCTCCATCACGGCCGACCGGATCGCGGCCACGAGCCGCGCGGGATCCTCTGCCACGCCAAGCAGCACGTTGTCTTTGAGCGTCTCGCTGAACAGTCGCGGCACCTGCGGTGTGTAAGCGACTCGCGGCGGTAGGAAGAATGCACCGGGCCGCTCGACGCGTACGCCGTTCCAGGTAATCTCCCCTGCGTCCCTGGGTAGGAGGCCGAGCAGCACCTCCAGAAGCGTCGTCTTGCCCGACCCAACGCGGCCGGCGATCACCGTGCGCGAGCCGCGGCGCACCTTAAGGTCGACGCTCTCGATACCCCGGCTCGTGTCCGGGTGGCGATAGGTTAGGCCACTTACCTCGAGTACGCGCAGACGATCCTCCGCCGTCCGCTCGGGAGACGCCGGAGATGCGGCCAGGTGGGGCAGGGCTCCCGTGAGATAGAGCGGCGCGGGATCAACGAGGGTCGACTCCGGGACCAGCTCGCGGGTCGCGGCATGGACCAAGGCTACCATGCGGTCGATCGAGACTCCGGCCCGCTTATAGCCTGTCAGCCAATCCGCTACCTCCAGCGGAAACTGAGCCACCGCTCCGAGATAGGTGACGAAGAGCGCGAAATCGCCGACGGTGAAGGTTCCTGCACGCATCGCCGCGCCGGCCAGGATCAGAATGGCACCGGTGCCGAGGTTGGCGACGTTGCCGTTGAAGGCATCTACGATCTGGTAGAAGAGACTGTCCCGCAGCGCAGCCCGGCGGCGCGCAGCGTTGAGCTCGCGGAAATGGGCGACAACGTGCGGTGTGGCTGAGGCCACCTTGACAACCTGCACCGCGCCAAGGAGCTCGCCCAGAAAGCCTGTCACTCGCCCGGCCGCCTCGCGATGTGCCGCCCGGTAGAGCGCGATCCGCTGCTGGGTGAGGTTGACGAGGGTGATTACAAGCGCGAGCGGCACGAACACGGCGATCGTGATGAGCGCGTCGATCCGGAACATCACGACCAACGCGGCGCTCACAAAGATCGTCCGGCCAAAGAGATCGGTCCAACGGTCGATGAACTCGACGACCTCCTCGGCATCGTCGCGGAAACGACTCAGGGCGTCGCCGGAGGAACCGAGGAGTCCCCTCGCGCCGTAGCCCGTGAGCAGCTCTCGGAACAGGTTCCGGCGCAGCAGCGCCAGGCTCTTGAAGAGGAGGCTTCCCCAGAAGAAGGAGAGGCCCGCTCCTGATACCATGTCGGCCACCTCGATCGCCACAAAAACCGCGATCAGCCGCCATAGATGCGTGCTCACAAGCGCATTTCCCGACAGTGCGTCAAAGAAAGCGCGCATGACAAGGCCCGTGGCGAGAGGCAGGCCGAAGACGACCGTGGCGCAGACCAGGCAGAGGATGAAGAGACCGGGACTGAAGCGAAGAATGCGCACGATGAAGATTAGCGTCGCGACACGTGGCCGGCGCGCATGTAGTATGGCGGCGGCTTGCTCTGCATTACCTAGAGACATGAAGGCGCTCCTCATAGAAGTTGACCGGCCAGATCGGCTGCTGCCGCCCCGGCGGCGAGTGTGGCCAGCTCGTTATACCGGGACGCCGGATCGCGCGCGAGGAGCTCGCGCGGGCCGTATTCGACGATCCGGCCGTCTTCAAGGATCAGGATGTCGTCCGCCCGCCGGACAGTAGAAAGCCGGTGTGCGATCACGATACCGGTGCGCCGGCTTTCCCCCGCGCGGAAGAGCGTGTCGACCGCGCGCTCGATCTGCGCCTCGGTCGCCGGATCGAGGCGCGAGGACGCCTCGTCCAAAACCACCACACCGGGGTCGCGCAGAAAGACGCGCGCGAACGCGAGCAACTGTGCCTCTCCCGCGGAGAGACCGATGCTGCCGGCTCCCAGCTCGGTCTCCAGCCCCGCGGGGAGCCCACGGAGCCACGCGCCCAGTCCGAGCGCCTCGATCACCTCCACGATCCGCCACTCCGGAATAGCACGGTTGAAGAGCGTGAGGTTGTCACGCACACTCGCGTGAAAGAGCTGCACCTCCTGCGTGACGATTCCAACGCGCTCGTGGAGATCCGCAAGGTGCGCCTCCCGTAGATCGACGCCGCCGAGCCGGATCGTGCCGCGATCCGGGTCATACAGGCGAAAAAGCAGACGGATGAGCGTCGTCTTGCCGGCGCCTGTCCGCCCGAGGACGCCCAAGACTCGACCGGGCTGCAGACGAAAGCAGACGTCCGCGAGCACCGCTGCACCGTCCGCATCTCCGCTCATGTAGCCGAAGGAGACGTCGCTGAACTCGACGGAGAGCGAACCGGCCGGGAACCGGATGCCGGCGCCGTCATGAAGCTGCGTCCGCCTGTCGTAAAGCTCTCGGATGCGTGCAATACTCGCGCTCGCATTCTGGAAATCCTGCGCCTCGTGGGCGAGCTTTCCCAGCGGCCAGCGAAGCATCGCGGTGTACTGGAACATCAGGTAGACTGTGCCGATGGTCATGGTGCCGGCGCGGTAGAAGTAGGCGGCCATCGCAAAAACGAGGATCCAGCCCAAGGTGAAGACACCTCCGGCTGCGCTGCCCAGGACGCCGCCCATAAGAAACGCCCGGCGGGAGCTCTGAAAAAGCTCGCGGAGGTGCGGATACAGCCGCCTGACGACGTAGCTCTGAGCTCCACTAGACTGAATGTCTCCGAGGCCGGAGAGTCGCTCCTCGAGAAAGCCAAAGAAGTTCGCGCTGGCCTGACGGGAAGCCTGGGAGTAGCGCATTCCTACCCCACGGACTTTATTCAAAGCCACCAGTGCGCAGAGGCTGACTACGGCCAGCACGAGTCCCACCTGCCACTCCTGGCGGAAGAGGAGCACCAGAATCCCAAAGAGCAAGAGCGCGCTGGTCAGGAGATGGAGGACGAAGCGCGAGAAGAAGTTGGCGAGTGTGCTTACGTCGCCGTCGATCCGCTCGATCAACTCTCCTGGCGTGTGAGCGTTATGAAACGACATGTCCAGCTCGAGGCAATGCTGCGCCAAGTCGGCGCGCAAAGCATTGGTAGCCGTCCATCCCAGGTTCTCGGCGGCATAGGTTTCCAACACCGTAATCGCCTGAGTCAGAACTGCGACGCCGAGATAGAGGCTTGCCGCGATGGTAAGCTGCCGGAGCGCGCCGCCGGCCCGGGCCGTGTCGATGAAGTCCCGGGCGATCTGGGGTGTGGCGAGCTGTAGACCGATACCCCCAAGGAGCAACGCTCCCAGCGCCAGCACTTGGGGCCAATGCGGGACGAAATAGCGGATCAGCAGATCCTTGTAGGACTTGAGCAGCATACTGGCTTGAGTTCCTTTGTACAAACATACGCATACGGACGTGATCGCACTCATGCACTGCCATCCGCGTGTAGAGACACGGCAGCCGGCGAAAGCGCGGGGGTGCGGTGAAGGAGGGACGCCGCTCGGCGTTCTATAGAGGCAGAGGACTGCTATCTGGCGTGCGACGCTCCCGGCCATCGGCCTAGCGACGTCTTGGCGCAGCACGACGATGTTCGGCGTCTGGCTTCGTGTGAAAGACGCGCGGGAGAGCGCGTCTCCCGCTAAGCAGGGCACAGAGGTTCGGCAGGCCAAAACTTTGGGTGCCGGCGTCGTGACACCCGCCGGGTAGCTGTTTCTGCTTCGCCGGTTAAGCGAAACCTGTAGGAAGCGAGATCGACGGGGATCGGTTACGCGGCGTGCTCAGGTCAGGGAAAACCCGGCGCAGGAGGCGAGATGCAGCCCTGGCAGATTGTGGATCGAGCTTGTCATTGCTGCACCTCCTTTCCTAATAATCGACGTTGTGGTGCCAAGCTATCATGTCCGGCCCGTCGAGTCAACCACGAATTCCGGGCGATTGCTCCACCTCGAAACCGATTAAGCACCAGGCCCGGCAGGCCCGGATTGGCGCTGCACAACCCGGGTTATAATCCGGTACCGGGCGCGAGGTGTTGGATCGTGGCCGCGCGGGAGTTGCGTTAATCGTGATTGCAGGAGCAAAGCAATACCTTCCGAGCCGGCATTGAACTTATGAGGTCATCTAACGTGGCATCATCGCCGATCATCATTCGGACGCTTCAGACGGATGCCGAGGTCGACAGCTTCTTTCGCATGTGCGTTCGAGCCTTCTGGCCGGATGCCGATCAGGAGAGTAGATTCGCGTGGTGGCATAACTTCGTCGTGTCGACGCCAGGGTTCGAGCCCCGGCACGTATGGGGCGCTTTCAGCGGGCAAGCGATCGTCGGCGGTTGCGTCGTACACGAGCGTACGTTGCTGATGCCGCCAGCAGAGCTCGAGACGAGCTGTATCGCGCTCGTCGCCACACATGCCGGCTACCGGCGCAAGGGTATCAGCAGGGCCATTATCGAGGAAGTCATTCGCTCCGCCCGCAAGCGCGGCCACGACCTACTGCTGCTGGGCGGTATCCCAAACTTCTACGACCAGTTCGGCTTCGTCGACATCTTCGACAGTGTTCAGCACACCGTCGACTGCGCCTATATCCTATCGCAGCCGCCGAGCCCATGCCGCGTGCGGCCGGCCACCCTGGACGACGCGCCGGCGCTGCTTCAACTGTACAAAGCCCATTTCCAGCGCTACTCGGGCAGCTTTACGCGGACGCTCGACGAGCAAGTATATCGCATGCGCTTCCGTGCGCCGGACAATCCCCCACTGCTCGTTATGACCCCGGAAGGAGTCCCCCGCGGCTATCTGCTCTGCTCGTCGGCGACGGCCCAGGAACGCGCCGAAGAGGTCGTGGCGGACAGCTGGCCGGCGGCCTTGGCACTCCTCCAATACCAGGCGCATCTGCTCGACAAGCTACCGGAGCCGCCCGCGGAAGTGATCTGGACGCTCCCGCCCGATTCGGCGACGCTCTATCATCTCTTTGATGCCATTAAGTTTCCCAACACGTCGCCGCTCCCGCCGTACCCGAACTGGTACGTCATGCGCAGCCAGATGCTCCATCTGCCCGTGGCAGGATGGATGGCTCGCCCCGCGGATCTCGACGATCTGGTCCGTCACCTGCTCCCGCGCTGGAGCCTCCGAATCAGGAACTATGTCGCCCGATGGCCGGAAAGAGTTGCCTTGATCATTGGCGATCAGAGGTTCCTACTCCAAGCTCGTGATGGAGCGGTCACCCTGGCAGAAGGAGTGGCTGCGTGTGCGCCCGAGATCCGGTTGAGCCAAGCAGTCTTTACGCAGCTCCTCTTTGGCTTCCGGCCGGTTAGCTGGGCGGCGGGCCAGCCCGGCCAGGAGATCGCGGCGGAGATGATCCCGGCACTGGAGGGGCTTTTTCCTACTGGCCACACCTGGATCGCGGCATCCGATGGATTTTGAGAGCGGTGTGTTGTAAAGAAATGATTATCGGTAGAAGAAGGGCCGGGGCGAGAAACGCCTGAGAACTCGATCCGGCGTAGGATATAGGTAGCTGTATGGAACGCTCTTTTTACTCGATCTATGCTCACGGCTTCATCCGCGCCGCGGTCTGCATCCCTTTTGTGCGCGTGGCCGATCCGGATTTCAATGTCGAGCGGACACTGGGCCTGGCTCGCCAGGCCTCCGAGCTCCATGCCGCGGTCGCCCTCTTTCCTGAGCTCGGAATCTCGGCCTACTCCAACGAGGATCTCTTCCATCAGGACGCGCTGCTCGACGCCACCGAGGCAGCCGTCGCCCGGCTGGTCTCGGAGAGCCGCGATCTCTCCCCGGTTCTCCTGGTCGGCGCCCCTTTGCGGTTTGAGGGGAAGCTCTTCAACTGCGCGGTGGTGATCTACCGGGGGCGGGTGCTGGGAATTACACCTAAGCACTACCTGCCGAACTATCGGGAGTTCTACGAGAAGCGGCAGTTCACGTCGGGCCGGCAGGCGGTCAGCCGTGAGGTTCTCTTCCTGGGCGAGCGCGTTCCCTTCGGCGACGATCTGATCTTCGACGCGACGAACGTCGAGGACTTCTCGCTGCATACCGAGATCTGCGAGGATCTTTGGACGCCGATTCCACCTAGCAGCTACGCGGCGCTCGCCGGCGCGACGGTTCTGTCCAATCTCTCGGCCAGCAACATTACAATCGGCAAGGCCGAATACCGCCGGGATCTGTGCGCCTCGCAGTCGGGCACATGCATCGCGGCCTACCTCTACTCGGCCTCCGGTCCCGGCGAGTCGACGACGGATCTGGCCTGGGATGGCCATGCGCTGATCTATGAGAACAACGAGCTGCTGGCGGAGGCCGAGCGCTTCGCGGCCGAGGAGCAGATCATCGCCGCGGACATCGATCTCGAGCGGCTGGCGCAGGATCGGATGCGCATGACGAGCTTTAGCGACTCGGTCGGGGACCATCTCGAGCGGCTGCGCGCGATTCGTCGGGTCAACTTCGAGTTCCAGGTGCCGCGGGGCGAGATCCCGCTGATGCGGCGGGTCGAGCGCTTTCCCTATGTGCCGAACGACCCGGCCGCTCGCGACGAGCGCT
>JBBSGA010000183.1:0-11886 GCA_038254585.1 Chloroflexales bacterium | reverse complement strand
GGCATGCTGCACGAGGGCCGGACGTAGCGTCGAATGGCTGCTTCCGACCAACCGGAGGTTGAAAAGATGAGCAGCGATGGATTGTCGAAGGCACGCCTCGCCCGCATGCATGACGTCATGGCCGCCTACGTCGAGCGTGGTGAGGTTCCCGGTATCGTCACGCTGGTCGGCCGGCGCGGCAACGTGCACGTCGACGCGATCGGCATGCAGGCGGTCGGCGGCAGCGATCTGATGCGGCGCGACACGATCTTCCGCATCTCCTCGATGACCAAGCCGATCACCGCGGCGGCCACGATGATCCTGGTCGAGGAATGCAAGCTGCGGCTGGACGAGCCCGTCGATCGGCTGCTGCCCGAGCTGGCCGGCCGCACGGTGCTGAAGCGGCTCGACGGGCCGCTCGACGACACCGTGCCCGCGCACCGGCCGATCAGCCTGCGCGACCTGCTCACCTTCCGCCTTGGCTTCGGACAGATGATGGCGTCGCCGGACGCGTATCCGATCCTCAAGGCCGCCAGCGAGCTGCAGATCGGTATGGGGCCGCCAAGCCCGTCGACCATGCCGGCGCCGGATGAGTGGCTGCGCCGCCTGGGGACGCTGCCGCTGATGCACCAGCCGGGCGAGCGCTGGATCTACAACACGGGGTCCGACGTCTTGGGCGTCTTGATCGCACGCGTCGCAGACCAGCCGCTGGAGACGTTCCTGCGCGAGCGCCTCTTCGAGCCGCTCGGCATGCACGACACCGCGTTCAGCGTGCCCGCCGCGAAGCTCGACCGGCTCGCCACCGCCTACGGGACTCATCCCGAAACCGGGGCGCTCGAGCTCTACGACGAGGTCGCGGGCGGCCAGTGGAGCCGCCCCCCTGCGTTCCCATCCGGTGCCGGAGGTCTGGTCTCGACCGTCGACGACTACCTGGCCTTCGGTCGGATGATGCTGAACACTGGGAAGCACGGAAATCAGCGCATTCTGTCCCGGCCTTCGGTCGAGCTGATGACGACCGACCATATCACGCCCGAACAGAAGGCAGTGTCCGAGTTCATCCCCGGCTTCTGGGACAACCGCGGCTGGGGGTTCGGTCTATCGATTATGACCCGGCGTGACGACCTGGCCGGCACTCCAGGACGGTTCGGCTGGGACGGCGGCTGTGGCACCTCGGCCTACACGGACCCCAGGGAGGAGATGGTCGCGATCTTGATGACCCAGCGCCTCATGGATTCTCCAAGTGCTCCGGATCTCTACTCCGATTTCTGGGCCTCGGTCTACCAGGCGATCGACGACTGAGCATATCATGCCGCAGCAAGCATCATTTCTTATGGACCCCTGTAGGAAAACGAGCCGTCCACGAATACGACACGAATACACGAATAGATTGTGCTGAAAGCCCATGTTTGTCTCGTATGGGACGAATGCTCATCGTCTATTGGTGATATCAGTTGCTCTACCAGGGATATTCGTGTATTCGTGGACGGCTCGTTCGGCAAAACCATGTCCGCTATTAGTTGCTAAATCACCTCTCACAGTTGATTCCCACCAGGGTGCCCAGCCGGGTAGACGAACTCTGTGCTACTGTACGTGATACAGAATGGTGCCGGCTGCTTTGTCTCAGGCACTTTGACATATTGCGGAGAAACCATGCAACGTCACCGGTTCGCGATCTACGCCTGGGCCGTCTTGGGCTACAACCTGCTGATCGTGCTGTGGGGCGCCTTTGTGCGTGCCTCGGGCTCGGGCGCCGGGTGCGGCAGCCACTGGCCGCTCTGCAACGGCCAGGTGCTCCCGCAGGCGCCCGCCGTCGCGACGCTGATCGAGTTTGCGCACCGCGTCAGCAGCGGAGTCTCCCTCGCGCTGATCGCCGGGCTCTTCGTCTGGGCGCTGCGCGCCTACCGCCGCGGCCATCCGGTGCGGCTTGGAGCGACGCTGTCGGGCGTCTTCATCGTCACGGAGGCGCTGGTCGGCGCGGGCCTGGTGCTCTTCTCGCTGGTGGCGCACAATGCCTCCGTGGTGCGCGTGTTCTTCATCTCGGTCCACCTCGTCAACACCTTTCTGCTGCTCGGCGCGCTGGCGTTGACGGCGTGGTGGGCCTCCGGCGGCGAGCGCGCCGGCCTGCGCGGGCAGGGCGGGCTGCTGTGGCTGCTGCTCGCCGGCTGGCTCGGCACGCTCGTGATCGGCGTCACCGGCGCGGTAACCGCGCTCGGCGACACGCTCTTTCCGTCCGCGTCGCTGGCCCAGGGGCTCGCAGAGGATTTCTCCGGCGCCGCCCACTTCCTCGTGCGCCTGCGCGTCCTCCACCCGCTGATCGCGGTCGGCGTCGGCCTCTACCTGCTGGTGCTCGCACGCCTGGCGAGCACGTGGCGGCCGGGCCGCGCTACGGGGCTCCTGGCACGGGGCATCGCGCTGATCTTCATGCTGCAGATCGCAGCGGGCATCGTCAACGTCGCGCTGTTGGCGCCGATCTGGATGCAGCTTCTGCACCTGCTGCTGGCCGACCTGCTCTGGCTGGTCCTGGTGTTGTTGAGCGCCGCGGCGCTGGGGGAGCGTTCGGCGCCGGCAGCTCACCGAATGGATGCCGCGTCTGTTACCACGAAACGCGCTTCAGCGCGTTGAGATCGTGTGTCCGACGTCGTAAGACAGGCGGCCTCGACGCGTGCCTGCTGCAGCGCGGCTGCGACGGTCTGACGGTTGATTGATTGTGCGATACTGCTGTTGGCCATGGGAACACACCTTCCTTTTGGCTAGGGCCTGCCGGTGATAGACGTTTATCAAGTTGGCTAGGGCCTGCCGGTGATAGACGTTTATCAAGCAGTTTTATGGGCAACTTGCAAAACTGATTGACATTTGACTAGCACCATTTATACTGGTAGGCAGACAACTAGGGGACGTAATGGAAGAACTGCTGATGGGCGGTGAAGCCGCGCGCTATGCTGGCCTCAGTAGGCAACGGCTGTATCAGTTGGCATCGCGTGGTGAAGTGGGCCGCAAGGTAAGCGGACATTGGGTATTCACACGCGCTGAGCTAGAAGCCTATAAAGCCGCTCCAAAGCACAAGGGCGGCCGCCCAAAAGACGAGGCCGGGACGTTGACGTCGACGGCGAGCCCGGCACAACCGAGAGTGGCGTATGACTGACCAAGTGCCGCGCTGGCTCAAAGCAAGTGTGCGGCTCGGTGGCCAGGTACGCTACCGTCGCGGCTGCTCGACGAGTGGATGCACGAGCGGGAGGAAGCGCTCGTGATGGACAAGCGCACAGCAGAGCGGCTAAGGCGCTAGCTCTTCGACAGACGGTCACCTGTAAAGCGTTCGTAGCTGCGCCGGCGTAGGCCTGCCGCTGCGGATCTGAACGGGGAAATGGGAGATCGGCTGCAAAGTCCTCTCTGAGAATGGTTGACAGCCGCATGCCAGCGAAAGTGAGGCACCAATGGTAGAGCGAACCTTTACCGCTGTCTACGAACAGCATGGCGACTGGTGGGCGGCCTGGGTCGAGGAACTACCGGGGGCGAACAGCCAAGGCCGAACCCTGGAAGAGGCACGAGAAAACCTCAAAGAGGCGGTTGCCCTGATCCTGGAAGTAAATCGGGAGATCGCCCACGAGCAGACGGCCGGCCATACGGTCATTCGCGAGCCGCTTGCCGTGGCAGTGTAGGTGAAACGCCGTGATCTCCTTACCCATCTGCACAAGCACGGCTGCATGCTCCGTCGTGAGGGCAAAGAGCATTCTGTGTTCTGGAATCCGGCCACCGGGCGAACGACATCCGTCCCGCGCCATACGGAGGCCAACGACTTCACCGCACGAAAGATCTGTCGTGACCTCGGTATACCAGAGCCCTAGGAGGCTTCTACGCCTTTCCGCCTAGCCCTTCGGCGGCCGTCCGCGTGTAAAGCGTTCGCAGCTGCGGATCCGAACGGGAAACGGGGAGATCGGCTCCAGGATCCTTCCTGAGAGTGGTTGACAGATATGGAGCCTCGTCGGGCGCAAACAGAGAATAACCTTGAGGAGGAATGATGCCGACATTACTGCTCACGGTGCGCGAGACTGCTGACGAGCTGCGACTAAGCGAGCGCACCGTCATTCGCCTGATCGATACGGGCGAGCTGCCATCCCTGCTCATCGGCAACCGGCGGCGCATCGAGCGTGCGACGTTGGAAGCATGGCTCGTACGGCAGCGCGAACAGCAGCTTGCCGCCGTGCCTTCCCGCACACAGACGAACGGCACACGGCCCGACGATCTGCTTGCCATACGGAAGTACCAACGCCCCATGCGCAGGAACATCAGGTATTCGAAAAGCCAATCATGACCGAGGCCCTGCTGACAACAATTGCAAGCGCACTTCGTTCGGCACCCGACACACGATGAGCGTGTGTGCCATGGTGCTCCTCGTGCCTGTCTGCGGCCTGGTCAGAGGGTCAGCGCACGATGCGATAGCTGATGTGCGTCGCGAACGGTGACTGCACGAGGCGCAGGTGCTCGAGGATCAGCGTCTCGCCGAAGCCGTCGAACAGGCGCTTGCCGCCGCCAAGCACGACGGGCGCGATCGAGATCGCCAACTCGTCCACGTGGCCGGCGCGCAGCGCCTGGCGGATGACGTCCGCAGTGCAAGCGCTCCCCGCCATCCCCCAGGCCGCGGCCCGGCCCGTCGTTCGGTCCGGTGATGTACCCGTCCAGCGAGCTCGTGATTCCCGCGATCACCTTCGTCATCGGCCTTTCCTCCTTGTCGGCTGCCACGCCTTTTGCGTCGTGCACGCACTGTACTATACAGGTGCGGCGTTTCCTGGGCGCTCATCATTGGAGCAAGACAGCCTTCCGACGGACATCTCCGTTTGGCAGCTGCCGAAGGCGGTCCGCTTGCACGAATGGTCAGGCTGTACCAGCCAATCTCAGGGTGCCTCCAGGTTGACGGAGAGGCAGTCATCCGGTGTCTGGAGGCCCAGCTCGATCCTGCTCAGCTCTTGCGTGCAGCTGGAAACACAACCCGACGAAGGTGCTCCGGAAGACGTCGCTCCTGCCACGCACGTTCCGCGGCCCTAACAGCAGCGGCGTTGCCGGGAGCCGCAGCGTCCGCGGCGGCGACGGCGTAGGTGGCGGCGTGACGGGCGTGACCGGCGACATGGACCGTCGCGGCGGCGTGACCGGCGGCACGGGCCGCCGCGCGGGCGGCAGCGTGATCGGCGGCGTGGGCAGCAAAGGCAGCCGCGCGCACCGCGCTCATCGGTAGCTCGCCTCGGACCCACGCACGCCCTGCTTCGATCGCTTTCCGCGGCCGGTCGTCGTGCGGCTCCTGCTCCTCGCAGCAGGCGAGGAGATGCTCGACGCAGTCCGTCGCCCAGACCACCAACGTCCGATGGTCCTGCTCGTTGAGCTGCTTGGCGTGCTTAACCTTCATCGCGCCCTCGTCTGTCTCGTATGGTGGTAGCTGAACAGGCTCATGCTCCACGCGTAGCCAGCCGCAAGCCACGTGCCTCGATCCCTGCCGTCTTGTACGCCTGCGCCAGCTCTGCTCGGGTGAACTGGGCACCGCCCTGCAGTGCGTCGGTAAGCACGGCATGACTGCGGCGGAACACGCCCTCGTCGAGCTCAACCTTGCGATACCTGGTCGAGCTCAGCATTGCTCGCGCCCGTCGTCCGCTGGGGGATGCCCCATTTGGCGCCTCCGTAATCCTGGGCTTGCACTGCGCCCAGCCAGGACACGACATCTTCAGGCATGCGGCATCGCGTGTCGACGAGGCGCTGGTTATGTAGTCGCAGGTGGGCAAGGTCGAGCCTCGTCATCATGGAACCGATCTCCATCGCTAATTATTGGGAATGCTTGCCAATTGCTCGAACACAAAGTCGACCGCCTCCGTAACCGCCTCACACGTGAACGGAAAGGTCACCCCGGCGTGCCGAAAGAGCGCCGGCAGCGGCTCTGTATTGCCGAGCGACAGCGCCGAAGTAGCGCCGAATCGCGCTTGGTCGATCTGTGGCTGCCCACCGGCCGAGCTGGCAGGTCGCGACAATCGCCGTCGGGAAGGTGATTATGTAGAGCGGTATCCGAAACAGGCTCCATTTCCAGCGCGGCCCGGTTGTGCCCGCGCCGCCACAGCTGCCGAAGCTCGGGGGCCGGTGGCTCGGCCTGCACCGCGAGCGCACGCGTGATAAGGGTATCTCTGAGCCCGAGATTGGTCGAGAACATATGCTCGGTAAACGTCTGGTACGCGTGCTCGGCGGCATGATCGCGCGTGTCGTAATAGGCGGGGCGTTTCAACCATGTCCAACGGAGGAGCTGCTGCTCGATCTCGGTGAGGGTCCGGGGGTGGTCTTGAATCCAGGTGGAGAGGGTGCGGGTGATGTGAGCCATGCGCTCACACATGGTCGTGACCAGCTGTTCCGTTCGGGCGGCATGTGTGCTAGGATCCATGGCGACCTCCTCCGGAGAAGCAACGAAACGGGGTTGAGCAGCCGTGATCGTTGCGCATCCCCGAGGAGGTTCTATCTCTCTGACAACTCTTGCTTGCACTCCATAGGTGTTCTCTCTTTTGCTGAGGCAGCCCTGTCGCCGTACACTGGAGCACACTTATGCGCATGGCCATTCTGCTCGTTGGCTTTCGCGGAATCGGGTTCAATCCAATTCGGTATACTGATCCCGCCTATGTCTATGAGTCCGAACTCATCAAAGCTGGGCACGTCGGCGTGTCGTTGGACGGTGGTCAAACCATTTACGGTTTTCACCCATCTCCAGAAGCACTCGCCGCCGTCGCTAACGGACGAGCATTCCTGCAAGAAGGTGGCGCCTTGCGCGGCGGTGTGTACGATGACACTGAGATGTTCAGGCGTGCACATGCGCTTGCGCAAGACGAACCACGCACGACCGTCTGGCAACAGGTTCTGTACGTCACGCCGGAGCAGTTCACTCGTATTGCGGAGCAGATAACCGCTGCTCAGGCCGCGGGAAGCATGCTCGATGCCTGGTATCGATTTCCTAGCCCGGATGGTGTAGCTATGCCATCGCAATGCAACAATTGCGCAACCTGGCCACGGATGCTTGGTCTGAGCATCCCGGAAGACACCGGCCGACTGCGGGACTACATCCCCTTGCTCGCACAAGGTGGAACCCCGTGGCCCTAATGGCTTGCCTGCCAGGGAATGGTACAATTTTCCCATGCCTGATCACGTCAGACGTCACGCAAGAGGTGCTGAATGCACGCAGTAGACCAATTTGGCTATCCCAGCGACCCCGAATTACGGCGGCTCGAGTTCTACCTTGGAGACCTCGCTGCCCGCTGGAGGGATGCCTGGGGTGAACCGGAGCGCCAGGCAGCCCTCGTTGCCGAATATCACGCGACGTTTGACCAGCTCGTGCAACGCGGCTGGCAAGCCGCGCTGGATGAGGAGAGCGAACTACCACGGGCGCTCATGCCCGACACGTACCGTCAGTGGGCTACGCAGGTCGTCCACCCCCAGGTAGCTCAACCGTAGTCGCAAACAGCGTTGCTGTGAACTCACCATGATCATTCAGGCCACGAGCCTGGTGGAACTCTGGTGGGCTCGTTGCCTCCACCTACCCTACAACATCTGCTCTGCGCAGGGATACATCATGTTATGATGTACCCCAGAAATCGGACAGAAAACGGCGCCGCGTTAAGGTAGATTGGCAGTATGCGTCAACATCACTCGCCGGCCTTCAAGGCCCAGGTCGTCCGGGAGTTGCTGAAAGAAGAAAAATCCATCAGCCAACTCGCCGCCGCGTACGCCGTCCATCCCAATCAACTCTACCGCTGGCGCGATGTCACCCTCACCGGCCTCCCGCGCCTCTTCTCGGGGCAATCGGCGCAGGAGCAAGCCGCCAAAGACGCCGCCCATGCCCAACTCACTTTGCCTGCTATGGTGCAGCCACGCCGCAGCTGGATGAATTCGCGCACGTCAGTCAAGGCAAGCGGGTACGGCAAGCGATTGCGCCGCGCTCCTTCGTTGCGGGGTTGCCCAAGCGCCTGCTGGGCCATCCCAAAGGCGGTGCGCTTGCCGTCGTCGGCCATATCGAGCGCGCCTGGGGCACCTCCTTCATTTGGGCCGGCGCCGGGCGCCAGTTGCCGGTCTTTGAGTCTGCTCTCAAGCAATTGATGGACGGCGATCCGATCGGCTTCGCATTGGAATGCTTCAACGAGCGCTACGCGGAGATTTCCACGAGTCTCAGCTCGGCGCTCTATGATATACAGTTCGGTAAGATCCCCGACGATCTCGAGCTCTCGACCATGTGGACGGCCAACAACGACGCGCGTGGGTACACGATCGTCGGCGATCCGGCTGTGCGCTTGCATGTCGGTGATGCGGCCACCGGGCAGGCCGAGCGGCCCACGATTGCCGTTGTGACACCCCGCACCTCGGCAGCGGCACAACCTCAGCCGCCGCCACCGGCGGCCGGCGCCCCCACAGATGCGCCGCCGGCGCCGGCGACTCCCCAGGCAAGTTCGGCCGGATCGAGCCAAGCGATAGCCCCGGCCGCACCGCTCCAGCCACAGGCGCGGATGAATCCGCCGCACCGAGCACACCGGCTGCTGTGAGGCTCGACATAGCAGTTACCGGAGCAGTCGACTCGCCTGCTGCGTATGGCATCGTCGATACGCTGAAGGATGTACCGACGCAGCTCAACGATGCGATCAGATTGTTCTTGTCCAAGGTGGGCTCGATCCTTGAGCACACACTCCAGGATGTATCGAGCCTGGAGGTGCGCACATACGTCAGCGATAACATCGAACAGGCGCTGTGGGCAGTCCATACCGATATGGTCACGCGTGCCCAAGCCAATCGCGCCGAGATGATTAAGACGGCGGTTTCGGCCGCATCCACATTGCTCGAAACGTTGAAGCCAGTATGAGCGCAGGCGACGTGCCGCAGCATGTCTTCAGGATCGTCCGTAGCGACTTGGATGACACCACAACGCGCTTACTTGGAGTCTGGGATTCGTTCCACCAGTGGACGCGGTTGCTTTCTCGGCCGGCACGGCATCGGAGACAACGGCGCCTGTATGGCAAGCGAACCTTCCGCGAGACCTCGTGGCTGCGCGGCGGGCACTCGCAGCTGGTGAAGCCGGCCTCGTGGGAGAGGCCGGTGCGCTGGCTGCCGCCGAGCAGTGGCTGAGCCAATTCGCAGCGACCTCCGGCCGCACGCCCACGAACGCCCTGGCCTTTGCAGTTGCACAGGGACCCGAGGCCGAGCTCTCGAACATGTTGAATGCGCTGTGCGCCCCGGCCAAGTAAGCTTTGGCCTCGGCAAGATGCTTGGCGACCGCTGGGAGAGAGCGACACAAGAGTTTCAAGCCTGGCTTAGCAAGATGACGCACCTCGTCGTCAATTACGCCGACGTACAAACCTGTATCGCGGGCGAGCTCAAGGCCTGGACGATCGTCACGTGGACCGGCGACATGGCGACGACGTGGCAGGCGGGGCTTAGTCCGGACCAGATACAGCTGCACCAGAAGACGCTCGCCTTGGCAGTAGCATCGCGGGTCGCGTCGATGCGCACCTTTGGTGCAGTGTTGCGGGGTGCTGGGCTACTGGCCCACACCGCTGTGCTGGCAACCACACCTGCGGGAGCGATTGTAGCGCTGCCGGCGGTCTGGAAATTCTTCAATCTCGTACGCGATGAGATGACGGCACATTGATCCTAATCGAAAGGATCAACTGTCCATGCCGAACGAAGTCGAGAACGCGCTAATCAGCGCTGCGCAGAAGATCGTTCAATACGTCGAAGACGCCGCGACGCTGCAAGTCCAAACAGGCTACGTGCAAATCGGCGCCAATACCGGCGGCGACATGCAGTTTGACACGGCCAGAGGGGTCGCGTCGACGGAGTATCATATCGATGGCGATTGTAAAGCGATCATTCCGGTGCGGGATGCCGGCAATGGCAACCTTGAGATCGACAACGCACTGCTTGAGCTGCACCAACGCAACGTCGACACGGCGATCGAGTACCGCGCGCGCATCCTCAGCGCGCTCATTTCAGCCCTGCAGCCGCGCACACGCTAAAAGAGGCGCGCAATCGGCCTGGCGCATGGTAGGTGCAGCCAGATCGGCGCAAGGCGAAGGGCGTGCGGCCCAGGGGATGGCCCGCTGCGCTTGCCGCCGTTCGTTCTTTCGGTGTTCGTCCGCTTGTACGTCGCCGTGCAGCGGTGGAGATTCGACGAAGCAACGCGACGATGAAGGAATGAGCGGGCATGGTGGCGTACGCTGATCTGGAAATTGGCCTCCACCGCTGGGACGCGAACGGCTACACGATCGACCTGCGGTACAGCCAACCGGACAGCGATGCCGATATCCGGCTTGGCCGGAGCGACACAACGCTTGTACGTTTTGATTTTGCTGCCCTGCAAGCCGCCGCGCTCGATCCCGCTGCCTACGGCAAGCTCCTGAGTGCGCAGCTGTTCGCCGATTCCTCGGTACAGAGCGCATTTGCCCAGGCCCGAACCATTGTATACGCTAGACTAATCCTGGTTCTCCCGCAGCTGTGGTGATCAAGGTGGAGCCATCCCTAGAAGCCTGTTATTGCAGGGCACAAGTGACACCAGATAGGCCAATAATCCGCCGCGCCGGCACCTTTTCATGGTCTCGCGTCCCTGCCGTTGAACCCGCTTCACCAAAGCTGCGGGTGAACCAGAATTCGCTTGACAAACACAAGGAAGCTCACATGGTAGTCTAAATGCACAAATATGCAGCCATTCTCGGCGAGAAGCTCGTATAGCAACACCACTGTTTCATAAAACCATTGCAGATAGCTATCGAGCCCACGTCCCCACGTATCACGATAGGCTTTCTGCTCAAGCATACTTGGCTGTCTGACGAAATCTATGCTCTGGTCACCATCCGTATCAGGATCATCAGGCACGGTTGGCGTGTAGGAGAAATCGGCTCCAGTATCGAACGGCGGATCGATGTAGATGAGGTTGACCTTGCCTGCGAACTCGGGCAGAAGGGAGGGAAGGACATAGCGCTTGTCACCCCAGATGAGGCGGTTGCGCCATTCGCGCTCGTCGCCGCGGCCCCAGAGGTCGAGCATGAGCGTGCGGGTCTGGGCCGATTCGTTGACGGTTTCGACGTCCTGGAAGGGCAGGGTGCCAGGGGGGAACGGCCGTCCTCGAATACGGCACGAATACACGAATGAGGACGGTGCCGGCACCGCGTTTGCACTGAGATAATGGTGGTGATGATACCAGGTCAGACATCGGCCTCTGACAAACCTGCAAGCTTAAGGAGGTGCTTCAGCAGGCCGGTCTTGAGGGGTGTATTGCCATGAATCGGTATCGAAAGACGAGCGTTGCTTCCTGGTCTCCCATAAATTATGATGGCTGCCCTGGATCCGCAGCAGGGTCCAGCCATGACGTTCTAGCACCCTCGCCAGCTCCTTGCCGGAGACCGATCTCATACGGCGATTTCCATCACCCGATCCTTGTCTGTCACCTGTCCCGGCTCTAGATCGACGGCCAGACAGCCCTCGACCGCTTCGTAGAGATGTTCCAGCAGCTCCTCAAAGGTCTCGCGCCCTGGGTCGCACAACCGGGGAGGGCCGGCACTTCTGCCCAATAGCCGCCTTCTTTAGCCTCGTGAACGACGACTTTGAGTTTCATTGCTCAGTTCCTCTTTCATCATCGCCATTGGAGCGTTCCCCGATCATTTTCAATAGTTGCAAGGATGTGGTTGCAGCCCCGCATCGCAGTATATCATTCGCCGTGGCCAGAGCGCGTTCGGAATCCTGAATGGCGAGGGCGAGGCGGACAGGGTGGCGCTTTGCTTGCCGTCGACGTATTTACCGTCCCAGATCAGCTCGGTCATGGTGGTCCTTTCGGTGGGAAGCGTCGGATGGCGGGGCGAAGGGTATCACGGCGACCCGTCCCCGCCCTGCCTAGATCTCGATCTCGCCGGC
>JBBSGA010000182.1:0-11918 GCA_038254585.1 Chloroflexales bacterium | reverse complement strand
TGGCAAGGGCGGCAAGGACCGTTATGTCCCCCTCGCGCCCCAACTCCTGCCCCTGCTGCGCGACCACTGGCGCACCCACCGCGATCCCGTCTGGCTCTTCCCGGCCCGCTGGCAGGTGCCCGAGATGCGGGGTCCGATGTCAGCCCGCGGCGTCGAGGTTGCCGTGCAGGGGCACTGTCAACTTAACGAATCAGCACAAACGTGCTCTCCACTTCAAAGGTATTTTCGGGCCTGAAACGACGCTTTTCGCCCACCTAGCGCTATCGATGTCGTACATGCCGTCGCGTTGTCCGCCACTTTGTGGAGGGCGATCGCCCAAAGTCGGTTTAAGTTGACAATGCCCGGAACCTCGGTCGAAGCGAGCTCAACGAATTAGCCATCACGGTGACATGGAGCACCGAAAATCTCACTTGACGCACGGACCTCAACAATGCTATACCGTCAGACGACAGGCATGACCACCTTGTAAAGCTTGCCCCCCTCTGGCTGCCGATCCTGACAGGCTTCGGTCCTGCACGAGATCCTGAGACTGTAGAAAGAAAGCTATGCCCTCGGACGTCTATCGCGACTTCGAAATACACATCCGCAAGCCGAGTGCCGACGGCCTCTACCCGGTAGGCGTGTGGGTCGCGGACGAAGATCGGCGGGCCGACGGTGTGTGGCAGTCGCCCTTCAGCGACGAGGAGGTGAACCGCGCCCTAATCTGGATGGAGCAGGGGCTGTTCGATGCCGACTATGTCAAGCAGTTTGGGACCGGGCTGTTCCACTCGCTCATCGCCGATCAGATCAAGGAGGTCTACGAGGGCAGCAGGACGAGTGGCGGTTCAGCGCTGCGGATCCGGCTGATCGTGGACGCGCCAGCGGCGGCACGCATCCCGTGGGAGCTGTTATATGACCCCGCGGCGGAGATTTTTCTTGCGATCGCGGGACCCTTCGTGCGCGGCCTGAGCCTGACCGTGCCGACGCACCCTCTTACGGTGAAGCCGCCGCTTCGGATCCTGGTCGTCGACGCCTTTCCGCAGGGCGTGCTGAAGGTGCAAGACCAGATCGAGACGCGCGGTATCCAGCATGCGCTTGCGGACCTGATCCGAGAGCGCCGTGTCGAGGTCGTGACGCTGCCGAAGGTGACGCTCGCCAAGCTCCAGAACGTACTGCGTGAGGCGGCCAACCCGGAGCGCCCGCGCCCGTTCCACCTCTTGCATTTCATCGGCCATGGTCAGTACGACAACGTCTCAGGCCGCACAGTGCTGCTCTTTGAAGACGATCAGGGCCAGGTCGACGAGGTTGAAG
This sequence comes from Chloroflexales bacterium, assembly GCA_038254585.1. Taxonomy (GTDB): domain Bacteria; phylum Chloroflexota; class Chloroflexia; order Chloroflexales; family Kallotenuaceae; genus JBBSGA01. Next base: position 10,628 of record JBBSGA010000182.1, on the reverse strand, counting down.
CTGAGACGCTGGTCAACGTCCTACGCAGCTTCGACCTCAAGCTGGTCTTTCTGAATGCCTGCCAGTCGGTGCAATCGTCGGCGCTCGACATCACCCGTGGTCTTGCTCCTGCGCTCCTGACGAGCGGCGTGCCGGCCGTGATCGGCATGCAGGTGACAGTGCTCGACCCAGTCGCAATTAAGTTCGCCTGTGATTTCTACTCGGCCTTGGCCGACAACCGACCGGTCGACGCGGCGCTGACGGATGCGCGTCAGCTCGCACGTGGCACGCGTCTGCGGCGCAAGGCCGACCTCGGGATTCCGGTCTGCTATCTTCGGACCGCGACCGGGCAGATCCTGGAGCTCCAGCCTGCCGACCAGGTGCCCTTGACGCTCCAGACCTGGCGGCCGTGGCTCCGCCAGCGCGCGACACCGCGCTACGTCGTGCGCGCCATTTTGAGCCTGATTACACTCGTCAGCGCTGTGCTCGGCCTCTACTGGGGCGTGGTACCCTTCCTGGCCCGTCCCCCACGGATGACCGGCCAATTTAACATCGCCGTCGCCGAGTTTGCAAGTCTTGACGCGCAGAATCACGTCGCCCGCTCGCCGGCCGCGCACGACTTGGCCGAATCGGTTTTCACGGCGATCGACGACGAGGTCAAATCGCTGAAGGCGTCGGGAGCACTGCAAGGCTTCAACATCCAGGTGCGCGGCCCCGATACGACCGGATCGATCAAGGGGACGACCGGCACAGCGCGCGCCCAGTCCGCGGTCGAGCTGGCCAGCACCTACAACATGGATGTGATCGTCTATGGCAACCTGGCCCACGACACGGATGCGACCAGCTTGAGGCCGGAGTTCTACCTGTCGAGCCGGACGCTGCAGAATGCCGAGGAGCTTGTCGGCCAGTACCAGTACGGGTCGAACGTAGAGGCCCTCGGAGATGTCACCCGCAATCCAGTCCTGGCAAAAGGGCTGAGCGAGTCGCTCGAGGCGCGCACTCGCGCCCTCACGCAGTTTGTAATTGGGCTAGGCTACTATACGATCGACCAGTTCGACAAGGCCGCGACCTATTTCCAGGCAGCTGATAAGACGCCGCACTGGGATGAGCGCGACGGCAAAGACGTCCTCTACCTGTTCATGGGCAACACCGCCGGCCAGCTGCACGACCTAACATCCGCGCAGGCCTACTACGATCATGCACTGCGGATCGATCCCGAGTACGCGCGGGCTCGCCTGGGAGCCGCCGAGGTGCTCTTCCAGCGATCGCACAAGGATTGTGAGAAGGGCAGCATCGACGTTGCGGGACTCCAGGCAGCTATTCGCGGGTACCAGAGCGCGTTGACCGCGCGTGAACAGCCTGCCCAATCGGACATTCAAGCCAAAACCGCCTTTGCGCTCGGCCGCACATACGTGTGCCTGAGCCAGGCGCTGGTAGAGCCGCGCTGGAAGGAGGCAGAAACCGAGTTCCGCAAGGTCATCGACGACTATGAGCATGGCAACCAGCGGATCAAGGAACGCGCCGCAGAGGCACATGCCAACCTCGCGGTCGTGTACTTGCCCTCGCAGGACGAACCCGGGGCGGCCGCCAAATATCAGCGCGCAGCCGGCGAATATCGTAAGGCCATCGAAACCACGCGCCGAGCCGTGCTGCAAGCCGAATGCTACCGTATGCTCGGGCACATCTACGGGCGACTAAAAGACTACAGCCAGGCCGATAGTGCCTATGCCGAGGCGATCCGGCTCGATCCGGATCACCGGGACAAATACGAGCAATTGCGCCAGCAGTTGCAGCGCGAGAGGACCGGCTCATGAAATACGTCGCCATCATAGCGCTCCTTCTGGTGCTGGCGGGCTGCGGGGGCCCATCACGCCCCGAAGTGCCGGCCGAGACAGGCACGACAGCGCCAATCGGCGAACAACAGACATCCTCGTCAGGCACGATGCAGTGTGTCGTGATCGGCGGGAGCGGGCTTAATCTGCGTAGCGGTCCGACGACGGGCTCGGCGGTGCTTGCTGGATTACCCGAGGGCAAGAGCCTCACGGTGCGGGGGAAAAGCTCGGACGACGGTTGGCTCAAGGTTGAGGGGGAGAGCATGAACGGGTGGGTCAGCGCGGCGCGCACGTTGGTCACGTGCCCCGGCGACCTCGCAAGCCTGCCCGTGGTTGACGCTCTGTCGGCAGGCACCCCCGAGGCTCCAAGCGGCGGCGTCAAGACGCAGTTGCCATCGGTTGGCCCTACCGAGGTGCAGGCTACGGACGCCGAGAGTGCCCTGAAGCGCCACGATGTGCCGGAGGGACTGGGCCAGACATTACCTTTGGCGACGACGACCTATTCCTATTCTCCATGCTTCTCAGACGGCGCCACGCCGGACCCGCGCGTTCTCCCGCCCGCTGCCGTTGAGATCCTCCAGCCGGGCCGCATCTGCTTCGTCAATTTTGCTGCGAACCAGGCGATCGACGTGCAGGTCACGCAGGCCGATGGGACTGTCGTGACGAGGAGCGTTGCCACGGATGATCGTGGAATTTCGCAATTGTGGTGGACGCCGGCACCGGGCGATCCGACGGGGACGTACACGGTGGTCGCGCGACAGCCTCCACTCGAGGCACACGCCACGTTTATGGTGCAGCGATCGAACGAGCGCCGCATCGTAGCCCTGACGGAGAGCGGCCCGCCGGGCTCCAGCTTCCGCTTCGGTCTCGCCGGCTTCGAGGCCAACACGACAGTTGGGCTTCACCTGTACCGCGCCGCCGGGCCAGACATATGTCTCATCGGGTGCTGGACCTACGCGGCGACGCTGCCAACCGCGAGAGCCGATGAGCATGGCGAAGCAGTCGCTGTGCTGCCGACGCGGTTCGATGATCCGCCTGGTGGCTACCTCGTCGTGACTGTCCCACAGGCGGGGTTCAGGGGAAGATTCGACGTCACCCCCGCTACGCGGCTGATACCACTGGAGCGACTTCGCGTTCCAGACATGCGGCGCCTCCTCGCCACGCCACGGCCTGCTCCAGACGTCCGACGGCTCCTGGCTACACCAGCTCGTGTTCGGCCCTGAACAGCCCGCAGTACGCGCCCTGGCGCCGTCCATGGGCAGCAGGCTGACAAAGGTAGCACAGACCTCACAGTCCCAGTTGATCGGGAACGACTGGGGGGAGGAGAAGTCATGGGTACGCTCGGATCACTCGCGAGCACTCTCATGTTGGCCGCGCTGCTCTTCGGCTGCAGAATGGCGCCGACCACTACGGTGGACGGCTCGCCGACAACCCGCGTCGAGCCACCGCCTACGGCCGCGGCCACCGTGACGTTCGTTACGCAGGAAGCCGACCCGACGCCCGGATCTATGGGTCTGGGCGATACTGCCGCCGAAACGGAGATGCCAGGCGTCACACCAGCGCCGGCAGGTAGCCCTTTTCAGCGCAAGGACGTACCGCCCGGCAGCTTGGATTCGCAACTCGCCCTCTACAATCCGGCCGGCACAACCTTACAATGCGTGCTGGGTGAGTCCGGTGGCAGAGCGCAGGCAGACGCGGAAAACTGTAAGCTCCACGTCGCCGACATCCTATCATTGGTGTTCGGCGATTTCGCTCCGGAGGCCGAAGTGTCACTCGACATCACGGCGCCTGACGGTAGCGTTGAGCACTATCGCGTCCCCGCCGCCAAAGAAGAGCTTCAGCACCCAGTTCTGCCGGGCCAGCCGCGTGGGGTCTATCGGATCGGCGCAAGTGATGGCTCGCGGACGCTGACCGGCGCCTTCACCGTGGACTCTGCTTCTGCGCCTACCATTACGGCGTGGCCCGACACGATCCGTCCCGGCGAAATGCTGCAAATTCTCCTGGCCGGCTTTCAGCTGCATCAGCACGTGGAGGTCCATCTCTATCGCTCGCACGGCTTGCTCCTCAATATTGGTACGGGCCAGTCCATTTTCGATTACGCCGCGGCACTTGGCACGGTCGACATGGACGGGCAGGGCGAGGCGATCAAGACCGTACAGAGTACACCGGATGAGCCGTGGGGCGGCTATGCGATCGAGACCAATCCGCCCGTGAAGCGGCAGCATCCTCTGGAAGGCACCTTTCGCATTAGCGCGATGGAGGGAAATCTCCTGGACAGGCAGGATACGCCTCCTCCGGGCGTTTCCAGTCAGCTGCCGTACGCACCTTCTGAGCAGGGATGCCTCGGCGAACGACTGCGTCCCGGCGCGCACATGCTGATTGGCGCCGTCGAGACCGCCTCGACGTTCACCATCTGCATCGAGGGGTTCGCGGGCGGGAAGGAGATCCAGGCTGAGATTACGCGTGCTGATCCGACTATGCCCGCGCCGATGGTGCTCTCACGGCAAAGCGGACGAATCACGGTCGCCACCGGAGCATTCGACGCGCCTGGTATCTCGAGCGTGACCATTAAACAGGGAGGGTCGACGGCCGAAGCCAGCTTTACGCTCGCGCCTGCCGCTCGGCCGCAGGTTATGGTTGCAGCGATCAACGGCTACCCACCGAACCAGATCGAGCTTGCCGGGTTCCGGTCGAACCAACGCGTCGCGCTCCATCTCTACCGCCGCGCCGAGGCGGCTACGTGCGGCGGCGACAGCTGCTGGAGCTATGCGACGACGGTGCCGGCAATCATGGTGGACGAGCATGGGCGCGCGATCTACAGCATCGGTGTCAACACTGTTGCCGACAACGAGTATCTGGTTGTCGCCGATGGTGGACCTCTGGCACGTGCCCAGACGCAGTTTGAGGTGCTGAGTCCGGATACGAGCGGGCGCGCGGCAGGCTGCACCGTCGCCTGCGGCACCCACTTCGGCGGCAGGTGATGTCTGCCTCAAAGCAGTCGTGGTCGACGTCGAGGCCCTGGCTATCCGGGCTGAGCCGATCCGAAGCTCCCGGGAGGTTGGCCAGCTGCGCCAAGGTAGCTTCGTCGACGTGCTCTGTCAAAAACCTGTTGACGCCGACGACCGGACCTGGGTCAAGGTGCGTAGCGGAACCGTCGAGGGCTGGATGAGCACCCGCTACCTACGGCCTGCGGGCCAATAGGCCACCGCAGCCCGAGGATCGTGCTTGCAGGCAGCAGAGGAGCGGCTATGACCAAAGAGTGGACGATCATGGCCTACATGGCTGGCGACAACAATTTGGAGGACGCCGCCGTGCGTGACTTGGTGGAGATGAAGGCCGTCGGATCGACCGATCAGGTCCAGGTTATTGCGCAGCTGGACAAAATGAGCGACAGCGTCACTCGCCGCTATTACCTGACACGCGAGCCCTTGCTGGACAACGACGTCGTGCTCGAGTTGCCTGAGACGAACACTGGCGACCCGGCGTCGCTCGTGGACTTCATCCGGTGGGGCATGAACGAGTATCCGGCCGAGCGGACGGCCCTCATTCTCTGGAACCATGGCGCAGGCTGGAAGGACGACGATCTCTATGCGCTCGGGCAGCAGGTGGGCCTGAGCGCGCAGGAGCTTCCGCGCAGCCTCGTGCGAGGAGTGAGCCAGCGGAGCCTGGGCCGCTCGCTCTTCGCCACGTCCATTCAGAACATTCTGCGGCAGCCAGGCTCCGTTCGCGCCATCCTCTTCGATGACACCTCCAAGGATTTCCTCGACAACACGGAGCTCAAGAGCGTTTTGGATCAGGTGCTCGCGGCACGTAACGGGCGCAAGCTCGATCTGATCGGCTTCGACGCCTGCTTAATGAACATGGTCGAAGTCGCGGCGCAGGTCCAGCATGCGTGCGACTATATGGTCGGATCGCAGGAGGTGGAGCCGGAGGATGGCTGGTCGTATGCGGCGATCCTCGCAGCAGTGGTAGCCGAGCCGGAGATGTCAGCGGCAGGACTAGCCCGGACGATCGTCGAAACCTACGCCCGGTACTACGATGAGCGGCGGTCGACAACGACGGTGACGCAGTCGGCGCTGGACCTGTCGCAGCTGCCCCCGCTCATGACTGCGCTTTGCCGGCTGGCCGACAGCTTGACGCTGGGACTGACCAGCTCGGCCTTTTATAACCGGTCGCTGATGCCATCACTGCGACAGGTACAAAAGTTCCGCGACGAGCAGTACATTGACCTCGGCCATTTCGGCCGACTGTTGGCCTCGGTGGGCCTGGACGAGGCAGTGGAGGCGGCTGCGCGCGAGGTGGGCGAGCTGCTTGATCCGGCTGCACCGACGCCGCTCGTGGTGGCCACATGTGTGGTTGCGCCGGGCGGAAGAACGACGAGCGTCGTGGCAAAAACCGCGCGTACCTTGCTGCCTGCCAATCCGGCAACAGCCGCTGTAGAACCATCGGTGTATGGGCTCTCGATCTACATGCCGTTGGTCGGTATTGTCTCGCCCGCCTACGGGCAGCTGCAATTCGCACGCGACTGCAGCTGGGGAAGGTTCCTTGATGCGTTCGTCAAGACGTAGCACGGATCGTGTAATGTGCGAAAACGTCATCCGGGTGTGGTGAAGGCTGGTAAGCATACTACTTTCGCGTGAGCACCCGCGAACGATGGAAGGTAATTTATGACTTCCCGGAGCCTTGGACGCTATTTCCGCACACTACAGGCTGCATAGCGTCGTGAGGGAGTCCAATGAAGGAAGCTGAGGCGACGCTCGTCGAGGGCATGGCGCGGTTACGGTGGATCACGGATCACCTCGACGACTACTCCGATACCGAGATCGAAGCGCTGCAGGCGCTGTTGTTGGAGGTGACACACGCTCTAGGGCTGGACATTCGGCGGCGCCAGAAGCAATTCTTCGACGAGTACGCCGCAGATCGACATGACGAACGGTAATTGGTGGCGCCCCTGGATCGGAAGGTGTATGGCGGTGAGCAAAGATAGGTATCTGACGACCCTCCTCGTACTGGTTATTGTGTTGATCGTCATCATCACACTGTGGTTTCTGGAACTGCTTGGTACTGTGCTCGGGCTCTTCGCGGGTGCATACAGCGTGAGGTAGGCCGATGTACTGGCACAAACTCGACGCGGCCGATCGTCTGTCCCTTGCGCAGCATACCTACCTAGCCGCGCTCAACGTGACGGACACTGATGGCGCGCGCAACATCTGCCGTGATGCACTGCTCCGCGCCGGCGCCCGGAGCGGCGAGGCTGAGCAACTCGCCCAGCGGACGCACGAGGAGTATCTGCGCGTCTCGGCCGACGTCGACGCCGGGAAGTATGGGTGATGACCAACGGTGAGCGCGTGTCCAGCGTCGCCGCCCGAGGTAAGGAGAAGCCGTGACTGAGGATCAGTTGCTTATTACTCTCGTCGAGGCTGATCAACGCACGCCAAACAGTGCATTCGTGCGTGTGTACACCGCGCAGGGTACTGCATTCTTATCACACGGTGGACTACCAGACAGTGCGCTCACCTTAACCGCCGATGTTGAGACTGCATTTCGGAGGCTGCATCAGCGTGGGTATACTACACCGGTACAGGGGCCGCAGGGCTTCATGGTTAGCGAAGCTGGCAGGGCTCGCTCTGCCCAAATTAAAGCACGTCCCTAGCATCTCGACATGACGAACGGTGACCGGCCAGACGAGAAGTACATCGACGCGCCCGCCGCGGCAGATATCCGCAACGTATCGCCACGTCAGGCGCTGCACTCTGCGGCCGGCCACGGGCCGCGGACTGTCACCCGGCGGATGACGCGCACGAGGGAGCGGACGAGGAGGAACGGGGAGGCGACGATGGCGACGATCGGACGGAATGAGTTACCGGAAAGGTGCGTATGACCCAACCCGTGGACACGCGCGAACGCGTTCTGATCATTGCCCGGCAGCTGGGGGAGACGCAGCCCGGGCCGATCCAACAGATCCGGCGGATTGTCTTGCGGCTGGGGCCTGATCCCGCCATGAGCCTGCTCCAGGAAACGCAGCAGATCGAGGCGCAGGGCGGCATGCTGCTGCCCGATGGCAGCCGGCGGCGCACCCCCGGCGGTGTTTTCTTTCACCTCGTGAAGGATCGCATCTCAGCCAAAGACCGTGCCGCCATCTTCGTTCCTCAGCGCCCGCAACGGCAACCCAAGCTAGACACGCAGCAACGACGACACCCCCACAGATCACGGCCATCCCAAACACCACTGGAGAGGTACGCACTGTGAAGATCACGCTGATCGGGCGGCCCGGCCCCATTGCCAACGTCAAGGCCGGCTACATCATGACCACCATGCAGAACAGCAAGGTCCCGTCCCCGCCCAAAGGCCTGCCAGCCCCGCCGCAGACATCGACGTCCTATACGGTCTATATCGCGCCCAAGCAGTGGGCGAAGGTGAGCGAGGCGCTGCGCGATCCGGAGGACGTGCTGATCGTCGAGGGATTTCCGGCCTATGATCCGACGCTCGAAGGCATTGGTGTCTACACGACCAGCGTCACGACGAAGAAGCTGCAGCAGGCGCAGCGGGAAGCGCTACCGCCGAGCCGAGCCGCGCAGCATTGAGGGGAAAACCATGGCCACAGCAGTCTATGAAACCGTGCTCGAAGCGGCCCGCCAGTTGCCGCCTGACGAGCGGCAACGCCTCATCGAGGAACTGAGTACGCTGGATCCTGCGTCTCGGCCCACCATGGAAAGCGTGCGCCCTCTGGACCAGCCGGCACCAGCACGCTCCCCACTGGTCGTCGCGTTGGAAGCGCTCGATCCGATCCGGCCTGAGGCGCTCGACGCGATGGAGCGGGCGATCGAGGAAGACTGCGAAACGATCGACCCGCATGACTGGTAGTCTCCGGCACGTGCTCCTCGATACCACGGTCGCGGTGGCTGCGCTCCGCCGGAATGCGGCCATCCTCCAGCGTTTAGCCGGCGTCCAAACGATGGTGCCGGCGACGGTCCTCGGTGAGCTGCATCACGGGGCCCATCGCGCTGCGCTCACGTCCACGGAGTTGGGCAACATTCAGGTGCTCATCGCCAACAGTATCGTGCTCGACGTCGACCGGGTCACCGCCGAGCAGTACGGCGCCATCAAGTACCAACTCCAGCGCCAAGGCACGCCGATCCCCGACAACGACATCTGGATCGCCGCCAGCGCGCTCCAGCACCGGTTACCGGTGGCCACCCGCGATGCACACTTTGGCAACGTCCTCGGACTGATCGTAGAGCCGTGGTAGACACATGGACTGGCAACACGATCCAGAAGGCAACGTCGACACGCTCATCCAGGGGACGTGCGCTGCCAGGTCTACCATACGACGCGGCACAACTGGGCGGTCATTGTGAGCCGTCGTGGGGTTGCCACTGCGGCTTACAACTTCAGGATGGTAGAGGCGGCGCAAGCCTAGCGCGGCACAGGCAGCAACGCACCCCCCAGAAAGAACAGAAGCATGAAGATATCTACCTGGGAGGATGTCTGCGAGCGACTACGTGCTGCGCTCATCCAGGCCTATCCCCGCACCGCCTGGCGCGTTGAGTTCTTTGCTGACAAAGGGGACCCCGATCCGAATGAATTCTCCGGTGTGGCAGTCCATGCACGACGTGGAAACACCGAACGGGAAATCAGACTGTCATTGACCGTCATTCAGCGCGAGCGTCTGTCGACCATCGTAAGCCAGATCAGTGCAGCAACCGAAACGGCGTTCAAGCAGTATGGATGACCAACGGCGCCCAGGAAGACGAGCACCATGAACGATACGCCGCCACCGCCATCCACCGCCCATGATGACCTCTCGCCTGAGCGACGGGTGCGCACCCGCTACACGCATAGCTGTGGGCGGATGATCTGGGTTGTCGAGCTGCCGAACGGACCGTTGTACTACGCGGAGCTGCTCCCGACCCTACCACCGCCCATCACCCACTGTCCCAGCTGCGGCGCACTGTTGACTCGAGAGAGCCTGATCCAGCGCCGTGGGAGCCATTGACCTGGCTGCAGACGAGCGGCCGTGACCTATACAGTGTCTGGAAAGGTAAGCCGTGTCCAATCGACCACCACTGACGATCGATGAAGCCGCCGAGCTTTTGGCCGTCTCTGGAAAGACGGTTCGCCGCATGCTGGGAGAAAACCTCCTTGAAGAGGTCGAGCGCGATGCGCGCGGACGTATTCTGATCAGCGCTGACAGCATCGACGCGGCAGCCGTCAGGATGCACCGCAAGAAAGTGGCGCGTGAAGAGGTCCGCGAGATCGGTTAGCGCGAATAAGCGTTGGGTCAAGTCCTGGTGCGGTTCCAGCCCTAGCTGTGTTAGCATGGCGGCACTATCCTGACCAAGGAGCGCTCCATGAGTCATATTCGTGTCTTGATCTGCCGCGTCGATGATCCCGCCTCGGACCAGATGACCGAACTTGCTGCCTTCGACCTCCCGACCGCCGATGTCGCTGCGTTGCAGGCGGAGACAGCTCTCGATGAACTCGAAACGACGACGCAGGAAACCGGCAACGCGATCCTTCGTCGCACGCTCCAAGCTCAATGGGACGTCATCGACGCTGAGCTCACGGAGCACCACCGCCACTCTTTTCCCCCCTCAGCCGGTGCACGCCGACGGCCACGAGCCGGTCACCGTCGCTAGCCGCTTCGGCATCTTCGAGCTCGCCCGCCAGGTCTGCCCGTATGGTGCGAAAAATCAATCTGCACGTGGTCATTGACATAAACATGTAAAATTCTCATTAACCCATTCGGGTTAATTGTGAAGCCAGGTACAAGCCTCTTTCGATCTTGCTGCGGATGTCTTTTCCGCACCATCTTGC
>JBBSGA010000181.1:0-11933 GCA_038254585.1 Chloroflexales bacterium | reverse complement strand
CCTGCTGGTTCAGGTTCTTGGTTCCACCACTTTTACAGAAACCAGTTTACACTACCCAACCCGTCCAGCACATAGGGTGCTTCGCCACTCGTCGTGTTGATCACCTTGACGTGGAAGGGGCCATACTGATCGGAGAGATGCGTGTACACCAGCACCCCGGGATCGCGGCCGTACTTGGCAATCACCCGCCCCGTCGCTTCGCGCGGTCCGCCCATGGGATAGCGCTGCCCGTCCGACGAGGAGGTGGACCCATCACCCCAGTTGGTGGCGAACGGTAGGAGATGGTGCTGATTAATGATCTCGGCCAGCGCCCGCATGTAGCCTTCGTCACGGACGTACCAATCGGCGACCCAGGCCAATTGCTCAAACGACAGCCCAGGGCAGGCGAAAGAGAAGACGGGGTTCGCAGCCAGCGACTTTACCATCGACTGGGCCCATCAACAGGCGATCTGTCCGGAGGGAAAGGTCAGTATGAGTTGGACACCAGCCCTCGACCGGGTCAAGAATGAGGTGATTAAGATCAAGTTTGCCGGTGGCGAGTGTCGAGCGTGTCCGAGTCATGAGAAGTGTACACGATCAACACCGCCGCGCAGGACGATCTCCATCCGCCCGCAAGCTCAATATGAAGCTTTGCAAGCAGGGCGAGCCCGCGAGCACACGGACGACTTCAAGACGGAGTATGCCAAGCGGGCGGGAGTGGAGGGAACGCTGGCGCAAGCGGTTCGTACATGTGAGGTTCGTCGCTCCCGCTACATTGGGATGGGCAAAACACATCTGGACCATTTGATGACCGGAGCGGCACTGAATATTATCCGGTTGCTCAGCTGGTTGGCGGGAGTGCCAAAGGCGAAGACGCAGCTGTCACCGTTTGCACAACTGTATCGGGCGGCTGCCTAGACAAAGGAGGGGATTCGCCACCAATGTCACTTTGCGTGATCAGGGGTCGAAGCTTGGGATGCGGTGCTGACCAGCAACGAATAACATGCCTCCGGACGGCCCCATTCAGGAGATTTGGCGATGTATAGACCCTTGTTCTGGGATTCTTTTGATCTGATCACGCAAAGTGGCGAAGAGCCCAAAGTACGGCTCTTCGCCACTGTGCGTGATCGACGATCAAAGCTCGTGATATTGCCTCCACTGGGAGCGAAAACAGGCTTCCAATTCGTTCCTGTTCCAACGATTTGTTGGTACATGGGCCCAAGTTCCGGGATTCTCTTGCCCGTTTCACGCAAAGTGGCGAAGAGCCCAAAGTACTTGACACATTCCGGGCTCGCTCGCAATTAATGCTCACCGTAGGTTTTCGTCAGCCGGGGACGAGGTTTGAGCAACTCGTGGATACCACCTCGCCGCGATCTGGGACGTCCACAACCCCATGCTATAGTATGCGTGCTTCGGCGTCCTCACCTGATGAGAGATGCCCCCGTACCACGTCTGGGAGGATCGCTATGTCTGATCGCTCAGTCCCTCAGCGCGATACATACCAGGTTGCGTATACGTCCGATGCCACCGACTTCCTGAGCCAACGTCGCGCGACCACCCATGCCACCTTTTTCTTACCCTATCTGCGTGCGGGGATGCGTTTGCTCGATTGCGGCTGTGGACCTGGTTCGATTACAGCCGACCTCGCCGCCATTGTCCACCCGGGTGAAGTGATTGGCATTGACATTGACCCAGCGCATATCAACCAGGCCCAGCAGCTTATCACGCAGCGCACCGTGCTGAATGTGCATGTCGAGCTTGGCGATATCATGCACCTTGCCTTTCCTGACAATTCCTTCGATGCCGTATTCATCCACGGAGTGGTGGAGTACCTCGCGGACCCAACAGGAGCCTTCCGGGAAATGTATCGTGTGCTCCGACCTGGTGGCGTCCTCGGCAGTCGCCACGGGGATTGGGGTGGCTTCTTACTGGCCCCCGACGAGCCGCTCATTCAGGGCTTCTTCGCGCTGTTCCAGCAGTTGCTCCAGCACACTGGTGGTGATCTGCACTTCGGTCGCAACCAGGTCGCGGCCCTCCATCAAGCAGGGTTTTCCCGCATCGTTGCGTCGGCATCGTACGACTGTTGGACCTCAACTCCCGAGGCTCGGCAGTCGGTGGCAGCCTTTCTCGCGAATTACTGTACCAGCTCCGCGTTTGCGGATCCGCTCATCGCCCTCAACGTTACCGATCGCCGATCGCTCGAGCAAATGGGTGCGATGTTCCGTAGATGGGGAATGGATGAGACGGCCTTCGCTGCTGAAGCCTGGGGTGAGGCAATTGCATGGAAAGGCTGACGCGTCACCCGAAATGCTTCCAGTGAGATTGTGCCGCAGAGCGCCGCACTTCCCTCGCCTGGAGGAGTAGGCAGGTAGCCAGTGGCTTAAAGCCGCTTGCGCAGCTATTGCTTGGAAGCATTTAGTCGCTGCATGATTCAGCCGCCACGCCAAATAGCGCTGAAGATTCACGGCTCTTGGCCACTTTGCGTGAATCGACTTCCCTACTTGGGTGCGATCGTGCTTGTTGAGCAGCCCACCACAGGCGTTGCCGCCCTTAATCACGTAAATTGGACAAGAGCCGATTCACCGCCATTTATCGTTGAAAGTGACAAAAAACTGGTGCGGCCAGCCAGTTCCTTCGTATAATTTGGTACGCCGACGAAGGACCGAAAACGAAGCACTCCTGTTTCCGTCGTTTGAGTGAGAAGTCCTCGACAAGAGTATGCCCACACACCCGAAGCTATCGGTTGGAGCCGCAGTATGGTATAAGGGAGAAGCACACATCAGCCGTCTGTTTACCCGAAGCACCTGATGTCCGATCTACCGACCGGCACCGTCACCTTTCTCTTCACTTACATCGAGGGCAGCACCCTGGTCTGGGAGCAGCATCGTGACCAGATGCGTCAGGCGCTCATCCGGCATGACGAACTGGGCGAGCAAATCGTCATCGAGCAGCATGGTCATGTCATGCGACCACGCCATCGGTGCTCCAATTGAACATGGTGGATAAGTCGTCAAACTCGTCTCGACCGACTTCTCAGTCATTGTCCGGCTGATCTTGCCTCAGGATCACTGTCAAACGTGATCGGTCGTACTGCCCAACCGCGTCTTGAACACGAATGGAGCCTTCTGGGCTCCATTTCATCCCCGTCAGCCGGTACCAAGGGGTCCTGGTGGCAGCGGCACTAGCAGGAGTTCTCGCGCGCTCCAGCGCCAACTTGTCAGTCCAGCGGCCATCGCTGGTGTCCGCTGGAGGTAGCGAGGTGGCTTGCGCTTCCCACCTCGCTCGATTGGTCGGGCGAGTGGCACCCGCAACGACGCGTGGGGCCGGACAAAGTGGTAATACCGCGCGACCACTCCAGATGGGCCAGAAGGGACGGTGCGGCCTGCGCTGTCGCCCATGTCCGTCGTGCTAGCACGGCCACGCCTTGCCGAATGGTCAAATTCACGCGTTCTACAAACGCCGTAATCAGCCCGTATCGTGCCGAAAGGGCGTCCAAATTTGTGCATGACCAAACGTGTATCATGCTCCACCATTAACCCCCATCGGGTGAACAGAGCCTGTCGTACCTTTATGCCGACCTGATGAGCAGACTGAATTTCCGCATCCTACGGGCGATCTGGCCCGCCTCGATCAGGCGGCCCGCTGAAAATGTATAGCACACGGGATTCTTGCTCAAAACGACGGGACGAGATCGAAAGCGCATATGCGACGCTCGCTACATGTGGTAGGCTTTTGGTATGCTTGCGCGACGAAGGGAGTTCCCATATGGCGCCCATACGCATTAAGCTAAGGGTTTTGATCGCCTGTCAACGCCTACAGTATCTGTTTTCGAGCGTGGGTTCGGCATGATCTGACCATCCAGGCCGACGAATCAGCACGTATCGAAGCGCCCGAACAACGCTCGCCATCTCGCATCGAGCAATACCTTGGCGCTCTTGCAGCCGTAGATGGGAGGAACGTGGTTCTTGACACCTTCTTTTGATCCTTACCTTGGGACCAAAGCCCTTAGCTTAATGCGTATGGGAGTTCCCATATGGCGCCCTTTATTGGACCATCACTGTTTTGTCGCCCCGGCTCTACGTCGGCAAAATGAGGGCTGACCCGCGATTCACGGATCTCTATGTCGGCGCCCCGGCTGAGTCGACACCCATCGCGAAGCCTGCGCCTCTTCCACTGCACGGGCCAGGCAGCTCCTATCGCTCGAGGCAGAGGCCGGACGGATCGAACCCCACGGCGCATCCAAGCAACTCGGATGGAGACCGTTGCGGCGTCGTCCTGTGATGTGAACGAGGGGCACTCTATGATCGACGTCCGTATTCCCACTCCCGTGCTGGTCGGACGCGCGCCGCAGATCGCGCGGCTCAGCCAGCTGCTTGACCTGGCGCTCGGGGGTGCCGGGCAGTTTGTCGCGATTGCCGGCGATGTGGGGACCGGCAAGAGCCGTCTGTGCCGTGAGCTGCGCGCGCTGGCCGTGGCGCGGGGCGCGCGGTGGATTGAGGGACGGGCGACGGCGGCCGAGCGCGATCAGAGCTATGGCCTTGTCGTGAGTGCCTGCCGCGCGCTGGTGCATGACCTCGACGAGCACACACGTTTGGACCTGCTGCGGCCGTTCGCGTCCGAGCTGATCAAGCTGCTGCCGGATATCGGCTGGCTGCTGCCGGAAAGCCGTCCATCGCCGCCGTTGGAACCGGCGGCCGAGCGCGGGCGGCTGCGGGAAGCGGTCTACCAGCTGCTGGCCGCCCTGGCGCGACGTGGGCCGGTCGTGCTGCTGCTTGAGGACATCCAGTGGGCCGACGCGCTGAGCCTCGACGTGCTGACTTACCTGGCGCGGGGCGCTCCGCAGCAGCCCCTGTTGATCGTCTGCACCTACCGCAACAGCGAAATCATGCCGGCGTGGATGCTGCGTGCGATCGGGGTGTGGGAGCAGGAGCGCCTGGTGAGCCGCCTAGAGATTCACCCGTTGGAGGCCGATGCGCTCGACGCGCTCGTCCGGGCCGTGCTGCCCGCCGAGCAGCCGGTCTCCCCGGCGTTCCTGACGGCACTCCATTTGCGCACGGGTGGCAATCCGTTCTTCGCCGAAGAGCTGCTGCGCCTGTTGGCGGGAACAGCGCGTTTGCAGGATACCCTCGACCACGGGCCGGGCACGACCTGGGAGCACACGTTCCTCCCCCAGACGTTGACCAGGACGCTGCTGGATCAGATTGAGCAGCTATCGGCATCGGCCCAGGCGCTGCTGCGGATCGCGGCGGGCATCGGGCAGACGGCGGACTTCGACCTGCTCCGCGCCGTCGTGGGCGTGGATACGGCCACGCTCCTGGGCTGGCTGCGCGAGCTCGTGGGCCAGCAGATGTTGCGCCCGCGTGCCGGCGATAGCCAGAGCTATGCGGTTCGCAACACGCTGCTGCGGGAAGCCGTGCTCGGGATGCTGTTGCCGCCTGAGCGACGTGACCTGCACGGGCGCATCGCGGAGGCGCTTGAGGCGCAGCAGGCGGATCTGGCCGCGCGGGTCGACGCGGCGGTGGTGGCAAGCCATTGGCTCCGCTCGGCGGCACCAGAACGGGCGCTGCCGGCGCTGCGACGCGCCGCCGAGGAGGCCGCCGGATGCCACGCCTTTGCCACGGCCGAGCAGCATTCCCGCGCGGCGGCGGGCATAGCGCCAGCCGGCACGCCGCCGCGCGCGACGCTGTTCGCGCTGGCCGGCGATATGGCGGCGCGCATCGGCGAGACGCGGCGCACCATCGACTATTATCGCGCGGCATTGGACGGTGGGGTGACGGGACTTCACCGCAAGCTGGCCGTGGCATTGCTCGACGCCGGCGACTATGCGGAGGCGGCCGAGCAGATCGGCCTGGCCCAGGCAGCGCCAACGCATACCGCCGATCCGATCGAGCGCGCCTCCACGCTGCTGGTCGCGGCGCGTGTCAACCAGGCAATCCAGCAGATCGTTTCGGATAACGATTACCAGCAGGTGCTGGAGGCACGCGCGCTCTTTCAGGCGACCGAGCAGCATGGCGGCCTCGCGGAGGCGGAGGAGACGTTGGTGGGACTTGAGGCGACGCGCGGCGATTGGGTCGCGCAGCGCGCGCACGCGGAAGGCGCGCTGGCGGCCGCGGAAGCGGCGGCGCGCCCGGACATCGCGGCGCGGTCGAGTTTGTGGCTGGCCGTCTGGTGGCTCCCGCTCGATCCGGCGCGGACAACCATGCTCTTCGAGCGTGCACGCGCGATCATCGCCGCCAGCGGTTGTCTCGACGAAGCCGTCACCCTTGCACAGTGCGAGGCGCACTTCCACTGGCTGCATGGACGCTATCGCATGGCCCTCGCGGCCTGCGGCGAGGCAGAGGCGCTGGTACGTCGCCTCGGTCTACGGGCTGCCCTGTCATGGAATTACATCCAGGTGGGTCATTGCTACCGGCGCCTTGGAGCGTGGGAGCAGAGCGAAGTCGCCTATCTGCATGGCCTTGAGCACGCGCCGCATGCCTACGAGGCGCAAGCGGGCATCGATATGCGGGCCCAGCATGGGCTCGGGCGGCTGCGGCTGGATCAAGGACGCTTCGCGGAGGCGGAAGGGCATCTGCTGCGGGCGACCGGCGAAGTAGCGGGGGAACATCGGCGCGCCCCGCTCTGGTCCTGGCCCGCGCTGACCGAGCTCTACGCACGCACCGGAGATATCGCAAAAGCCGAGCATTACGCGGCCCGTACCCACGATCTGTACACGGCGCTGCCATCAGGCGATCGGCACGCGCATTCGGCGGCGGCGCTGGACGCGTTCACGACCGGCCTTGTGCTGAGCGCCTCCGGGAAATGGGAAGCGGCGGCCAGTGCCTTCGCGACGAGCCGTATCCGCTGGCAGCGCCTCGGCTGGCCGCACGAGATCGGCCGTGTCCTGGTCGAGCAGGCGGTCGTGCGGATCCGGCGGCGCAATGCCGGGGATCGTTCGCTGGCTATGGCGGCGCTGCGCGAGGCCCAGACGATCTTCAGCGCGATCGGCGCGCGGCCGGAGCTGGAGCGCATTACCCAGCTCGCGGCGCGCGAGCGCCTGCTCCTCGACCCGTCTCCCGCCACGCCGGCCCTGGCGACATCGCTCCCGCTCACGGCGCGCGAGCTTGACATCGTCGCGCAGCTCGCCCGCGGCCGGACGAACCGCCAGATTGCCGCGGCGCTCGTGCTCAGCGAGAAGACAGTGGAGACGCATGTCAGCCATATTCTGGCCAAGCTCCAGTTGACGAGCCGCGCGCAGGTCGCCATGTGGAGCCGCGATCAGGGTGTGATCGCACCGCCCGCGGCAGAAGATCAGGGATCTCCCTGATAGGCAGCGCGGGGGGCTGTGGCATAGTAGGTCCATGCCCGCCGATACCCCAGCATGCGAGCGGGTACCAGGCACAGGGAAAGGAGCATCGCTATGGCTGCGTCCATCATCTTCTCCCACAATCCAGATGAGATCGAGCCCGTTGCCCAGCAGGGAGATGCCGTGCCAAGCGCGCGCGTTCTGGAGCTTGTTATGGCGCATGGATATGCCGACACGGCACGGGCGGTGGGGGTGGGCAGCGCCCCGGGGCTCGCCATGGAAGCGCGGGATTTCGGCGGCGCGATCGGGGTGCGCATGGTCGGCGAGGTCTCGCCGGTGAGCCGGATCTATAACCAGGTGTGCGGGTTGGGCATCGCCGCGCCGGCGACGGAGGCGCTGCTTGACGAGATCATGGCCTGGTATACCGAGAAAGAGCTGGGCTTTCATGTGCGGCTCAGTCCGGCCGCGGCGCCGGCCGACCTGCCCGATTGGCTGGAAAAACGCGGGATCACGCGCCAGCACCCATGGTCGAGTGTCGGCGCCAAGCTGTATCGGTCTACGGCCGAGCCACCGTCTATTCCGACGGCGTTGCGGATCGAACAGATTGACCGCACCCGGGCGGCGACGTTGGCGGATGTTCTGGCTGAGATCCCGGAGTATGCGCCGGCGACAACGTGGCGGCCGCTGGCGGAGCGCCAGGTCGGCCGGGCGGGTTGGCGGCACTACCTTGCCTTCGATGGCGACCGTGCTGTAGCGATTGGGGCGCTTTTCGTCGACGGCGAGGCCGGCTGGCTCGGAGGCGGTGCGACGTTGCCGGCCTACCGTGGGCGGGGCGCGCAAGGCGCGCTGATCGCCCGGCGCATTCGGGACGCCGCAGAGCTCGGCTGCGGTGGGTGGTTACGGAAACGGGCAATGACACAGCGGAACGCCCCAACGCCTCGTACCGCAACATGCGCCGCGCGGGTCTAGAGCTGGCCTATCTCTGCCCGAGCTACATCTTCGACCCCGATGGAGACGCGACGCATCCAGGAAGCGTTGCCGATAGCAAAGGAGCTGCATGATGACCACGACCGTTGATCAATCCAAGGCCGAAGCGTTCATGAACAAGGTGGTCGGCGATTTCAGTGCAACGTTGATCAGCGCGATGTGTACCCTCGGGGATCGGCTCGACCTGTTCAAGAACCTCGACGCGGCAGGACCCGCGACCAGCGAGGAGCTGGCGCAACGCACCGGCCTGAACGAACGCTACCTGCGCGAGTGGCTGAGCGCGTTGTTCTGCGCCGGCTACCTGACCTATGAACCTGCTGATCGGCGCTTCACATTGCCGCCGGAGCATGCGCAGGTGCTCGCCGCCGAGGGAACGCCGATGTTTCTGGGCGGGGCGTTCCAGAATCTGCCGCCGCTGTTCGGTGTGCTCGACGGGATCGAGCAGGCATTCCGTCATGGTGGTGGGGTGCCGATGTCAGCGTTTGACCCCCGTATGTTTGACACGCAGGACCGCGAAACGGCCGCGGTCTATGACCAGATGCTGGTATCGCAGTGGCTCCCAACCCTGCCGGATGTCCAGGCGTTACTTGAGCGTGGCTGCGATGTGGCTGATGTTGGCTGCGGGCGTGGACGCGCCTTGATCAACCTGGCTAAGGCGTTCCCGACCGGTCGCTATACAGGCTTTGATGCTTTCCCATTGAATGTCCGCAAGGCGCGAGCCAGCGTCGAAGCGGCAGGCGTGGCGGAGCGCGTGCGCATCGAGGAACAGGATGTCGCGCATGGGCTGCCGGCAACCTATGACCTGATCACGAGCTTCGACGTGGTACATGATGCCGTGGATCCGGCCGGGATGCTGCGCGCCATTCGGCAGGCGATGCGCCCGGGCGGCCGCTATGTGGCCGTCGAGCCCGGTATCTCTGACAAGCTGGAGCAGAATAGCGGGCCACTGGGCGCGCTCTTCTACGCCGACAGCGTGCTGTATTGCATGACGGTGTCGTTAGCCGAAGGTGGGGCGGGACTTGGGACGGCAGGCTTACCCGAGTCGAAGCTGCGCGAGTTGTGTCTGGCGGCTGGGTTCGCCGATATCCGCCGGATGCCGGTCGAGGATCCGTTCCACAATGTCTATGAAGCGCTGCCATAGTGGCTCACGGCGCACACGCAGAGTTCTCCCAGGCGCTGAGACGCCGACAGACGTGTGCCAGGAGGTTTACCCGAGGAGGTCAGGATGGTACAGACGTATCGTATGTGGCAGCGCTTCAGCCTGAGCAGTCAGCATTTGCGTGTGTCGCTCCATGGCGTGGTTGGCCGGTTTGTTGGGGGCGCTTTCACGGACCATGTCGTCACGTCTGCCGCTCTTGTCGCGGATATCCAGGAGGAAGCAGGTGGCGCGTGCCCTGCGCAACGGGAGCAGCGCTGGTCGCCGGTCCGTCCGGCCCTGCGCGGCGGAGCTGCTGCGCGGCTCATGTGCCCCTATGGATCGTGCGCCCGCGTGCCGCTGTGCCCGAGCGCACCAGCCCACCTGGAATTCGCGGTGGGATGGAATCGCTCAGTGGGACCAGCGACTGTAGCTGCTCACAACAAACGGTGCAACAGCGTTCGTGCGATCCCGCGCGTCTTTGGACGAGGAGTGCGTACATGGCGGACATACAACGGAGCCTTGCTATCGATCCGATCAATCTAACACGTGTCGTTCGAGGTATCCTGGGCTGCGACACTGCGACGGTCGTCGACTGGGAGACCACCCCGCTCACCGACGGTATGGGCGGCTTCGGCGTCTACCAAGTCAACGGCCATGCGCGCATGTTTGAGAACGTCGTCCCGTGGACGGTCGTCCTGAAGACGACCGAACGGCAACCCGCGCACGATGATCCCTGCGGATGGAACTACTGGAAACGCGAGGCGTTGCTGTATTCCTCCGGCATTCTGGACGACTTGCCCCCTGGACTGCGCGCTGCACGCTGTTTCCTGGTCGAGGACCGCCCGCCTGACAGCATCTGGCTCTGGCTCGAAATGCTGATGGATGCAGATGCCAAGCACTGGCCACGTGCCCGCTATCAGGTTGTCGGCGAGCGGCTCGGCCGCTTCAACGGTGCGTACCTCACGGAGCGCGTGCTCCCCATCGAGCCGTGGCTCCAAGGATCGTGGTTGCGCTCATGTATCGACTGGCACAGCCTCCATCTCGCCTCGTTCCCCGATCATCTCGGCCACCCTCTTGTCCGCCGCGCGTGGCCAATGGAGATTGCCGCTGGCGTGCTGCAGGTGTGGGAGGAACGAGAAACGCTGCTGGATGCCCTCGATCAGCTGCCACAGACCTTTTGCCACCGAGATATATTTGTTCGTAATCTCTTCCTCGTGGCAGACAGGGATAAGGAGGACGAAGCGACGGCGATTGACTGGGCATTTGCGGGGCGGGGAGCAGTCGGCGAGGAGGCAGTGACGCTCCTGGCTGGTGGGCTCTCGTTTTTCGATGTAACGTCGGGTGAAACGTCCGTGGTTGACCGTGAGCTTTTTGCCGGCTATCTCGCGGGACTCGCCGCCTGCGGCTGGACCGGTGATCCGCGGCAGGTTCGTCTGGGGCATACGGCTGCTTTTGCCCTACGCTGCGGCCTCGCGTGGGTTGGAACCACCTTGCCAGTCCTGCTGCAGAACGATGAGGAGACTCTGGAGGCCGCCTGCCAGAAGCTCCACCGACGCTCCCTCGCAGAGTCTTTAGATCGAGCTCGCGAGATCACCAGCTTCGCACTCCAACGTGGAGACGAGGCCCGCCAGTTGCTGCACGTCGTCCCGTAACCTCGTTGAGGGTGCAATGCACTGAGGCGGAAAGGAATGTCTTGCAGTACCGACGTTTTCGATAAGGAAACCAGAGCTTGGTCGCAAACAGGTGCACGTCTGTGATGTAGACAGCTTCCCTTTGAAGAAACGCGCCGGTTGACATCGGCTATGGAGCCCTGACCAAAACAACGAGCTCTCAAGCCGACCTGTGACAGTCCTCGGAACGAACGACGGAAAAGTCTTGCCATGTCACGTAAGCCGTGGTTCGTCATTGACACCAGGACGAGCCTTCACATCGCCAGAGATGAGAGGAGCGACGGCCATGAATCGTATGCAGGGATGGCTCCGCCACCTGATGCTGCTCGGCAGTATGCTTGGAGTGCTGCTCGTGACCGCGGCTGCTGCCTGCGGCTGCGGAGCCTATCTTCCCCACGAAGGCGAGGCGCATGTCGCCCAGGAGCGTGCCCTCATTCGCTGGGATGGTGGCAGAGAAGATATCGTGATGGCGCTGGGCGTCGCAGGGCAGTCACCGGAGGCAGCCTGGATCCTGCCGGTGCCCGCACGCGCCTCCGTGAAACTCGCCGATCCACGCCTCTTCGACACCCTCCAGGCGTTGACCAAACCGCTGGTGCGCGTGGAGAAAGTGTGGCTCAACCGAGGTATGCCTGCGGGCACCACCGGGGCAGCGTCGGTGACCCTCCTCGAACGCCAGGCGCTCGGCCCCTTCGACGTGAGTACGCTGGACGCCCGTGATGCGCAGGCCCTCGCCGACTGGCTCCGCGTGAACGGCTACCAATTTCCAAAGGGATTGGCACCCGTGCTCCAACCGTATGTCGACCAGGGCTGGGAGTACGTCGCCGTCCGCTTAGTGCCCCAGGTGGCAGGCCGACCGCTCACTGGCCAGCTCGAT